>NZ_AP024545.1:1962390-2289455 GCF_018406605.1 Noviluteimonas caseinilytica | reverse complement strand
CTGTTCCACTTCGTGCTCGTGTAGCCCTTGTACTCCGCGATGAACACGGCCTTGTTCCGTTGCACATACAGCTGCAGGCCGGGCACCTCGTCGTCGAGATAGGGGTCGTACGGGTTCGTGCACTCGTTGTACTGGAAGCACTCTTCGTTCAACGTCCAGTCGAAGTCATCGACCAGGTCGCGCACCTGGATGAGGTCGCCCTTCTGGCCGATGGAAAGGCCAAGCTCGTGCGCCCACCGCGCCAACGCCTTGTTGTAGTTCAACTGGTCCTGGTAGGTGATCGGAAAGCCGGTGTCGTTCTCCCAACCATCGATCTCGTCGGGTTCGATGGCATCGAAGCCCTTGTCTTTGCAGACCTGCATGCGCGCTTTCATGATCGGCTCGAGCTCGTCCACGCGGCGAACATCGAGCCAGAACGAGTCGTTCCAGCCCTCATCCGCGTTACCCCAGATCCGGGGCGACAGCGCCTGGAAGCGATAGGCATCGGTGCGATAGGACTCGTACACGCCCGCGTCGAAGTAGCAGATGACCTTCTTCCCCTTGCCGTGAAGGTAGGCGACGGTGGCGGCGGAGTTCATTTCCCCGTCGATGTCGTACACGTTCGGTTCCGGCAGCGCATTTCCATTCATGTCTCGCAGCCCCATTTGCGTCGGACTGGTGACGTCCAGCGCTCCTTCGAGGACCCAGTGCAATGCAATGCGTTGGGTCGCGGTTGGCTTCCACCAATCGATGGATTGCGCGTGGAGGTGCTGCACCGCGCCGAACCCGACGCCAACCGTGAGGACGAGAATCAAGGTTGCACTCTTCAGCCGGCGCGCGAACTTGGTATTCCGAAGTTGCATGGAGTCAGTACCTGTTGGTAGTTGGGGAACGGAGGTGCTAGGGAGCGGTACAGCGCAGCCACCTGCCCGCGATCGCGAGCCAGGCGACGATGAGGAGGATCAGGCACCGCTGCGACACGCCGCGGGGCCAATCCAGCCCGAACGCGTGGAGCCAGAGTCCGGCGAAACACACCAGGGCTAGCGCGAACGCGAGGGGATAGCGATGCAGCCAGTGCGGATCGCTTCGCATGCGCCAGGATTGCATCACCATCGCCAGCGTCACCGCCAGGAAGGCCATGGGCGCTGCGACGGCATGCACGCGACCGGGGAGCGTCCATGGATGGCCCGAGATGTGTGTTTCGGCCAGGGCCGTCACGGCCAGTGCGAGCGCGGCGATGCCGAACAGCCACGGGGCCAGCGAACTGCCTCTCCCCGCTTGCATCGCCGTGCGGAATCGCACGCCGATGATCGCGATCGACAGTGCCAACCCGAGGTATGCGGCCTTGAGCCAGGCACCGTGCGCGCCCACAAGGTAGAAGCTCAGTGGCGTAACCGACCAGTCGAGGTCGCTGCGCAGGCCGTGCAACGCAGCTGCGACCACAACGAAACAACCGATTCCCACCATGGCGACATCGACCGACGAAATGCACCTGCACAGCGCTTGTCGGCCGCGGAACGGAGTTCGCATCCATCGAATCCTGAACAATCCAGCGCCAAGCCTAGGGCGCTGCGTCGTCCCGCGCATCGCGAATGGACTTGCTCCACCGGCACCGATTGGCCTTGCCGCGCAATGCGCCAGCACGTCGCACTGAAATGGCATTGCCCTGCACGCACGAAATCGGACATCAAGCGTCCTGACGAAAAATTAATGATTGCCGACGAAGTGCACAGTACTTCCCCTTGTTGCCCAAGGGTCTTCCAATTCCATGCAGGAGTTGCTGTGACCAAGAACCAACCTTCCCTCCAGCGCAAGTGCGCGCTGGCCCTCTCGTTGTCGTTCGCGCTTGCGACGGTGGCCCAAGCCCAGACCAATACTGCGGGTGCCATTTCCGGCCACGCGGCCTCGGGCGACACGATTACGGTTTCAAACCCCGCGACTGGATTCACGCGCACGATCACAGTTGATAGCGACGGTGCGTTCCGCGTCTCGCAGCTGCCGATCGGCCGGTACACCGTGACTCGAAATGGCGACAATGCTCGTCAGGTCAACGTGAGCGTCGGCACTGCGTCCGCGGTAGATTTCGTGGCCCCCGGCAACAGCGCTGCGGCGCTGGACACGGTCACCGTCGTCGGTTCCGGCGCGGTCAACCCGATCGACGTCTCATCGGTCGAGTCCACCACCATCCTGACGTCCGAGCAGATCGCGAAGATCCCGGTCGCCCGTGACACCACCAGCGTCGCGCTGCTGGCGCCGGGTACCGTCCGCGGCGACGCGGCGTTCGGCAACCTGGCTTCGTTCGGCGGTTCGTCCGTCGCCGAAAACCAGTACTACGTCAACGGCTTCAACATCACCAACTCGTTCCGCAGCCTGAACTTCTCGAACGTGCCCTTTGAGGCGATTGCCGAGCAGCAGATCAAGACTGGTGGTTACGGCGCCGAATTCGGCCGTTCGCTCGGCGGCGTGGTCAACCAGATCACCAAGCGTGGTACGAACGATTTCCACGCAGGCGGCAATGTGTTCTGGTCGCCCAAGGCGCTCACCGAAGATACAAAGAACACCTACCTGTCGAATCCCCTGGCCTGCGGTCCTGCACCTTTCGTCGTCTGCACCATGGGCCAGCTTCGCCAGGACAACAGCAAGGACTCGACCTACAACGTCGTCGGGAGCGTCTGGGCCAGCGGCGCGCTGATCGAGGACAAGGTGTTCGCCTACGGATTGGTGAGCTACCGCCGGCAGGGGGCCGACGCCTGGGGCATCGTCCAGTCTCCCACCAACTCCACCCAGGTCGTCGAGACTCCCGCGTGGCTCTTGAAGATGGACTGGAACATCACCGAGCAACACCTGTTTGAGCTCACGGCCTTTTCCGACAAGCAAAAGACGGAGACGGATGTTTACAGCAATACAATCGGCATCCTGAATCGCCTGAACAAGCGCGGCACGTCGTACCAGACCCAAGGTGGCACCAACTACGTCCTCAAATATACGGGCTACCTTACCGATTCATTCACGCTATCGGCGCTCTACGGTCACGGCGAGTTCTCGCGCGGCCAGCACCTGCTGTACGCGGACGGCACGGACGTGCGCTATAGCGGCAGCCTCAATGCACCCGCCAACGGTTGCCCGGTCGTCCTCGACATCCGTCCGCTGTCGCGGCGGCAGGTCACCGGCGAGTACGCGAGCCAGTGCAATATCACCGCCGGTGCACTGCCGCGGGCCGACTCGAAGGACACGCGCGATCAGTTCCGCGTCGATGCCGAATGGCAGCTTGGCGACCACCTGGTTCGCTTCGGCTACGATCAGGACGATTACACCTCGATCGCAGGTACCTCGATCGAAGGCGGGCGCCAGTTCCGCTATTCCGTGAATCGCTCTGGGGTCGATCAGGTGCGTGAGCGCGTCATCAACCAGGGGACGAAGAACGAAGTCAAGCAGCACGCTCTGTATGTTCAGGACAGCTGGAACGTCACGGACAATTTCGTCGCTTACATCGGTGGGCGATGGGATACCTTTGACAACCGCGATGGTTTCGGCAAGACCTTCGTCAAGATCGACAACCAGTTCGGACCGCGCCTGGGCTTCTCGTGGGACGTAGACGGAGACTCGACCTTCAAGGTCTTCGGCAATGCTGGCCGCTACGCGCTCCCGCTGACCTCCGACGTCGCCACGCGTGCTGCAAGCGCGTCCCTATTCCAACAGCGTCTCACTACTGCCTTCACCGGAGTAGATCCGTTCACCGGCGCGCCGCTCGGCCGTCCGAACACACCCTTTTCCTATATCAACGGTGAATTCGGTTCAGCGAAGAACAACCGGACGGTGGCTGCGCAGGATCTGAAGCCGATGTATCAGGATGAATACATCCTCGGCTTGCAAAAGACGCTGAGTGAACATTTTACATTGGGTGTTCGCGGCATCTACCGCGACCTCAAAGCCGCGATCGATGACAACTGCGACTACACTGCCATTCTGGATTCCGCCGGGTTCACATTCAACCCGACCACTGGTGACTGGGTTGACGGGGCTGGTCGTGCATCCGCACAGCCGAACGCTGGCTTCCCATATTGCCGCTTGTTCAACCCCGGCGACGACGCCGTGTTCCTTACCGACCTATATGGCGATGGCAACTTGACGCCTGTCAACGTCGCGGGCGACAGATTGAGCCCGAAGGCGAAACGCACGTACTCGGCGGTGGAGTTCTTCTTCGACGGCAATTGGGACAAGTTCTTCCTCCAAGGTTCGTACACCTACGCCAAGTCGAAGGGCAACACCGAAGGCGGCGTGAAGTCGGACATCGGCCAGGCAAACACAGGCATCACGCAGGACTTCGACTATCGCGAACTCACTGTGGATACTTACGGCTACCTCCCGAATGACCGACGCCATACCTTGAAGGTGTTCGGCAACTTCGAAGTCAACGATGAGTGGTCCATCGGCGCGAACGTGCTTGTGCAGTCCGGTCGCCCGGTCAATTGCTTCGGCATCCTGACTCCGTGGCTTGTCCCCGGCGGAGTTCATCCGTATGGCTCTTCGTTCGCGCGCTGCGGCACTACACCGGCTGGCGGATTCGGACCAGTTGCGCGCCGCCCGCGTGGCACGTCCGGCCGATTGCCCTGGACGAACGACCTGGATATCAACGTTGCATACCGTCCGGCATGGATGCACGGACTGCAGTTCAAGGTCGACGTCTTCAATGTGCTGAACTCGCAGAAGGTGACCTCAGTGAACGAAATTGCCGAAGACAATCCTTCGGGCTTGCCCTTGGACACCTACCTGACACCGGCGTCCTTCCAAGCGCCGCGCTCGGTGCGCTTCATGGTCCAGTACGACTTCTGACCTGTACGGGACGGACGGCGACAGGTGTCGCCGTCCATCCCGGAATTGGTGCGCACGCGGACACGCTCAATTGGACGCAGCGCATACCGGAGGCAGGATGACAATGACACTCCCGTCCCCGCCTGGATGTGGAACCCCTTTACGGCCCGGATGAACTCCGGGCCTTTTTTTTGAAACCAAGATGCGTGATGGCCAGATGCAGAGATCCGCATCAAGTCGCCGACTCCTCATCTGCGCGGCGACAGCACTATCTGATGGCTGCACAAATTGGTGTGCGCGCGCGCGTCCTTTAATGGATGCGAATTCCATTGGCGCGGCATCGACAATCTCTCCTCCCATCCCTCCCCGGATGTGGAACCCCCCGGGGGGCCCGGTGTGTCTCCGGGCCCCTTTTTCTTTGGTACGCAAAGTGAAGCATGCCTCGGAAGTTGTCGAGCACATGCCCCGAGACGCCGCCGTGCACAGCACAACAATCTCGATTGCGCTCACTGACGCCGAGATCTACGCCGCTTTCGAGGTCATGAATCAGTTGCGCCCGAACCTGGCGCGCGCAGATTTCGAGTCTCTGGTGCGATCACTCATGGACAACGAGGGCTTCCGCCTGGCCACGCTGCTAGATGAAGGCGCCGTCCGATGCGTGGCCGGCTATCGAGTGATCACGATGTTGTACCGCGGGCGCATCCTCGTGGTCGACGACCTGGTCACCGATGCTGCCGCGCGTTCGCGCGGATGTGGCGCTCGCATGATTAGTTGGCTCAAGCAGGAAGCCCGCCGCCTGGGCTGCGAGGAACTGCAGTTGATCTCGCGTTTGACGCGGACCGATGCGCATCGCTTCTACGTGCGTGAAGGGTTCCGCGTGGAGTGCGTGCACTTCATCGCAGATGCATGAGTGGCCTCCGCTCGCGCACGGTCTGCCTTGGACCTGCTGCGCACGACCCGTACCACGCTCGTCCGCCACTGGCTGAAGAGCGTGTCGCTGCCTATCACTTGCGCCGCCGCGTGGTCGTGGTCTTCGCGCCAGCGATCGATCGCCGCTTCGTCCTCCCAGAACGAGAGTGAGAGGTAGCGTCGAGGATCGGCGATGCTCTGGAATCGTTCGACGCCCGCGAATCCGGGCACCTCTTCGACCTTTGGGCGCAGCGCGGCCGCGATGCGCACGTAGGCTTCACGGCTCGCATCGTCGGCGAACTCAACTTCGAAAATGACTGCAAGCATCAGCTTCCTCCGAGGAACAGGGTGGTCTCGTCCCAGAGCACGGTTCGCCGCGGCTGCAGGTGCAGCCAATGGTTACCACCTGAAATTTTGACGTCGCGCTTGGCGTGCGTGCCTAGGGCATCGAACAACGCCCTGGCGTCCTGGTCGGTCGTGACGTGGTCCCATTCGCCCCGCACGATCAATGTCGGCTGCAGCAGGTGGCCGCTGTCCACCAGGCGCTCGCCCGACCATGCGCGCGCGACGTCGGCGGCCGGCCCGCTGGGCACTTTTACCGCGCTCGGCGACCTGGTGGGCGCATCGTGATCCGTCGCCTGGTAGGCCGTACACCAGCGCTCAAGCTCGTCCGCTCCGACGGGCGTCGGTTCCGAAAGCGGAAGCCCCGTGCGGTGGCGCGGTCGCTGCATCTCCGAGGTGACGAGGTGCCATGCATGATCGACAGGCGCTTCACGCTTGCCGGCACGGGTCACGACCGGCCCGAACAGGACGAGGCGCTGCATCAGATCCGTGTGCTCGATCGCGACGCGTTGCGCGGGCAATGTGCCCCAAGAGTGCGCGACCACATGGATGGGCGCATCCGGTCGCAAGCGCCGGACGTACGCCAGCACATGCTGGAGTTGCGACGCGGCCGCGACGGAATCGCCAAACGGCGGGGAAACATCGGCTGGCCGCGCGAACGCCGCGGGACGCGACGAAGCACCGTAACCGGCGAAGTCAAACGCCCAGGCATCGAATCCCGCGGCGTGCAACTGGTCCAGCCAGGAGCGGCCATGCATGCGCCAGCCCACCGCAAGGGCCGATGGAAACGTTGCACCATGCACGTACACAACAGCAGGGCCGCGGCCGCGCCGCCTGAACAAGGCAAGATCCAGTCGCTCGCCGCCACTGGACCATGACGCGACGTGCGATTCCTCCGCAGCCTGCATGGTGCCCTTGCTTTGCGCACCGGTAGCCCACGCAGCAGCGCCCATACCCGCCCACTTCAGCAACTCTCGTCGATGCATTGCGATAGCCTCGCTTTTGTTCGGCTACGCTATCCTTCGCACCTTCACCGATGTTTCGGCACGTATCGAATCATGGTCACCAGCCCTCCGCTTGCCAGGATCGCATCACTGATCGGCGAACCCGCACGCGCGCTCATGCTTGCAGCGCTCATGGACGACAGGTGCCGTACTGCCGGCGAGCTGGCGCGTGTCGCAAACATCACTCCGCAGACCGCAAGTGCGCACCTTGCGAAACTGGTGGAGGGCGGCCTCGTTGCCGTCCAACGGCAAGGGCGACACCGCTACCACCAGCTTGCATCGGCGGACGTCGCGTGCGCGCTTGAGTCGCTGATGTCGATCGCACCAGCGCGAACACATCGACTGGGGCCGGCCGACACGGAGCTCCGCCATGCCAGGTCGTGCTACGACCACATGGCGGGCGAAGTGGCAGTGCGATTCGCCAACCGATGCATCGCATGCGGCTGGATCGACGCTGGGCAAGCCGATTGGACGCTGACCGACGTCGGCGAACGGGCGTTGGTGGGACTGGGCATCGACCCGCCTGATCGCGGGTCGCGCAGGCACGTCGTGCGACCCTGCATGGACTGGAGCGAACGTCGTCCGCATCTGGCGGGCCAAGTCGGGGCAAGCCTGCTCGCGTTGTGCTTGCGTCGCCGGTGGGTGTCATCTCGCGAGGACACAAGGGTCCTCACAGTCACGCCGGCGGGATATCGCGCGCTCGAGACGCGTTAGTCACAATAAGCTGCGCCTCGAGCCTGGTCGAAAAACTTGCTGGCAACGAACTCAGACGAGTAGCGCGGTCAACGCCAACGTGGCCTTCGGTCGCAACCACTCGCTTGCACAGGTTGGCCAAAGTCGCCTCCGCGACGGGTCGTTCCCGGGATAGCCTTCGCTTGTGCGGCGATGCACCGCGTGTCTATTACGTTTTGGCGTTCAAGGGCTTGGCGATTTACCTGGTCGAGCGGATTGACTTTCGATGTCGGCGATGAGTCGATCCGGGTCGTCGACCCCGATCACCAAATCAAAGTCGCCTCGCAACTGCAATCGCACAGCACTTCGAGCGCGGCCTGCGGCCACGAAAACGGTGCTCCCATCCTTCGCGACGAACCATCCCAAGGCGAAGCCGGGCAGTCGTATTCCGTTCTTCCTCCACCGCAACGCCAGTCGATCCGGAGCGCGCGAGAAGCCTTCGATCGATTCGAGCGCAATCGTGCATCGATAGAAACCTGCCCCTACGCGAATCTCCGTCCCGGCCAGCGAGACGAAGCAATTGCGCATGTGCCAATGATCAGCGCGAACAAAGCCGCAGACGCCGCGCATGCAATGCTTCGCGTCGAGCCATCCAGACGCCAAAGTGTCAGTCCAAGAACAAGGGCGAACACTGCGGTCAGTGCTGAGACCGAAGTCAGATTGATGGCGTCGATGCGATAACGTATTGCAGCAGAACTCATGTTGATGCCTCCTTCATTGAGTCGGACGTCGGCGTCTTGATGACCCGCATGCGCACGAAGTCATCCCGTTCTAGATTCCGTTCGACCAGCGCCACGGGGTCGTTGGCAAAACAACCGGGTTGCAATGTCCTTCGAGAACAAGCACCACCTAGGGTGCCTCAGCGACAGGTGAAACCTGGTAGTCGCCTTCGCGGGGGCCGGACGCCACTTTCCATCCCGGATTCAGGACCAGCTTCCAGCCGTTGCCACGCAGCGCCACGGCATCAATCCCAGCGGCCGAGACAAATGCAACCTTGGTGTCGCCGTTAACCAGGGCGCCTCCGTCTTCGACCTCCAAGGAACCCCACGCATCGGTAAGCCTCATGGTCGGGTACACGGTGCCATGCACGCCGAGCGGTTTCAGGGTTTGGGGATTGAATTGGTACTTGGTCCGAGCGAGCGGCAGCTTCAGGACCGGACCATCGACCAGTCGATCCTCGAGGGTTTTGATCTCCGCCAGTCGACCTTGCTCGCGTGTTTCCTCGGTCGCGCGCAACGAACCGTCGTCGTATTGCGCGGTCCGCGCAGCAATCGTGCGCCGCTCAAGGGACTTCAACTTCAGGGCCGTAGAGAGGATCTGGTCGAGGCTTTGACCCGACCCAAGCTGCCCTCTCCACCCCGGCTGCGCGCCATCAAGCAGCAAACCATATGCAGGACCCGTGGCATATGCGAACGAGCGCACGAACGACGCTGCGTCGACGAACTTGCTGAGATCGCGCAACGCGTATGCAACCCGTTCCTCAGGCGCCTCTAAACCCACCATCACCCCGGTGTACTCGGGAATGCCCTCGTTGATCTCCAGCGCGGCTTCCTCGACCCGCGCTTCGGGATAGATACGGTACCGCTCCGCTCGAAAGGCAACCGCGTCGGCAACCGTGGCTAGACGTTCTTCCGACGTCCGGGCTTTCAACGCTCCCGCCAGGGCGCGCCACTCGAGTTGGAGCAGATAGCGACCCTCGAGAGCGTCAAGGTGCTGGTTCGGCATCTCGGGTCGGGCCAACCCCAAGTCTGGCTGGACGCGGTGGAACAGTTCGTGCGCGACGAGAACCTTCAGGGTTGCGTCGTCCTCAGGAAGGAGCGGGCCGATGAGCTGAGTCCAGCGCGTCCCGGACCACTCCGTAGGCGTGTTCGCAATGATGACCGACGCCGGCAGCACCCCGACGAATTGGCGACCAGCCGGCTTGAGCACATGATCGATATCGAGTTCGCTGGCAACCACGGATCGGTCATCGGGGTCGACCACCAGAATCGGACCGCACAGGGAGTGCCCCCAGAGCGCGCCGGCATCTCGCATGCAAATCGCGTTCGCCTCATCGAACACCCTCCGCGCGCTTGCCTCGCTGGTAGCTGCCAGCGCAGGTGAAGCGACCGCCGCACAGACAATGATGAAAATTGCAACGCGGAAAGTAAGTGCGGCGAATTGCATGTGCGGGTCCTGTCCGATGACGATGCCGCAAGCGTGAATTGCTAGGACGCTCATCCTCAGGCCAATCAGCATGTGCTGCAGACGCCCATTGGACTCCACTTGTTTTGGTATGACCTCATTCGCGATGAAGTGGACCCACCGGGCAGCCTGTGCACAGCGTGAAATGGGAGAACGACCGATTTTTGGGTCGACCCCGCCGGAAGCACCGGCTCTGCCACGGATCCACCAGATGGCGCCAACCGCTTGCGCATCCATGCTCATTCGCAGGCCCGCGTTGGATGTCTTCGATGCTTTCGTAAATCCGGAGATCACCCGCAGGTTCTGGTTCTCTAGCGGCAGTGGCCCGCTCGAACCAGGAAAGGTGGTCAGCTGGCACTGGGACGTGTACGGCATTTCGGCAGACGTGCGCGTCCTCGTCGTGGAGCCGGGCGCACGCATAGTCATCGAATGGCCCACGCCAGTGGAGTGGGAGTTCACACCGCAGAGCGCGGACACGACCATGGTGAACATCACAGCATTCGGGTTCACGGGCACAGACGCCGAGCGCGCCTCGAGTGCGATCGACTCGATGGGTGGGTTCTGTTACGTGCTGGCCGGGTGCAAGGCATTCCTTGAGCACGGCATCGAACTCAACCTCATCGCCGATCACGCCGCCGACGCGATCATCTATGAATGACAGCCGCGTGTAGTCGGCAGTGGTTTCGCCCCGACGTACCCCCATTGGCATGAGTGCTCCGGGACGCCACACATAGATTTGTGCGGCACCACCTTTGCGCGTCTGGTGCCCGCGCGCACACGTCCCTTCAATTCCCCCTATGAAATTCCCTTGCGTTGTTTCATTCCTCGCGCTCGCTCTTTCCGCACCAACTGCCCAGGCGATAAGCGTTGATGGGCGAATCGATCCTGTCGAATGGCAAGGCGCCCAGCACGTCACGGACTTCCGCCTGACGCAACCGCTCACCCGCGCGCCCGTGCCGCAGCCAACCGAAGCATGGATCCTGGCGACGCCGGAGGGATTGGCCGTCGGCTTCCGCAACACGCAGCCCGCCAGCGTTCCTCGCACGCGCCAACATTTGCAGCGCGACCAGAATGCCCAAGCCGATCGGGTGAACCTATACGTGGATTTCGATGGGGATGGCAGGGCCGGTTACGACTTCAGGGTCTACCTGTCCAACAGCATCGGCGATCTGACGATCACGAACGAAAACCAGTTCAACGCCGATTGGGACGGCGACTGGCGCCACGCGACCAGCGAAGACGACGCGGGCTGGTCGGTTGAAATGCTGATTCCCTGGCACCTTGCGCCGATGCGCGATCGCGAAGGAGGGCGGCGCACACTGGGGATCCAGCTGGATCGCACGATCGGCGCCACCGGGGAACGGGCGTCGTGGCCAGCCGTGAGTTTCAGCGAACAGCGCTACCTGTCGGCGCTGAACAAGATCGAGGTCCCCTTGTACCGACAGACCCTGCTGGCAGTCACACCCTATGTTGCGGCCGTGAGCGACCTGATGGCCGGCAGATACGCGGCGGACGCGGGCGCCGACGTGTTCTGGAAGCCGAACGGGCGCTTCCAGCTCAGCGCATCGATCAACCCGGACTTCAGCCAAGTCGAAAGCGATGCGTTGGTCGTCAACTTTAGCGCCACGGAAACCTTCTTCAATGAGAAGCGCCCGTTTTTCACCGAGAATCAGAATTTCTTCGACGTCCCTTTCGGTGCGTACAACGGCCGCAGCCGACTGGTGTACACGCGCCGCGTGGGTGCAGGATCCGACGACGGGACAGGACAAGGGGATGTCACCGCCGCCGTGAAGCTCAATGGCAGCGGCGCCGGCTTTAACTTCGGCCTGTTCGCCGCGACCGAAGCCGATGCCGAGGGGCGTGACTTCCAGGCTGCCCGAGTGACACGGGATTGGGAACACCAAGGCGTCGGTGCGATGATCACGCGGGTCACCCGTCCCAACCTTGATCGCGAGGCGAGCGTCCTCGAATTCGATCATCGCTGGATGCCGAATGCGTCATGGTCGGTACGTACGGCAGCGGCGGGCTCGCTGGTTGCCAAGAGCGGAGAGAAGGTGCGCGACACCGGCGCGCAAGCGCGCATCGATTGGGACATGGGAGGAGGATGGCGCCAGCAGCTCTACCTGCTCCACCTAGGCGACGATTTCCAGATGAGCGATTTCGGCTACCTGGAACGCAATAATTTCAACCTTGCTCGATATGACCTTGCAAGGCGGTACACCAGTTTTCCGGAAGCCTCGCGCTATCGCTCATCGGACTGGCACGCCGTTGTGTCCACGAGATATACCGATCGCGGATTGCATATCGCGGACACCCTGACGCTCAATCGCACCGGCCAGCTCCGGAACGGCGGAAACGACGCGTTCGAAATTGGCGTGTGGGGCCCATGGCGAGATGATCTGACTACTAGGGGACATGGCTTAGTTGAAATGCGCTCGAGCCTCTGGGCTACATACGATCATTCGCGCCCGCGACAGGGTGACAGCCCTTGGTCGTTCGACGCGGGAGCGGGATTCCTGGCCCAGGGTGTCGGCGACTTCGCTGGCGGTGAGATGCGGGCGGAGTTCGTACCGACATACCATGCTAGCGATCGCCTACGGATCTTCACCGGCCTCGAAGTGGATCGCGATCCCGAATGGCTGCTGTGGCGCGGACGGGAGAACGTGCTCGGCGAATATCGCAAGCGCATGCTGTCCCTCAACGCAGGCACGGAATGGCTGATCGATGACAGGCAGGAGTTGCGCATTCGCCTTGAATCGATCGGTCTGGACGCAAAGGCCAAGCGAGCATGGAACACAGGAGCGGGTGGAAAGCCCCAACCGGCAAGCACCATGATCCAGAACTTCGGACTGCGCAGCCTGGGGTTCCAAGTGCGATACCGATACGAACTGGCGCCCTTGTCCTATCTCTACATCGCCTACGTGCGCGGCGGCGACTCCATAGACGATGGACTCGGACCCTTCACCGCGCACCGCGAGTTCAGGAAGTCAATGGAATTGCGGGATAGCGAACAGGTGCTGGTCAAGTTGTCTTATCGATTCGAGTGAGGTTACTTCCCGATGCTGGTCCGCCACGCGAAATTGTGCTCTGCCCTAGTGTCGTCGTTGGTCGCGGTAGTCACGGTACTCGCCGCGGACGACGCCATCAGCGCAGAATCTTTCTCGCCGGCGCTGCGCAGCGACTTCCGCGTCACCACGCGCGACGGCATCGGGATCCACGTCCGCGAAGTCCACATCGGCAACCCCTCGCGTCGCGAACCATTGATCCTTGTCCACGGTGCTCGCGTGCCCGGGATCGCGTCGTTCGATCTGAAGGTGCCGGGCGGGTCACTCGCTGAGGAGCTGGCGCGCCGCACTGGACGCGTGGTGTACGTCATGGACGCGCGCGGTTACGGCGGCTCCGACCGCCCGGCCGCGATGTCGCGTCCGCCCAAAGAAAGCCTACCCTTGTCGCGCGCGTACGAGGTGGTGCGCGACATCGACGCCGTGGTCGCAGCGGCGCGCGAGCGTCAGGGCACGGACACCGTTGCGCTGTTCGGCTGGGCGTCTGGCGGGATGTGGGCGGGGTACTACGCCTCGCTGCATCCCGAACAGGGTGGGGCACCTGACCATGTTCAATGCGATTTACGGTGGGACGACCGGACACGCAATGCTTGAGGGATTGGCCGACCCGGCGAACGCACGACGCTTCGACCCGAGCGTCGGCGGGTATGCGCGCTACACCGCCGCCCAACTGTTGCCAGTGTGGGACCGTTCCATTCCCGTCGACGACAAATCGCAGTGGCGAGACCCCGCGGTCGCAACTGCCTACACCGCTGCCGCGGTCGCCAGCGACCCCGATGCCGCTGGCAGCCCGCCCACGTTTCGCGCGCCGCAGGGCGCAATGGAAGACAGCTTCCTGCAGGCGATGGGGCGACGTTTGTTCGATGCCTCGTCGATCACTGCTCGTGTCCTGTTAGTCCGATCGGAAAAGGATTTCTGGAGTCGCCCGGAAGACGTGGCAGGCTTCATCGACGATGCCTCGCATGCGCGTAGCGTCCAAGTGATCGAACTGACTGATGCCACACACTTGGCGCACCTGGATCGTGCGCCCCATGGCCGAGATCGCCTCATCGAGGCAGTGGCGAAGTTCCTGGAAGACTGACGTCGGCACGCGCAACGGTTGGAGGCCGGGTCCAATCGAGCTTCTCCAGCGGATCAGATTGGTCATGCCTTCCTGCATGGTTCCGACGAAACTCTCAAAGTCCGCATCTGCAATCCTAATCACATGATTGAATGCTTCCGCGAATATCGTTGCGCCGAAGGGCGCAACTACGAAGCTTTTGTTTCAAGCCCGCAGGAGGTTGCAGCACCCACCGTGCTCTTGTTGCACCACTGGGCCGGCCAGACTTCGGACACTCACGACATTGCTAGGGCACTGAGCGCGATCGGCTTCACGGTCGTCGCGCTGGACGTCTATGGATCGGGGCTGCGTGGGACGAGCCCCGACCAATGTCTCGCCCTCATGGCACCGCTTATGCAGCACCGGCACGTTCTTGCCGATCGGTTGAGGGCCGGACTCTCATTCGCAAGGTCGCAGCCTGAAGTCGACGAAACCCGCATGGTCGCGCTTGGTCATTGCTTCGGCGGTCTCTGCGCGCTCGACATCGCCAGGTTGAACCTGGGCGTGAAAGGCGTCATCTCGGTTCATGGCGTCTTGACGCCGCCCGAAGCCGGCGCAACGTGCGAAACGATTGGAGCCCGCGTCCTCGTGCTTCACGGGGACCGTGACCCAATGGCACCTCGCGCTGAAGAACTGGCCTTCAGGGAAGAAATGACCGTCCGCAGCGCTGAGTGGGAAGTGCAGATCTTCGGGCATGCAATGCACGCGTTCACATGGCCCGGCGCCGACTTGCCAGACCAAGGTCTCCAATTCCACCCCATGGCCGCTGCGCGTAGCCAGAAGGCAATAGCTCAATTCTTGCAGGAATGCATCGGATCGCCGGCATGACCCACCGGGGTGGATGGGTTGCCGCATGCATACAACACCTCCAACTGATTCACTGCGCCCTGCAAACCGGATTAGGCGCATGAAGACACTTACCACTCCTCGACTGCGGCTGCGCCAAGCGCTGGCCGAGGACGCTCACTTTCTCAACAGGCTCATGAACGAGCAGGGATACCTTACCAACGTCGGGGATCGCAACGTGCGCTCTCCCGGCGACGCCGCTACCTACGTCGCAACAGCCGCGATATACGACTATGTCAATGGCCTCGGATTCAACATCGTCGAAACTCGATCAGATGCGGTACCTCTAGGCATTTGCGGACTGGTCGCGCGAGGTGCCCCGGGCATTGTCGAAATCGGCTACGCCTTCCTAAATGAAGTAGCCGGACAAGGGTTCGCAACGGAAGCAGCCACGGCGACGGCACTGCATGCCCTCAATGAACTTCGCGTCACTGAGTTGCACGGAATCACAGGCGAAACCAACTTCCGGTCTCGTCGCGTCCTGGAAAGGTTGGGGATGATGCTGATCGACACCAGTTCGGATGGGGAATGCACGTACGGAATGCGCGCTTCTACTAGGTAGACTGGAAGACGCTAATTCCGAGCACCCCACCGGTTGGCCACCCACGAGCGCACGGCAGCGATATCTGAAATGTCGCCGTCGAACTTGAAGGTCGGGATAAACGGGCCAAGCACCATCTGCTCCGCGGGCGCGTAGGCCTGAAGAGTGGAAAACGTTGACAATCCACTCGGCATCATCACGTCGCGCACCTCGGTGTAACGGGTCGCTGCGTCGGTTTCTTGTCCGATCTGAACAGCACCCAATCGTCTGAAGTCAGCCACCATGGCCAAGCATGCGCTGAAGCAGCGTGCATCGGTCAGCACCAAAATTCTAGCGGGATCCATCGCGGCGCGCCCCGCTCTAACAACTTGTCCGGTGCCTCCGCCACAATGCGTAGAGCGGGTCAATGCTCGCCCTTCCCGCTGGGCTTCATCCGCTTGCACAATCAACGCATCCAACAGTTTTGCGACATCCGGGCCCCGCGCACTTCCGAACGTCTCCCGATACATGCGCAACGTCGCAACGTTAGCGTCCGAAACGCGCCAAACGCTTTCGCAGGCGTCATCGGGCGAACCCAAGTTCGCCATGACGTAGTTGCGGCCCAGGAGCAACTGTGCCATGCGACGTCCATAGGCCGACGACCCACCACCATTTCCGCGCAGGTCGATGACCATCACGTCGGCCAGCCTTACGCTCGTGTGGAAGGCTTCCAGGGCAGATAGAACGGTTTCCGCCCGCGGTCCAAGGTCCTGCAGCGAGATCCAGACACCCGCTTCGAACCTGGCAACACCGAATCCGGCCTGCCCCGTTCCAATCGCGCGTTCCAATCGCGGCCAGAGATCTTCCCGCTTCACGGGCCGCCAAGCCAGGTCGACCACCCGGGTTTCGTTGCGGTACTGGAACACACATCGCTGTGGGCGTTGCCACGCGCCAAACCCTTCATCCACGAGCAGCCACGGCGCAGCCTGTTGCTGTTGCGCAGGGACTTGCCAGTTGACGCGATAGGTTCCAAGGATTGCGCGGCCCAACGCGTCCGCCGATGTGCCGTCACAAGAGACCAGCCGCGCATTGATCAGAGATTGGCCTCCACCGGCGTCCTCGTCGACGACCACCCACGAATTCCTGCGCATCGCAACGATGAAGCCCGGCCACAGCGGCCTTGCCTTTACGAAGCTGGGCCGCGATCGGACGTGTCGATCGCCCATGGCGTTAGCAAATTCAGCCAAGACCGCCTGGTAGCCACCGAAATCCTCGACTAGTCGCGATTTTCTGCTGGCAACAGCGTGGGCGCGCGACAACGCACTCATGAACCTGGTGTCGCCGAGTTCCGCAAGAGCGGCCGGGTGGTTGTCCGACAGCAGCACGTAGGCCGCCTCGACATCGTGCTCGGCGACCGTTCGCCAATATTCCGAAGAATACGTTTCCGCGCTGGTCGTGTTAATGACCAGCGCGGTCATGCACAGACAGAAGGTGCCCAGTCGCTTCATTTCGTTCGCTCTTCCCTAGGTGACTCCGGGAAGACACATTCAAATCACCCCTGGTTGCACGCAACTCGCTCAATTGGACTCGCGCTGCGTCGACTCGATTGGTTCTTCTCAGGACATTGGCACAATTACTTTACGCATTGCATTACCCACCGGGTGTTCTTGGCATGCGATGCGCAGCTACAGGCACCAAATTGCACGCGCCAGTATCGAAGGATCACTGAATGACCATGCGAATTGGACTTGGCTTGCTCTCAGCTCTCTCCGTCTTCATTGCCGTGGCGTCCTCCGCTGCTCCGCGCGACGAAGATGAAGCGATGATCCGCGCCATCGACGCCTCATGGTCGCAAGCACTGCACCAAAAAGATCTGAATGGGGTGATGGAGAACTACTCAACGGATGCCGTCTTCTTGACGGCCGACCAACCCCTTATCCGAGGCCACGATGCCATCCGAGCGTGGTTCGCAAAGCGGTTCGCGACACCGGGCTACTCGGCGACCTTTGCGCCCACCCACATCGTCGTCGCCCGCAGCGGGGAGATCGCCTATGAACTTGGCTCGTTCCGGGTGGAGTCGTTGGGTGCGGACAATCAGACGATGGTTCGTATAGGCAAACACTTGGTCGCCTGGAAGAAGGACGGCAACGTCTGGCGCGTTGCCGCCGAGAGCATCAACGTTGATGGTCCTGCCGTTTCGGCTAAGGAAGCCGCCGCGGTTGGGGAGCGTCACTCGGCAGCAGCGTCTTCAGAAAGGTCCATAACTGCAATGCATGTCGCGTTCTTCACCGGCGAGTGGCAAGGCACGGGGAAATTTGCCGACGGGCGAACAATTACTGCCAGGGTGAACGCGCATCCAGCTAACTCCAATGGAGCATTGATCTACGTCCATGATGACGAGCCACCTAGCCGCTTCCATTCGACGGCGTTATGGGCTGCACGCGATGGCTCCACTCTCTCGACCGAAGCGAATAGCTCGGGCGGATTTCGCGTCTTTGTGGCGACCGAGGTGACGGATACGCGAATCGCGTTCATATCGAGAGGGCAACTGAGCCAACTTCTCAACGCCATGCCCAACTCAGCAAACAAGCAGGAACGAGTCACGTACGAGATCACATCGCCGAACTCCTACAAAATGACATTCGAAGCGAAGGTTGCCGGTGGCCCGTGGCGCTTGGTTGACTCCATCGACTTCAAGCGCCGTCGAAGTCCACTGCTGCCGTGAAGGCAACGACCGCCCAGAAGTCCGACGGCCGCTAGGGAGTCGATCTGCCTATCGAATCATCTGTCGTTGCCACGCACCCGGGGTCACGCCAAAACTGCCCTTGAAACGGCGCACAAGGTGGCTTTGGTCAGAAAAGCCAACCCTTGCCGCAACATCGGCCATGGGGACACCACGTGCCAGTAGACCCTTTGCAGCTTGCAAACGCCTCGAATTGAGCTGAACGTGCGGTGGAACGCCAAATACCTGCGAAAACGCCCTTGTCAGATGGACGCGCGACACCTGAGCAACATGGGCTAGGTCGTCGACAGTGACGTTTTCCGCGTAATGCGTATCCAGATACTCGCGCACCGCCGCAAGCCACTTTGCCGAAGATTGCTCGTGCACCGTCTTAGGTGCGTGGCCTGCGTGCCTGGCGAAAACATCCAGGACCGACTCGCACAGCAGTGACTCGCCGCGCAATGATTCGGTGTCTTGTGTCAATGCACGTACTGATCGCATCAACGCGCCAGAACCTGCCGGGTCGTGGATCAAAGCGCTGTGGAACAAGACGTGCTGGCTTTGCGCGCCGCTTTGTTTCAACCATGAGTCAATCAGCGATTCCGGCAGGTAGAGCATCGCGTATCGGAAGCCACTGGCATCTTCGCCGTGGCCGTCATGCGCTTCATCAGGCCGAAATACGATCAGGTCCCCATGGTGGCTGGTGGTAGTCGCGCCGCGACAACGGAAAGTCTGATTGCCAGCCAAAGTGACGCCGAGACACCAACCTTCGTGGCTATGCCGCTCGAAGGTGTGCCGCACGAAATGGGCACGCAGGAGTTCGACTCCCGATACCGGCGTTGCTTGCATGACGGCCCAGTCCGCGGCCGATTCGTGAGTTCCGGTGGCCATGTTCCAATCGTCCAAGACAGCCGATAGCGACAGGGAGGAAGCTACAGCTTCTTCAATACTGCACACTCAAATGAACGCGGCAATCAACCTGAATTCAAAGCTGAATAGCTTCGACGAATATTATGCGCCACGAACGGTCGCGACGTTCAACGACATGGACATTATGGTCGTGAAAGCCTGTGGCGAATTGAACTGGCATGTCCACGAAGACACGGATGATTTCTTCCTGGTGCTCCGAGGCCACCTCCGGCTCGAGACGGAACACGGCAACGTCGAGCTCGGCCCCGGCGACATGTACGTCGTTCCGAAAGGGGTGAGGCATCGCCCGGTTGCCGAGCAGGAATGCCACATCTTGCTCATCGAACCAACCGGCACCCCCAATACGGGCGATGCGTCGACGGCAGCGTCGCGCAAGGTCATTTGAGCGGGCACGAACTTGGCGAGCGTCGAGTACGCCGGAGGAAATCTGAGCATGAGTGACTTTGCGACCGTCGTTGGCATCTCCAGGGGCTACATCCATGATGGGGGCGGCCTTCCGGAACCGTTCGCCGGACTTGCCGTCGCAGGGCCCATCGTTGCCGGCGAGCACACTTTTGGGGGCCAGCCCAGGCTGATCCTGGACCCCGCGACAGGGGGCAAGCTGGCAGCGGTTTGTGACTCGAACGACCAAGCGATCGACAAAGCTGTGCACGCAGCAAATCGAGCGTTTGCTAGCTGGCGGTGGTCGACATCCCGGCATAAGTTTGAAGTGCTTTCATGTTGGGCAGCCGCGCTTCGCCAGCATGAGCTGGCACTCGCTCGGCTGATCACCCTTGAGCAGGGGAAACCGATCGCAGAGTCGATGGGAGAAGTGAACTACGCGGCGACATACCTTGAATGGTATGCCCACGAGGCAATGCGACCCCATGGCGAAACGATGCCATCGCACAAGAGCAACAGCGAACTTTGCGTCAGGAGCGAGCCGGTGGGGGTCGTCGCCGCCATCACTCCCTGGAACTTTCCATTGGCCATGCCTGCCAGAAAAGCGGCCGCGGCGCTTGCCGCTGGATGCCCCGTCCTGCTGATTCCTTCGGTACGCACACCGCTATCGTCGCTTGCGTTTGCTGCGCTGGGGCATCAGGCAGGTCTCGACGCATCACTACTGCAGGTGTTGCCAGGCGACGGCGCGTACGTCGTCCCGCGGGTGCTGGGGCATGCCGACGTGCGGGCCGTGACCTTCACGGGGTCGACGCGCGTGGGTCGCATTGTCAACAACCTGGCCACCCAGCACATGCAACGAGTGTCGCTGGAACTTGGCGGCCATGCGCCCTTCATCGTGTTCCCCGACTGCGACGTGGATGAGGCCGTGGCTGCCTGCGTGATCGCCAAGTTCACCACGGGTGGACAGGATTGCCTTGCAGCAAACCGCATCTACCTGCATGACGATATCGCCTCGCGCTTTCGTGAAAGGTTCGTCGCGCGCGTCGGGGCGCTCAAGGTCGGCCACGGCCTGGATCCCGGCGTGCAAATCGGACCCATGACGCTGCGGACCGGCGTAGACCATTGCCTCGCGCAAGTTGGCGATGCTACGAAAAAAATGGCACGCATCCTGGTAGGCGGATCGGACCTGACAAATCTTGGCGAGAACTTCATGGCGCCAACCGTTCTCGACGGAGTCCGGGGCGACATGGTGATCGATCAACAGGAGACCTTTGGCCCGATCGCGCCGTTGCAGACCTTCAACTGCACCCAGGATGTCCTCCGGCGCGCCAACCAAAACAACTACGGACTGGCGGCCTATGTGTTCACTGAGAGCGCGCACACCCAGGCATTGGCCGAAAGCGCGCTCGAGTACGGGATGGTGGCCATCAACACAGCGAGCTTTACCGGTGCTCCGATCCCGTTCGGGGGTTTCAAGGACTCCGGAGTAGGCAAGGAGGGCGGCGTCCGCGGGCTGGAGGAGTTCCTTCGCTTCAAGTACACGTGCCGATACCACAAGGGACTGGATGCGCATCGGTCGGCGCTGGGCGCAACGTAAGGCGGAGCGGATCACATGACCGAAGGATTGATCACGGTCCGGGACGGGAGCTCGATCTTCCATCGGGACGTCGGCTCGGGACCCGCCGTAGTCATGGTGCCTGCCTGGTCCATGACCGCCGACGCCTTTTCCCATCAGGTGGGGCATCTGGGCCAAAATTATCGCGTCATTGCATTGGATCCGCGAGGGCAAGGGCGCTCCTCCACGACGCTGGAGGGCAACGACTACGTGACCCATGCGCACGACCTGCACGATGTCGTCCAGCACCTTGGGCTCACGCGCTTTGCCCTGGTTGGCTGGTCCAACGGCGCGCTCGCTGCGGCCCACTACGTCGACATCTACGGGGTCGACCTGCTTTGGGCGCTCGTGGACATCGACATGCCGGCACTGGCGGTGCCGAAAGCACCCGGCGATTGGGCGGAAGTGCCGTGCCTCGATGCGTTCCAAGGCTTTCTCGGGCCTTTGACGGTAGATCCCGAGGCGTTCCGGCGCCAGATGGTGCGCTTCTTCGTCGAGCGCGACCTGTCCGATGAAGAGGAACGATGGCTGCTGGCACAAATGCATTCGCAACCCCCCTTCGTGGGTCGCTTGTTGCTGTCCGACATTCTTTTCTACGACTTCGCCGAGATGCTTTCGCGCGTCAGCGTCGCGACTCCCACGCTCGTGGCAGTCAAGTCGGCATGGGCACGGGATGCCGAGGACTGGGTACGTCGAACGTGTCCCGATGCGGAATTTGCGGCGTTCAACGGTGGACACATGTTCTTCTGGGAAGATCCCGAGCCGTTCAACGCCGTGCTGAAGCATTTTCTTGACGACGCCATTCAACGCATTGCCCATTATGCATGACGCGAACCGCATCTCCCCGGTCGACATTCCAACCGAGTCGCAAATCCGCGGCTTCTACAAGTCGGTGGACCTAGCCGATGCTTACGCGATCACCCTTCCCGATCACGCATCGCGCAACCCGGAAGTGCTCGCTCGTCTCCTTTTCGCGCAGCCGCCGCCGTCGATGCAGTGGCTCCTGAGGCTGCGGGACGTGCTGGTCAGGCCTTTCGGGATCAAGACAGCGACGCACCTTCAAGCTTCAAGCACGTCGAAGCCAGACCAGCGCATCGGCGTCTTCAGGATTTATTACTCGAGATCGAGCGAAATCATCCTTGGCGAAGACGACAAGCACCTGGACTTTCGACTGTCGGTACTTTGTCGACCGGTCGACGGCCCAGCCGAAGACGCGCACCAGGTAGTCGTGTCGACCGTAGTGACGTGCCACAACACACTTGGGCATTCGTACATTGCGCTCATCGCACCGTTCCATCGCATTGTCGTCCGGGCGAGCATGCGGCGGGCAGCGCGCCGCGGGTGGTCCGCCCCGTCATCGCGCGCGCCCTAACCCCACGCGGCCAGTCCTCGCATATTCGACCCCCAGATCGACGCCGCGCCACACCTTCGGCTGCAGCCGACAGGGCGTGAGGCCAGGTTCCTCCTGAATTGTTGCGCCTGAGCAACACCATCGCGACAAGCTCGTGGATATGTGTTGCGGGGGGCGTCTGGACGCGCGCGATCAGCGGATAACGTTTTGGGAGCGCCCGGTTCCTCCTCGGGGTTGCGATTCGCTGGCGGTCACACATGATGTTGCGCGCACCATCCGCACCCAGATGTATCGCGTTCTGCCCCGAATAGACTGCCGACCCCGAGCATTCCCAACATAAGTAGCGCCGCGCTCCACGTCCTCATCGACCTACTCTCGCGTTGATGTTTGTGGAGATCGTGCGGGACGCTGGGCGCTACGCCATCTGACGTCGGTCATTAATTGGTATCCCACCTCGAACAGTCACCGAAGCGATAGGCTTGATCAGCTACCCTTGGTCGAGCGCGAACGTCATCGGGCGCATCATGTTTGCCATCTAGTCGCTGGAAGGAGTCGCGTCGTTTGTGCCGGCGCCTGAGTCGATGCCGCGCGTGCCGCTCATGAAAAGCCGCGCCAGGCTGGGCTTCTTTAGTTGGCCGCAGGCGGCCATCCTGGTTTGTTCTGTGAATGCCTCAACGCGGGGACCAGATTCGTCAGACGACTAATTGGTCATCGCCAACCTGCTGAGTCGAAAAACTGGATGCACCGCACCTGCTGAATACCGGCGCTGGCCTCAGCGGTCGGGGCGCGCGGCGTTTCGACGATTTCGTTTGAACAGTCGGCCCAAGATGCCGTTCTCTTCCTCGACCCGTGACGCTTCGAGGCGCTCGCGCACGGCGTTGAGTTCGCGGCACGCCCGCAAAGTGAAGTCATCGAGTGAGGCGAGCACATCGATTTTCGACAGGGCTGCATAACGAAGATCGTCACCGCTACCGCTGATGCCCGGAGCGCTGGTCGACACTCCGGGAGTCGGGAGTTCAGGCTTCAACGAATAGCGAAGCGCCATCTCGACGAGTTCGCTGCCGTCGAGGCGATATCCCGTCGAACGAAGACGTTCGGCCATCATGTCCCAATGGAAACCCTCCGTCGGATGGCGGCCCGGTGTGATGGAAAGCGTATGGCTGCCAATCAGCGCCTTCCGCACGATCTGCTCGCTGCTCCGGATGGGGATATGCGCAAGGGGCAGGTCGATCGCCACGCCTACCGCGTCCGATGGGGAAACAAGCGCATGGTTGCCTGGGGCAACCGTGCACTGCCGCGCCACAGCTTGTGGGATGACAACCTTGTAATATTGATCCGGCTCGCTATCCCGCTGCACGAATCTGGCGTGCATCGGTGCGTCCGCCGGCACGTCTAAAGCCGGCACATAAGTTCGCCATGGAATCAGGCCGTACTGGTTCTCTTGAAGCTGCTCCTTCAACCGGTCCCAAGAGAAATCCGGCGGCGGCAGAAGATATTCGTCAGCATCCAAAGGCACGATGAAGTCGAATTTACCTGAAGCTGCCGCTTCCCGCACCAGCGCGCCGATGGTCTCGACCTGCGTTTGATAAAGGTGCTCCGCTCGCTGCACGGAGATGGGCAGCCCTTCCGACTGGAGTGCTGCAAGAATGGTCGGCGTCGAATCGCTGCTGCCGTGGTCAACGATGCAAATGTGGTCGAAGTGGCGAAGATTCAGGCGAACAAACGTCTCAATGATGTCGCATTCATTGCGGACCATCGATACGGCAGCGGCGGGCATGCGGTCATGGCTCATACCGAGGCGCGTTGCTTGCCTTCTACAGTGGAAGCAGTAACAGTAAACGCAGCGTCCAGGCGTTGGCTGATCCAGAAGCCAAAGGCAAGAATCCCGACAGCCAGGACTAACCAGATGTCGGCTGAATTCCGCAATCGGGCATGGAGTGAAGTCCAATTTGCGAACGCCCCGACCGCAATGACGAACGCCACGGCAAGATCCATGCTCCCTAGTGCAACCTCACTCACGATGGGAGCTGACAAGCTGTGCGATAGTGGTTAAGACTTTGACCGGTTCGACCACTCCCACTAGTACGTCGAACTTTCCAGAAGTTCGAATCAATATCGCGTTTCGCGTCAGTCCTCGTGCGACGAATAGTCGTCGGTGTCCGCCCCGAGACGAAAACCATCCCAGTCCGAATCCCGGCAGTGCAATCCCGTTTTGTCGCCAAGCCAAGCTGGTCCCGGATTGGTCCTGGGACGTGCCGATAATGTCGGAAACGGGAATGGAACGCCGATACAACCCAGAGCCCACGACTAGGCGATCGTCGTAGACCTTGATCACGGCAGTCGCCATGTGGAGGAATACAAAGCCCCCTACGACACACACAACAGACAATGCGATAAGGCGCGGCTGACCATGAAGTGACGCACTCAAAAGAAAAACTGCACCAAATATGCCGATGAGCGAAACGCAGGATCGAATATTCCACGCATCGACCCTGGCAACCAAGACTTCGGTAGATCTCACAATGGCAGGCTCCGTCCACGCGCCGGCACCACGGCCACGCATCGAGTTCAGAGTGATCGTCCCGTCGGTTAGAAATGTGGCCAATTCTGACCACCAAAAGCCAAACCAATCTTCCGAAAATGGCGAGACACTGTCGCGATCGTGGGCACCACTCGCAGCCGCCCTGCGGCAGTGAATACTACTGACGCCGATGAACCCCATTCCCAGCCATGTGGCAACCCCTTATGCCGCGCATTGCGGCCACGGGCGACTCTGCTACTCAGCTTGAAAGCAACTCAACTACACGAACAACGGTCTCTCGGCGGCGCCCTCCTACACGACGCAGCGCTGCCAAGACGCGACCTTCTAGCTCGTCGTGCGCATAGTCATTGAGCACGACCGCTTCGTCGAACGTTCCATCAATTGGACTGGGTGGCCCGCGACCCGTCGCCAGCCATTCGAAACAAACCCGTGTTTCGCTGGCGATTTGGGACAAGTGCGAGACGCTAGGCGTTGTACCAGCCGATCGCTCCCATTGCGTTACGGCGCTGCGTTGGACGCCCAAACGTCTGGCCAACTCGGTTTGAGTGAGCGTAGCCTTGGTTCGAGCGTGGCGGATACGAACAAAGATGGGCACCATACGAGCACCCTCGAGCTATGACCTTCCCTCGAACGCGTCGGGACGCAGGCAGCAGCCACCTTCCGTCCAACTTGACAACGGAGTTCACCCAGCCACTGGATTTCACTGATCGCCAGGGCCGGGGAGCCAAGTTCCCCGGCCACATCGTTACAGTTCCGGGGGGCCGAAAGGCTCAATTCGGGGGTCCGAAAATATGCCTACCTCCAGATCGTCGCCCGCTCCAAGATCGCGAAGCGCACTTTCGATTCGCGCGCGGGCCGATTCCTCAACTCTCACGGTATAGAGCCCCGAAGCGGAATCAATCGGCACGATGCCATACGCGGCATCAATGTCGTCGTCCGACAAGCCCAGTGCGTCGCGAACCGCTTCCAACCTGGGTGGGATCCTATCCTCACGCAACTGGACGAGCACTTTCGGCATCACCATCTCTCCTTAACTTTTTCCGCAACCGCAATCCTTCTCGCCACTACGTGTACCGGTATGCATCGCGGCCTCCACACCCGCCTCGAAGCCAGCACGATACGCCAGTTCCACCGCGTCCTCGTCACCACCCAGCATCGGCGCATCGCTGCCGGCAAATTGCTGAAAGCCGAGTTCGTTCTCCATGGAAGTGGGCCCGCGATCAATGGGGCGTGGCGGCTCGATCTCGCGGGGTGGCCACGGTTGGCCGTTCCTGCATAGCCATGGGTAGCGTTTGCAAATGTCGAATCGATCCTGGCAAATGCGCGGATACAGGTCGCAAATCGTCGGCACGCGAAATCGTCCGGCGAGCTTGCATCCACCAACGACGCCGTACCCAGTTTCGAAGTCGAATCCGCCGGCGCCTAAGTCTTCGGCTGTGGTGGCGATGAGGTTGCGGATCGCTGCAGGATGGGTCGACGGTGTCCCTGCGCTGTAAGGACGACGTGACCGAACGGCGGCGACGACGCCTGCGACGACCGGACAAGCGGCGGACGTCCCCCCATCCGCGGCATAGACGCCTGATCCCCGGAAATGCGTAAAGCCGCAGATGTCGGGCTTCTGGCGCGTCAAGCGTCCGGGCCCAATTGTGGAGTAACCGACCCGCGCCTTCGTGGTGTCCACGCCCGCCACGCACAGGACGGCAGGATGTCCATTCGCGCCATAGATGGCATTCGTCGTGATGCCGCGGCATCGACCGTCCGGACAATCCCGGCCGCAGTTTCCCGCGGCGAACAGGATATCGGCACCCGCCCGCTCGAGGTCGCCAACGATTCGATTGAATGGATGGTTCGGATTGTCGCTGTAGTTGCCAGGATCCCCGACCGGAAGATCCCAGGAGGGATGGAACATGCCCCAACTGTTGTTGACCACAAGCGATCGAGAGTCCCCCGGCCGGCGCGGCGCAAGCATGAAGGCGAGCAGATGCCGGTATGCGCGCAAAGCGTCCGACAGCACCCCGCTCATGATGGTGGGCCCGCTGGCCGTCGACTGCAGCACCGCGATATCCAGAAGGGTGCAGTTCGGCGCCGCGATGCAGACATCGTATGCGCACATGGTTCCGTGACTCACGGGCAAGCTTCCTGGGACAAGCCCCGGCCTCGGCACCCAACTATTCGCTGCGTCGAACGAGGGATTTTTGCCGTGCGCGTTGAGGTACGCGATGTTCACGCCCGTATCCACGATGGCGACGTTAACACCCTGCCCGGTCATTTTCGCCAGGCGCATCTTTGGCACGCACAGTAGCCGTTCGACATCGGCGTCGGTCCCGACGGGCCCGGCGCCTGGGCAGACGATCTGTGGCGCAATTTCGGGGTCGGAAAAGACCTCCACCACGTTCGGTGCCTTGCGTACCTCGTCGATTCGGCTCTCCTCGACAACAGCGCGAACGACGTACGTTGAGTTCTCGGGCTCCGTTTCCAAATCGAACATGTTGATCGCGTTCGGCGTATCGACTTCGGCCGGCATCGGCACCGGCGCAAATGTCGGGTCGAACTGGATCCCTGGCAGCCCGGGAACCGAAGTTGCATCGAATCCCAGCACCTGCCCGTCGAATGCCTGCGCGGCAACGCTCGCCTCATAGCGCAGCTCGACCATCACGCGTACTTCCGCCATTTCGCACCTCCCAAATTTGGATGCGATCAAGCGAACGATGTACTTTTTTTCGAACGGCCAGCGCTAAGCGCGCAATTTTCTGGAAGAATCACTTACACACGTAATCATGCCCTTGCACAGCCTCATCCTGCTCCGTGCAGAAAGTCTTAGCCGCCATATCGTCGTTAGACTCAATCACGGGGTAGTTCCGCTATCGGGTGGAACAGCCACTCTTGCCGTGCGCGATTGATCGTGAGGATGGCAAGCGTTTAAGCATCCGCACACCTCGTCCATGGTGGCGAGCCGGGCCAGCTGTGAGGCCGTCTCCTTAGCGGTAGCCATGTGACCATGGGTACACCGGGAATAATTCCTAGGCCGCTGCGACCGGTTATTACGTTGGTCTCTAAGCCGTGCTTTGCGGCGTAAGTGGTGACGTCCATGAACGAACCAGAATTGGACCCGCAAGCGGTCTCGGATCGCTTGAGCGATCTCCTGGCATCCAACCAAGCCATAGCCACAGCGCTTGCCGTGCTGTTTGCACACAACGCTGACAAGAGGACGCTGCTCGACGCGTTCAATCACTACTTGCCGACCGCTGTTAGGCAGCAACTATCCAGCGCCAAAAGCGGGAAAAATACCAAGCAGTTGATCGATGCACTTACGAGCGCCGCGACGAAGGGGCACTACGTGCATCCAAGGCGTTGAGGTGTTCGCCAAAGGTGTCCGCCACTGCATTTCTAACTCTGAACTAGCTGGGGGAGCGACGTAGCGTCGGCTTAAATCAATCGTTTGGCTTCAACGGCTTAAGATCCTTGCGCATTTCTTCGTCGAAATCCTTCAACCGCTGAAGCCCCTTAGAGACTTCCTCCTTTGCCCCTGGATCGCAAGGTTGAGCAGCGGCGAAGCGTATTGCTGCCATTGTCATCGCTTTGACGTATTCAACAGCCTCCAGCGGGTTCTTGGCCATGCCTTGCAACAATACATACCCCTCAAACTCGTTTTGCGTTGTGCTTAGACGCTGTTCGTAAATGTCTCGAGCAGATTGCTCGAGAAACTGGCACTTCCACTCAAGCGCGAAACCAAGCAGCGCGTCGGAATAAATCTTCTGAACCGGTTCTGCGGCGTAGGCCAAGTAGGTGGGCGTATCGGGATTTCCTGCAAACGCCTGGGTGCTGAATGGTGGCGCGGCAATGAGGACGAGTGCAAAGACAAGCGATTTGTACATGGTCATTCAGAGTTCCTCCAAAGTCGCTGGGATGCACTCTGCTTTGGACTTGATGCTGCCCGCAGAACCAATTGTCGCGATTACGAGCGCGGCCAATTTCGGCATAGCCGCGAACTCGCCTGAAGGAGGCCACGGCAGACCGGCTTGCAGGGGAACTGGCTTATTAACGCAGCCAAGTGCTCAGGGGTCAGCTCACGGGGCCATGGTTCTGCGTGAAAGCGCGACTCGTCCAGATACTGGCGCGCATGAACTCCAAGACCTCCCCCCTCGGACTGGCTAATCTCGGCCCCCTCGCCCAACTGCGGGCCGACCGCTTTCCCGAGCGCCTCGTGCGTCTGCTGGCTGGCCTGTGGCTGTACGGCGTGTCCAACACGCTGTTGATGAAAAGCGCGCTCGGCGGCTCGCCGTGGGTCGTATTCCACCAAGGCGCGGCACAGCACCTGCCGCTGTCGCTCGGCGGGGTCATGGTCCTGGTCGCCGTGGCGGTGTTGCTGCTCGGGATTCCGCTGCGGCAGATGCCGGGCTGGGCACGATCGCCAACACGCTGCTGCTGGGGCCTTTCACCTGGCTTCAATCTTCGGATGTTTGATGCGCCCGAGTCTTTGCCATTCCGTTGCGTCTGCCTGGCAGGTGGAATGTTGGTCTGTGCGCTGGTCACTGCGCTCTATGTCGGTGCGCAACTCGGTCCCGGGCCCCGCGACGGTCTGATGACCGGATTCGCGCGCCGCACGGGCTGGTCGATCCAACGCGTGCGCACCGGCATCGAGATCGTAGTGCTCGCGATGGCGTAGTGCTGGGCGGAACCGTCGGCGTGGGCACTCTCGTGTTTGCGTTATGCGTGGGGCCGATCACGCAGTTCTTCATGCGTTACCTGGTGTTGCGCATGGATGCGCCGGCCGATAAGTGAAATAGACGCTCCAATGTCCACTTCGGGTCGAAAGCCGTCACTCGCCTCTTTTAGCCTGCTTGAGCGCGGCTTGGTCGGCACGTTCCATCACGTCGGCGAGCAGCACTTGCAGCGCTACGTCACCGAGCTCGACTTCCGCTGGAACACGCACCAGGATGGGCCACACCGATGCGGAACGCGCGCGCAGCTTGCGCTTAAGAGCATCAGCGGCTAGTTCCTGACGTACCGAGAGGAGTCAGATAAGAAAAGCCCCGCTAAGCGGGGCTTTTCAATTAGCCGCAGGCAGCCATCCGGGTTCGTTCTATGAACGCCTCAACGGGAGGGCTAGATTCGTCTGACGACTGAGCTTGCTTCATTTGGCTATCAAGCTCACTTACGATCTGATGGATCTCAGACCTAGCGAACCGCATAAGCAAGTCCCGAATCATTGGTTGATACGCAATGCCGTAATGGCCTGCGATTGTTTTGAGAGTGTCGATCAGCGGAATCGGCAGCCTAATAGACACCAACTTCATTGCTAGGTCTGAGTCGAGTTGAAGCGACTCACCCTCCGAGGCTACAGCGACAAACTCGTCACTACGCCCCAGTTCGCCGTTTTCCCACTTCTCGGTGATGGCGGGGTCCAAGTTGCGAGCGTTCATAGATATATCTCTCATCAAAAGTCCGTTGGCTTCCCATGCTTGCGGTAGATCGCAAGTTCCGTTTCGTCGGGCGGGTAACAAGTGCGCAGGAAATAATCTCCAGCGGGGACGTAACACACCTTCAACAGTCGTTCCCTGTTGGTAGGTGCAATAAACCAAAGCGTCTTCGGGTCGCTATGTTGCTCCCGGGTATCAATAAGAAGGTTGCCAGTTCGATTGGCGAAGCACTGGTGGACCTCGGGTTCGCCCACGTCGTGGAGGGCGGCGAGCTTGGCTCGGATCGTCTCCGAGATGATGATGCGCGGCATTGCCCGGGATGCCTCCATGGCGGGGTTGCGGATTGTATATACGCTGATCTTGTATATACAACCGTGACGGACGGCATGGTGAGGACCGGCCACCCGCCTCCCCCGCCGGCTCATCTATGGCTTCCGGGCGCGCTTTGGCGGGGCCTTAGCCTTCTTGGCGGGGTTGGCTGGGGGCGTGAAGGGGTCGGCGGGGTATTCAGCATCCGGACCGGAACCGCGTCATGGAGACTTGGAGCGTGTGAGGGCGACTTCTTAGCCGGTAGCCATGTGACTAGGGTACACCGGGAATTATTCTTGGGCCGTTGGCGCCGGTTTGAGCGTTGGTCCCTGTGCCGCGCGTTGCGGTTTATAGGGGGATCCCGTGGCGGCATGCATCGTTGCTTAGCGGCACCATGTTCAAGCAGCCCGAAAACCCCAAGCCGGATGACACCGTGACCTGCATCGGGTGCGCACTTGGATCTGTGCATACCGCAGTTCGTACCCCAGTCCGCGTTCGACACTCCGCGGCGCATTTCTTCCTTTGACCGCAATGTGTGGGGCCTGTGCCACGCTGGCGCGGCGAACACGGGACGCAGTTCTGGCGATCGGGAAGCCGAGACAGTGGCCGCTACCTCCCTGTGAAGCACCCTGGCCAACAAGGCCTAACCAAGCCCAGTGCAGGCGACGGGTAGACTCTGCCGAGACACGCAATTGTGACAGGAGCGACGGGTGAGTCGGGATCGGGATATCGAGCGCGCGATCCAGGACGGCGAACGCAATCAGCACGCCAAACGCCTGATCCACAATTGGTGCCGTCATGCTCGCGTCGAGAAGTTCGGCGGCACGGGGATGATCGAGATGCAGACCGGCCTGCCCATCGGACACCACGCCATGGCGTGCGATTTTGCGTCGGCCTCGGGTATGGCGACTTGGATGCTGGAAGAGTCTGCGGTGCGCTTCCATGACGCGAACTGCGTAGGCTGTCCGCATCGGGTGCCGGTCGCGCTGCCCAACCTCTCCATGCTGGTTGCGCAGCGCGACGCTGATCGTCAGGACGCGGAGACGCGTGCGGAAGACGCGCAACGCGTTAAGGAGACGGCGCTGCAGGCGCGGGCGGCCGCACGCGCCGAGTTGCGAGCGACTCTGCCGGTGCTTGCAAAAGCCTTCATGGACGATCTGGATCGGCTCGACGCCGAACGCAACGAGCAGGCGGCGACCCGCTTGATCGAGAGCGCCCGCCTAGCGCCAGAAATTCTCGTGCCGGCGCTCACCGAGTACCTGTTCTCGGTCTTGGAAGGCGACGACCACTGGCTGGAGGCGGCGGCGCTGACCGTCCTGGCCGACACTGCGGACCAGCGACGACTGGTGCGCTGCGCGATGAAGTGCCTACGCCAAGGGTATGCGCTCGAGCTCGCCGCGGCGACGGTGACGCAGCGACTGGACCTCGTTGATGCCGCCGACGTCCCCGAAGCGGTCATGGGCCTGGCGTACGTCGCGTCGCCGCCCCGCTCGGAGTTCGGGCGCCTGCACTACGACGACTGCGACCCCAATCCGCTGATGCAGGTGGCAGATCGGTTTCCGGAGGCTGTCGAACGGGGTCTGCTCGCCTTACTCACCCGCCGCGATCGCCTGCGCGTGGGCGTGACCAGCCGGGCGATGGGTATGCTCATCGCTCGGAACACCCGCTGGATCCGCCCCTTCCTGCGTCCGCTGGCGGCGCATCTATCCCGGCTGGACGTCCTGGTCGAGTTCGAGCGCGAGTCCGAGCTGCGCCAAATCGTCCACGACCTCCAGGTGGCGTTGGCCTACGCCTTTCTGGCCGGCCCCGACTTTGCCGATGACGAGCTGATGCGCCAGTTCGAGAGCGCCTCGGACGACGGCGAAGGCCGCGTGGCAGGCGTCTACGAACACGTGTTGCGCCATGCGGATCGCGATCGTGACGCGAAATCGGTGATCGACCCCGCTCACACACAAGCATTCGTCGTGGCGATCCGGCGACTGGCTGCGCTGTCGGTCACCTCCGACAACAACGAAGTCTCCCAGCATGTTTTGGGCGCGTTCCGACGTCAGAGTGGGGCGTTCGCCCCGGCCGCGAAAGTGGCGATGGACGCGCTGCTGGGCACGGCCGCGGTCCTGGATTCCAAGCTCCAGGCACCGGAGCAGGAGCCCAGCGTGCTGACGCCGCCCGATCCGTTGGCGGAAATGGTGAAGGCCAGCCGCCGTACGCGTCTATGGCACCTGCGCGCCGCGCTGCTTGAGGTGGCAATCCACGGCGCCCTCACCGATGCCGACGGGCTGGCGCGCTTTGAGGCGTTTCTGAGCCAGCGCGGCCTGCTCGGCGACACGTTCGAGGCGGCGGTCGTACGGGAGCTCGCGCCGCTGCTCGCGACAAGTACCGGACTGAATACGATGCTGCCCCATCTGTACAGCACCATGGTAGGGGCCTCAGTCGCCGGGCGCGCTGCGGCCGCCGACGCGCTCAAGGACATCGGCAGCCAGCGATTCTCCGATCTCCCGGACCTAGTCGCCGATAGCCTGGTCCTGATGTTGTTCGATCCCTACGTAATCGTGCACAAGGCGGCGGTGCAGGCGCTGGGGCGACTCCGGCTTCCGGCCCACTTCAACCCGTTGATTGCCGCCGCCCTAGATAACCTCATCGTCGCCTACCGCGGGGGAAACGACCCCGAGTTCCTGCTCGAGTGCATCGAAGCGAAGGTAACGACCTACCGCGGCGAGGGCCCACTGCCCAAGGCGCAAGGCCAAGTGCTGGTGGCCCTGGTCTCGGAGCTGGAGACCTCGGTGCTCTTGCGCAGCGGGCACCGCTACTTCCTCACACAGTTTCAGCACCTCGATGGCTGGGCGGCGTTAGTCCTGGGTTGGATCGGCCACTGCCGACAAGACTACGAACTCGAGCACGCACTGGAGCTGGTGGCGGATCTTCCCTTGGGCGCGTGCGCGCCCCATGTCCCGGCGATCTTGGAGGCTGTGGCAACGGACCCGAGCAACCCTCAGCTGTGCAGCACGTTTGTCGAACTGCTCACGCGTGACCGCGCCTGGCGGGGTGCGACCCAAGTAGCCGCGTTGCATGTGGCCGCTTTCCCCGACACTGTGCGCGAGCGCGCTCGCCGACTGCAGGCGCAGCAGCTCGAGCGCCGCGTCAGCTTCGAACACCTGATCAGCGAGGGAAAGCTGGACGAGGCCTTGGCGCTGGGCCAGGCATGGATGCAAGTCAACGAAGAGCTGGCGCAACTGTTCAAGAACGATGAAAAATTCCCTTTCTTCTGAGTCCTTGCTGCCACGACTGCAGGCCGTTGAGGCCTTGGCGGCGATCGCGCATGGGCAGTGGCCGCCCCACGATCTCAAAACGCTGGCCGTGGCCCTCGACGCGGTGTCTGCGGCCGTGTCGAGTGCGGCAGCCGCCACGGCGTACAACGCCTTCGGCGGCATCGTGCGTATCGTTGACATGCTCACGCATTGGCGCCGGGCCGTGCTCGAGGCCGAGCCAGACGCCGATAGGTATTTGCGCAGCGCCCGCGAGCGTTACCGACTCTGGTTGAACGACTACGACCAGAGCGATGCCGCGGCGCAGTTGCGTGCGGCTGTCGCAGGTCTGGCGACTCTGGAATCGATCGAACAGGTCGCCGACATCGCCCACGCGCTCACTGCGGTACCGCTGCCTGTCGGGATCTTTGCGCAGCCGGTGAAACCGGACTGGGCTGTCCAGTCGGAACTGGAGCGCAAAGAAGAACCATTGGTCGACCTGACCGTCGCGTTCTTGAAGTTCCAGTTCGATGGACAGCCGGCCGCGGAAGTGCACCAGCTAGCAGCCCGGGAAGTGCACGACCTGGAGATCGAAGTCCGCGTGTCGCGCTGGCCGCAAGACAAGCGCGAATTGCGGCTGACGCCTATCTCCGTAGAGCCGAAATCGACCTACGACTTCCCCAGCTTTCAGTTTCAAAAGCCCGACGGCGACGCGCCGTACACGATGCGGCAGAGCGGCCGCGCCGCGTTGCTGCTGCCTCAGGGCATGCACGCACGCCCCTTCGAGTTCAAATACACCGCCGAGTTCATCCCCGAGCGCGGGGATCAACCGGTGGCCGTCGTCGGCCACCGCACGCTGATTGTGGACGGTGCTGACGCGTCCAAGCTGCAGGTCTGCGGCTATCCAGGGTTGGACCAAGCACTGTACACACTGCGTGACGCGCTGCGTCGCCGCCCCGGCGTGCCCCAATCAGAAACGGCCGATGCACTGATAGTGCTCGCGGCGCTATGCAATCTGGCCGGCCGCGCGGTACAGGATGCCGAGTTTAAAGGACGATGGGATGAAGCGGCGTTTCAACGGCACGTGCGCGCAGAGTTGCGTCGCCAAACGGTGATCGGCGCGGATCTGGACGAGCACGCTCATGCCGCCGGTGGCATCACCGATCTGTCGTTGCACGGTATGCCGATCGAGCTAAAGGCCGTCGACACCCTTATCAGTTCAGTGGATCAGTGTGACCCCTTCCTCGCCCAAACCGCCAGCTATGCCGTCGCCAAGTCAAAGCGCACGGCCATCTTGTGCGTGCTCGACAGCAGCGAAAAGAAGACGGCGCCGGTGCCGCCCGAGACACTATTGGGCATCCGCACCCACGCCAAGGGCGCGGTGTCGATCTGCGTGCTGGTGATCCAGGGCCATTTGGCTCGGCCGAGCGCGTTGTCGCGTTAAGGACGCATCGGCTTAGTACTCACACGCCAAACGTCTGACGTTTCCAGACAGGCTTCAGCCGCCGGTGCGAGGACCCAATTAGCACGCCTCCCGTGCGGGCGAAATCGCTAGCAACGAAGGCGTCGCGTCGTCGTGAGCTCGGGCCGTCTTGGATCACCCCAAACCCTGCATCGTGGTGACCACGCGGCAGCACACGCTAACGAAGGCGATTCGCCATGCTTTTGCCGGTCCTTCATAGTGAAATAGGATCAGGATCAGCAATATCAAAACGCGAAGGTTAATCTTGCCTTCCAGGGTGAATTTCATCGCGGCGCTCCTCGAGAAGACGTGGCCAGCCTGAGGCTCTTGAAACGAGCGTCAACGGACTAGCGCCCCCAAGGAGCGGATTGGCTTTTACGCAATCGCGCAAGCGATTAGGACTCCTTTTCGCGTTGGTATGCCCGCGGCGCATGCGCTACTGGACCCGCCAAATGGGCGAGGCCATCAACATAGCCACCTCCATACGTAGGAGTGTCGTGGAAATGAATTCATGCTCTGGATCGCCATGTTCGAAAACCCAACGCACCATGTTCGCGTTGTACTCAAGCCAAACCAGCCAGAGATCCCCGTTTGTAAGGTTCGCTAACGAAGTCGATTCACCATCCGCATTGTGGAACTGCATTTTCGCCAGGAACAGTTCGAAATGCGCGACAGATGACTTCGGTTCCTTCGTATCACTGCGCACGGATTCACTTTGATGATCCACCTCAAAGAGCTCGTGACAACAGCCTAGTTCGATCTCCGCGTCGTGAAGAGCATCAAGCTCATGTGGCCATGATGAGCGAACAAGATTATTCGCTGTCCGCGCTCGATTAATGATCGAATCTCGCAGGATCACGTCCACTTCCTACCTCCTACTCGGTGACGCTTATCCCGCACTCGGGGCAGGTTCAATGCGACTCGCCGTTTCCCTTCAGTCGTCACGGGCCCGGTGGACAGGCCACCATGCCACTTGCACCGCCCTGTTCCATTGAGGCCGCCGCCACGACATGGCTTGCCGCTTTTGGTGAGTGCTCGACACCTGCCGTGATGATGCCGACAGCGCCTGTAACCGGGGACAGACAACCACCTGCAGGGGGTACCTTGGGTGGTCCGGGCCTGGCACGAACCTCCCACCCTTGGACCCTTCGAAGGTGGTCCCTTTCCGGCTTCTCGATCCCCCATTTCTCGCCACCTCCTCACCAGAGTCATTCGTGCGCGCGTGTAGGCACTACCAAGTTCAGGTGACAGGGATGGCAGGGGCACCATTGCTTCCTCCCCCGTCCCCACCCGATTTGTCCTTGCTCACCTTCGACTTGCGGCGATCGCTCAGCTCCTGGGCGTGGAGGTCGCACCGGAACTGACCCGGCTGGAGAGGGGTGGCGCAGCGACCACCAGTACTTGCCTTGACGGCGCCGCACTTGGGCACGTCTCGCTTGGTCCACTTCTCACTACGCGCAGCCTTGGCGGCTAGGAAGAGTTCCTCGCGAAGTAGCAGGTGTTGCTGGCTCAGCGCCTGCATTGCCTGACCCAGTTCTTGCGCGAGGTACTTCAGTTCGTGTGCGCCGAGGCGCGGTTGCTTGGACGTGGGCATTGGGGGTCCTTGGATGACTAGTGGGTTTCGCTCGACGGATCCACGAATGCCGTCTGTGCACCGCGCCAGAGGCAATGAACCCGCCCGATGTTTCCGTGGCGGTTCTTCACAACGTTGATCTCCGCCGGCGTGCACTCGGCGGAGGGATTCGAAAGGTCACGCCAGAGCGTCATGATCTGGTCGGCCTCTTTCTCGATTTCCGAGCTGTCAGCCAGATCGGACATAAGAGGGCGTTGATCGGGGCGCTTCTCCACCTCCCGACTGACCTGCGCCAAGGCGACGACCGGGATGCGGAGCTCGCGTGCCAGGTTCTTCAGAGACTTCGCGATGGCACCCACGCGCTCGTGTCGTGGGGCCTTCGCCATAGACGCGTTCTCCAGTTTCTGGAGGTAGTCGACGTACAGTGCGCGAATGCCGAATTGATGCTTCCACCTACGTGCGACGCGGGCAACGTCGGCGATGTCGGGTGAGCTGCGGTCGAAGATGCGGATGGGGCGGTCGCTGTAAGCCCTGACGGCTACTGTTAGGCCACTCCACTGATGGTCCTCGATACGAGCGGTGCGGAGCCTTCCCACCGACACGGAGGATCCTGTCGCCATCCACCGCAGACCCACCTGTTCGTGTGGCTGCTCGGCGGAGATCAATCCAACGGGGCAGCCATTGCGCGCATGATCGATGCTGCCGGCGAGCACCATGCCGAGAAGAAGTCCCGTCTTGCCCATCGCAGGACGCGCACCGACCACGATCAGATCTGAGTCGTGTAGTCCCCCTAGCGCATCGTCCAGGCCTGCCAAACCTGTCGGCACCCCCACCAACGCACCACCTGCCTCATGAGCCGCCAGCACCTGGCCCCACGCCGCGGACATGGCGCTCTTAGCCGTGTGTTCGCATTCGCGGTCGTCGGCGAAGAGGTCCATGAGCTCGGAGATCGCTCGATCGACTGCGCCCTCCTCCCGACGGCCTGTGGCGCTTCGCAGGTCGTCGGCGATGCGACCCGCCTCGCGGCACCGCCAGCCATCGACCACTCGCTTCGATTGATAACTGGGGTAGCTGCAGGCGATGAGGTCCCTGTCGCACGCCAGGCGCACCGCCAGGTCGCGAATCGAAAGGCGCCCATCGCGCTCCGCTGCCTCGCAGATGACGATGAAGTCGGCGGGATTGCCCTCGAGGTTGAGGCGGGTGATGTACTCCCACAACTCGGCAAAGGCTTCGGTCGTGAAGTGCCGCGCCTGCAGCGGCATCTCCGACACCGAGGAGGGACGCACCAGCGCCGTATGCAGCAGCTGCTGCTCGACCAGTAGCAGGCCGTCGTCGCGACTCATGCGCGCAACTCCGGAAACGACGAGAGCGACTGCACCGGCGTATGGCCGAACTTCGCCCAGTCGTCCCTGATGGCATTCATCAGCGCCACATCCCAGTCTGCGTACGTGTAACCCTTGGCCTGCGCGACGCCGACGAAGTGCTCGAAGCGTTCTTCGATCCGAGAGATACCTTTCTCGCTGGCCCATCGGTGCACGCGTTCCGAGATAGCGAAGTCGTTGGGTAGGGAGGTCTTGCGACTCTTCGCGTCGCGCGACGCGCCTTTATCCCTCCCTTCCTTTCCTTTCCCTTCCCTTCCTACCTGTGCGTCACTGTCGCGTGCTCCACGCGTCCGCACGCGTGGTGACGCGTCAGGTGCGGGCAGGCATGAGACGGACTCGCGTGGGTTGACGTGCTGGTGCTCGCCGAACGCGGGGATGTAAGCCAACCCGTCGCCGTACAACACGACTAGCTTGCGGTCCACGATCTCGGCGCACAGGACATCTACGTCGCACTCGTCCCCAGGCATGTACCGCAACTTGAAGGTTCGAGGCTTCCAGGCCATGCGGCCTTCCCTGTCAGCCTCGCACCACAGCGCGATGTACAGAAGTCGTGCCAGTGGCGAGAGGTTCACGATGTCCTCGCTGGTGAAGAAATCGGGTTTGATGGTGCGAATACGAGCCATGTGTTTCGTCTCGAATCGTTGTAGCCCGTCGGGCGCACTCATGCGCGTCGATGGCGGGCGATGCCTTAGGGGGTGGAGTAATCGCGTTCGCGGCGCCGCACTCGTCTTCGATGCGGTTGGGGCGTTGCTTGTGCCGTGGCCTGGTCGCGCTAAATTTCGAGACGCAGTGGTGTTTACCAAAGCCCACGCCATCGATACGGCGCGCTCATGCCAGGGCCGCGGTGTTTTTTCGGCGGTTCAAGGTGCACCTTCCAGGAGGCGTTTCCGGTCCGCCGCAATGCTCGGATCACCACCGCGGAAGCGATGCCCCATTACGACATCACACGGTGATGGCCCAGTCGAACGTCGACATAGCGCATCGACCTATTGTTCGAGCTCGCTGTTGCGCTCGGGATTCGGTGCCAGCGACCCTTAGGAGGTAATTGAGTGCCCGCTGCAGGCTTTCGATTCGCGCGAGGGGCGTGATATCTCCACGTACGAGTCCGCGGACGGATCCATGGCTCAGCCCTCCTGGCCGTCGAAGGCTGCTGCGTCCCGTTCTGCAATCCGGGACCGAAGCCATTCGTTAATTTCGGACTCAACCCACGCCACAGAGCGGCAAGAACCACCGCCAAGCCGAGTCGGCCGCGGGAACGTCCCGTCCGAGATCTTCAGGTAAATCGTGCTTCGCGAGCATCCAGTTCGGGCTTGGACCTCGGGGAGGCGAAGGAACTTCAGGGGCACCGCAGCAGAAGGCTCCCCGTGAAGTACATTGTTGGTGGACATGTTCTCGTTCTCCAAAACAAAAAGGCCGCCTTTCGGCAGCCTTGGGACCCTTGTCGGGCGGTTTACGGACAATGTTCGGACACAAAAAAACCGCCTTGAAGGCGGCTGGATGTCGGACTAGCGGATTTTCGACGCTGGTAATTTTTATGCCCCAACTGTTTCCCTGTCAACCCCCACTGGATTCAACCGAATCCAGTGAGACCCGGAGCCATGTTCCCAAGCGAGCCGCCGCGACGAATGTTGCTTTCGGCGCAAGGAGCCTTAGCAGTCGCGGCGCGCGCAACGCCCGGCCGTTGCCGCTTTACCGGCTTGCGCCAGCGCGCTTGTGCACCGCTTGCGGGGCCTTGCCGCGCAGCGCTTCGTCCAGGTAATCAGCCCACTCTTGCATCATCTTCCGACGCTGGTCGAGGTAGACGGCCTTGTTGTACGTGCCACGAATTTCGTCCGGATCGCCGTGTGCAAGTTGACGCTCGACCCAATCTGCTTCGTAACCGCGATCATTGAGTGCGGTGCTCACAAGGTGGCGGAAGCCGTGTGCCGTCTGCTTACCGCCGTATCCGATCGCCTTCAGCAGGCCGGTGACCGCTCCATCACTGAGCGGCTTTCGCCAATCGTTGCGGCCGACGAAGACGTACTCGTAGTTGCCTGTGATGGGAACCAAACGCTTCAACGCAGCAACCGCTTGGATCGGCAACGGCGTGACGTGTTCGTATCCGCGCTTCATGCCTTCCCTGCCCTTCGGGATGGACCACACACCGGCATCGAGGTCGAGCTCGGACCATTTCAGCGTGCGAGTGATACCGGGGCGATTCGCCGACCACAGGCCTAGCCAGGTGCAGGTTTTGACCAGCAGCGAGCCTTCGTAGCTTTCGAGCGCGCGCAGGAATCGCGGCAGCTCCTCGATCGTGATGTGGGCGTGGTTCTGCGGCTCGGGCTGGTAGAGCGCGATTGAGCCGAGGTGGATCGCCGGGTTGTTTGCTGTCAGGCCCTTGGCGATCGCATAGGCGTAGATGGCGCTGAGCCATTGTCTCGACTTCTTGGCGACGTTGAGGGCCTTCCGGCTTTCGATTCGCTCGAGGACGACACCCAGCTCCAGAGGGGTGATGTTCGCCAGAGGACGTTTGGCCAGCGGCGGCAGCAAGTCCTTGTCGAGGTACTGCTGGACCTTCTCAAGCGTCGCCGGTTTCCACCGCGGCGTGTTGTGATCGACCCACTGCGCGGCGGCGTACCCGAACGTATGCGCCTCGACGTGGCGGAGGGCGAGCTTCCTGGCTCGGCGCTCCTCGGACGGATTGACGCCCTGCCGCAACAGCGAACGGGCCTGAACCGCGGAAGCCTCAGCTTCCTTGAGGGACACCTCGGGGTACACACCGAGGCTCAGCATCTTCTCCTTGCCGCCGAAGTGATATCGCAGCCGGAAGTACTTCGCACCGTCAGGATTTACCACGACGCAGAAGCCATGACCGCCCGACAACTTGTACGGCTTCTCGGCCGGTTTCGCGTTGCGAATCTTCAGGTCAGCCAGCTTGCCGGTCATCTTGGAAAAACGACCCGTCCAACGAAACTACCCAACCTTCTACCCCTATTTGGGGCAGGATTCTATAGATCTGCATGGGACGCCGACGGACGGTAGGCAACAAAAACCCCGCGTTTCGGCAGGGTTTTTGGTGAATCTCCGGACTGCGTTGGACTGCGTCGGACTTCTGATTGGTGCCCAGGAGAGGACTCGAACCTCCACGGTTTTACCCGCTAGTACCTGAAACTAGTGCGTCTACCAATTCCGCCACCTGGGCAGGTGGGCGCGTATGGTGCGGTGCGGCGGAAACGATGTCAACGCTCCGGACCCAGATTTCCGGCCCGTCCTCACTCCCCCGCCGCCAACGGGAACGACACCGTCGCGCGCAAGCCCGGGCCGTTGTCGGCCAATGCGATCCGGGCGCGATGCCGCAGCGCGATCGCGCGCACGAGGCTCAGGCCCAGGCCGCTGCCGGGGGTGCCCCGGTCCGTTTCGATGCGGTGGAAGCGGTCGAAGACGCGTTCGCGTTCCGCTGCCGGGATGCCCGGGCCCCGGTCGGCGACCGTGAGGCAGGCGTGCTCGCCGGTGCGCTCGACCCGCAGGTCCACCTGCGTGCCGGGCGGCGCGTACTTCATCGCGTTGTCCAGCAGGTTCACCAGCAACTGGAACACCTGGTCCGCATCGCCGCGCACGCGCAGGACTTCGGCGTTGGCGGCCAGGGTGATGCCGCGTTCGGCGGCGATGGGTTCGTAGAGTTCCATCGCGTCGCGCGCGAGCGCGGACAGGTCGAGCGTGGCGGCCTGTTCGATCGGCGCCTGCGCTTCGATGCGCGCCAGGCGCAACAGCGCGTTGGACGCCTGCAGCAATTGATCCGCTTCGGCGATGGCGGGTTCGAGCGCATCGGGCGAGACCGTGGCCTGCAACCGCAGTTGTTCGAGCCGCGTGCGCAGGCGGCCGAGCGGCGTGCGCAGGTCGTGCGCGATGTGGTCGGTGGCTTCGCGCACGCCGGCCAGCAACGCTTCGATGCGGTCGAGCATCGCGTTGAACCGATGCGCGAGGCGGTCGAACGCATCGCCGGTGCCGTCGACCGGCACGCGCAGCGCGATCTCGCCTTCGGTCACGCGCGCGGCGGTGGCGTCGAGCGCGCGCAGGCGCCTCGCCACCCAGCGCGAGATCAACGCACCGATCGCCAATCCCAGCAGCACGGCGATCGCGAGCGCGGCCAGCGACGTGCGTGCGACCAGCGCGAGGAACCCGCTTTCGGAACGCAGGCGCAGGCCGGTGGCGATTTCGACGCCGGGCGCGAGGGTGCGGCGTTCGACCAGCAGGCGCGTGCCGTCCGGTTCGCGCGATTCGTGCCAGCCATCGCGCGCGGGCGTCGCGGCGGCGGGGATGTCGGAGGCAATGACGCGGCCGTCGATGCGCAGCGCATGCAAGGCGTCCGGATCGTCGGGCCGCGCGATGCGATCGCGCACGGCGAGGATCAGCGGCGCGCGGCCGCCGTCGGCGAGCACATCGCGCAGGCCATCGGCGTCCACGACGATCGCTTCGCGCGCATCGCGCAGCAGCAGCGCGGACACCGCGGCGTACACGCTGCCGCCCAGCAACGCGAAGCCCAGCAGGAACGACAGGCTCACCGCCACGGCCAGCCGCACCGTGGTGGACCGCGCGTGTCGCCATGCGCTCATGCGGCGCCCAGTCGGTAACCCGCGCCGCGCACCGTGTGCAGCAGCGCCGTCGCTTCGCCGTGGTCGATCTTCTGGCGCAGGCGGCTGATGTGCACGTCGATGACGTTGGTCTGCGGATCGAAGTGGTAGTCCCACACCTGTTCGAGCAGCATCGTGCGCGTGACGACGTGGCCGGCCTGGCGCATCAGGCATTCGAGCAGGCGGAACTCGCGCGGCAGCAGGTCGATGCGGCGCGTGCCGCGTTGCGCGCGGCGGCCGAGAAGGTCGAGCTCGAGGTCGCCCACCTGCAGGCGCGTCTGCGCGGCGCCACCATCGGCGCGACGCACCACGTTCGCCAGGCGCGCACTCAGTTCGGCGAAGGCGAAGGGTTTGGCGAGATAGTCATCCGCGCCGGCGCGCAAACCTTCGACGCGATGGTCGACGTCACCGAGCGCGGTGAGCACGATCGCGGGCACCGTGTTGCCGGCGCCGCGCAGCGTGCGCAACAGCACCAGGCCGTCGAGCGCGGGCAGCATGCGGTCGACGATCAGCGCGTCGTAGGGTTCGGTGGTGGCGAGGAACAGGCCTTCGCGACCGTCGGCCGCGCGATCCACGGCGTGGCCTTCCTCCTTCAGCCCCTGCTGCAGGTAGGCGGCGGTGTCCGCGTCGTCTTCGATCAGCAGGATGCGCATGCGCCCGACCATGCTCCACATCAATATGTGCCGGCCCGGAGCATAGCGCCGGGCCGGAACGATGCTGTCGAAGGCGTGGGGTTGCGAATCAATAACGCCGCGCGTCGGGGAGGCACGCGGCGGGCGGACGATGCGGGGCGGCGCGACGAGACGCCGTCCCGCACCGCACACCGGGGACTTACTTCGCCGGCTTGGAGGCGTCGGCGGACTTGGTGGCGTCGGCGGGCTTGGCGGACGTCTTGGCGGCCGGCTTGGCGGTCGCCCACTTCTCGCAGTGGCCGGCGGCGCTGCGCTTCTCGCACTTGGCGTGGGTCTTGGCGGCCGGCGCCTTGGCCGGCTGGGTGCCGTCGGCGGGGGCGGCGAACGCGGTGCCGGCGACGGCGGCGAGGGCGAGGGCGATCAGGCTGTTGCGGACGATCATGGCGGTGCTCCTGGCTGGGGACAACGATGGGATCCATCGCAAGCGCAGGTTGCGCCGTGGCGGTTTTCGCCCGCATGGCCGGTACATGAAAGATTCTTCATGGAGCGCGCGCGGGTAAACTCGCGGCACAGTCCAACCGCGGCATCCCGATCAAAACCCCGATGAACGACACCGTCCGACCCGTGTTCCACGGTTTCGAGCAGATCCCGCTGCGCGAATACGCCGAGCGCGCCTACCTCGACTACTCCATGTACGTGGTACTGGACCGCGCCCTGCCCTTCCTGGGCGACGGGCTCAAGCCGGTGCAGCGCCGCATCATCTTCGCGATGAGCGAACTCGGCCTGGCCGCAGGCGCCAAGCCCAAGAAATCCGCGCGCACCGTCGGCGACGTGATCGGCAAGTACCACCCGCACGGCGATTCGGCGTGCTACGAGGCGCTGGTGCTGATGGCCCAGCCGTTCTCGTACCGCTATCCGCTGATCGAGGGCCAGGGCAACTTCGGTTCGAGCGACGATCCCAAATCCTTCGCCGCGATGCGCTACACCGAATCCAAGCTCACGCCCATCGCCGAAGTGCTGCTGGGCGAACTGGGCCAGGGCACGGTGGACTGGACGCCCAACTTCGACGGCACGCTGGAAGAACCCTCGTGGATGCCGGCGCGCCTGCCGCACCTGCTGCTCAACGGCACCACCGGCATCGCGGTGGGCATGGCCACCGACGTGCCGCCGCACAACCTCAACGAGATCGTCTCGGCGTGCGTGCGCCTGATCGACGATCCCGACGCCACCGTGCGCGATCTCTGCGAACACGTGCGCGGCCCGGACTATCCGACCGAAGCGGAAATCATCACGCCCGCGGCCGACCTGCTGCAGATGTACGAAACGGGCCTGGGCAGCGTGCGCGCGCGGGCCACGTTCAGGAAGGACGGCACCAACATCGTCGTCACCGCCCTGCCCTACCAGGTGTCGCCGTCGAAGGTGATCGAGCAGATCGCAGCGCAGATGCGCGCGAAGAAGCTGCCGTGGCTGGAAGACATCCGCGACGAATCCGACCACGAAAACCCGGTGCGCGTCGTGCTGGTGCCGCGCAGCAACCGCGTGGATGCCGACCAGCTGATGGGGCACCTGTTCGCCACGACGGACCTCGAGAAGAGTTTCCGCGTCAACCTCAACGTCATCGGCCAGGACGGCCGCCCGCAGGTGAAGAACCTGCGCATGCTGCTCACCGAATGGCTGGTGTTCCGCACCGAGACCGTGGTGCGCCGCCTGCAGTACCGCAAGGAACGCGTCGAGCGCCGCCTGCACCTGCTGGAAGGCTTGCTGGTCGCGTTCCTCAACCTGGATGAAGTGATCCGCATCATCCGCACCGAAGACGAACCGCGCGACGTGCTGATCGCGCGCTTCGCCCTCTCCGACGACCAGGCCGACTACATCCTCGACACGCGCCTGAAGCAGCTGGCGCGCCTGGAGGAAATGAAGATCCGCGGCGAGCAGGACGAGCTGGCGAAGGAACTCGAGAAGCTCATCTCGCTGCTGGACAGCAAGGCGAAGCTGAAGAAGCTGGTGAAGGACGAACTGATCGCGGACGCGAAGAAGTTCGGCGACGCCCGCCGTTCGCCGCTGGTCGCGCGCGGCGCGGCGCAGGCGCTGGCCGAAACCGAACTGGTCGCCAGCGAACCGATGACCGTGGTGATCAGCGAGAAGGGCTGGATCCGCGCGGCGAAGGGCCACGACGTCGATGCGGCCTCGCTGTCGTATCGCGAAGGCGATTCCTTGCTGGCGGCCGTGCGTGCGCGCAGCACGCAGCAGGTCGCGTTCATCGATTCGACGGGGCGCAGTTATTCCACCGCCGTGCACACGCTGCCGAGCGCGCGCGGCAACGGCGAACCGCTGACCGGGCGCTTCTCGCCGGTGGCGGGCGCGTCGTTCCAGGCGATGGCCAGCGGCGACGACGACACGCGCTTCGTGCTCGCTTCCACGCATGGGTACGGCTTCGTCACGAAGTTCGTCAACCTCACCGGGCGGCAGAAGGCCGGCAAGGCGATGTTGTCGCTCACGCCGGGCGCGAACGTGGTGCAGCCGGCGTTCGTCGCGAACGTCGACACCGATCGCGTGGTCGCCGTCACCAGCGCGGGGCATCTCCTCGCCTTCGCTGCGAAGGACGTGCCCGAGCTCGACAAGGGCAAGGGCAACAAGCTCATCGACATCCCGAAGGCGAAGCTCGGCACCGAGCGCGTGGTCGCGGTGGCCGTGGTGCCGCCGGGCGGGAAGTTGTCCATCAAGTCGGGGACGCGTGCGATGACGCTGTCGTTCAAGGAACTCGACGAGTACGTCGGCGCGCGCGCCACCCGCGGCGGGCTGTTGCCGCGCGGCTGGCAGAAGGTCGACGGGCTGGCGGTCGAATGAGCGACCCGATCGCACACGCCGATGCGGAAAACTGGATGGCGCGCTGGCGCGAAGGGCGCACCAATTTCCACCAGGGCGAACCCTCGCCGATGCTCGTGGAATTCTGGGGTGCGCTTGGTGTGCACCGCGACGCGCGCGTGTTCGTGCCGCTGGCGGGCAAGTCCGTCGACATGCCGTGGCTCGCGGAGCGCGGGCATGCGGTGTTCGGCGTGGAGCTGGTGCCGATGGCGGTGGAACAGTTCTTCGCCGAACAGGGCTTGCAGCCCGAAGTGACGCAGACGCCGATCGGACCGCTGTCGAAATCGGGGCCGATCGAACTGTTGTGCGCGGATGTGTTCGCGCTGACCGGGCGCGATCTCGCCGATTGCGAAGCGGTGTTCGATCGCGCGGCGCTGATCGCGTTGCCGCCGCCGCTGCGCGAGCGCTACGTGCGCGAGCTGTACGCGAAGCTGCCCACCGGCTGTCGCGGCTTGCTGGTCACGCTGGAGTTCCCGCAGGATCAGAAACCCGGGCCGCCGTTCTCGGTGCCGGAAAGCGAAGTGCGCGCGCTGTTCGAACGCGACTGGACGGTCGAATTGCTGGCGCGACGGGATTCGCTGTCGAAAAACCAATCGTTCGTCGATGCGGGCGTGACGTCGATGGACGTGGTGGTGTATCGGTTGCAGCGTCGCTGATCGAACAACCCCGGGGGCAAGGAATGCGGCGCTGGATCCTGCGGAGTGCGTTGGCGCTGCTGGCGCTCGTGGTGTTGCTCGCGTTGACCGCGTGGTTGCTGCTTCGCGGCAGCCTTCCCCGGCTGGAGGGCGACGTCGCGGTGCCGGGCTTGTCCGCGCCGGTGCACGTGGCGCGTGACGCGCGCGGCGTGGTCACGATCGAGGCGGCCAACGAACTGGATGCGATGCGCGCACTCGGCTACGTCCACGGCCAGGAGCGCTTCTTCGAGATGGACCTGCTGCGGCGCACAGCCGCGGGAGAACTTGCCGAACTGTTCGGACCCAAGGCGGTGTCGCGCGATCGCGAACACCGCGTGCATCGGTTGCGCGCGCGCGTGCGGGCGGATCTCGACGGCATCCTCGGCGACAAGCGCGCGGTGGTGCAGGCCTACGTCGATGGCGTGAATGCGGGCGTCGGCGCCTTGCGCGTGCGGCCCTGGCCCTACCTGTTGCTGCGGCAGCAGCCGCGGTCGTGGGCGGTGGAGGACACGCCGCTGGTGGGCTTTGCGATGTACTTCGACCTGCAGGATGCGTCGAACGCGCGCGAACTCGCGATGTGGAAGCTGCAGCCGCACCTGCCGCCGGCGCTGTTCGCGCTGCTGTCGCACGATGGGTCGAGCTGGGATGCGCCGCTCTCGGGGGCGTCGCGCGGCGATGCGGTGTTGCCGACGGCCGATGCGGTCAGCCTGCGCAAGCTGCCGATGCTGGCATCGAACGACATCCCTGCCTTGCCGCAACCCGTGGAAGTCGGCAGCAACAACTTCGCGGTCGACGGCACGCGCACGCGCGACGGTCGCGCGATCCTCGCCGACGACATGCACCTGGCGCTGCGCGCGCCCAACATCTGGTTCCGTGCGCAACTGCGTTGGCGCGATGCGCGCGTGCCGGGCGGCCAGGTGGACGTTGGCGGCGTCACCCTGCCAGGCATGCCGGCGGTGGTGGCAGGCAGCAACCGGCACGTCGCGTGGGGGTTCACCAACGGCTATGTCGATACCGCGGACTGGGCGATCGTGGACGCACGCAAGGCGCATCGCGTGCGCGAAGCGATCCGAGTCGCGGGTGCCCCCGACGTCGCGCTCGACATCGACGAAACGACGTGGGGCCCGATCCTCGCCCACGCACGCGGCAAGGCACTCGCCTTGCGGTGGGCCGCCCAACGCCCCGGCGCGCTGCGCATGGCGTTCATCGACATGGTCTACGCGCGCGACGTCGAGGATGCATTGCAACGCGCCGATCGCATGGCGATCCCCGCGCAGAACCTGCTGGTCGTGGATTCGCGCGACATCGCGTGGCGCATCCTCGGCCCGCTGCCGGCGCGCAATGCGTCGTGCGATGCGTCGCGGCCGACGACGACGTGCGCGGCGTGGGCACTGCGCACCGACAATGCACCGCGCATCGTCCGGCCCGCCTCCGGCCGCCTGTGGACCGCGAACAGCCGCGTTTCCGACGATCCACGGTTGGGGAACGGCGGCTACGTGTTGGGCGCGCGGGCGCACCAGATTCGCGACGACCTCTTCGCGCACGAGACCTTCGACGAACGCGCGCTCCTTGCGATCCAGCTTGACGATCGCGCGGTGATGCAGGCGCGTTGGTGGAAGTTGCTGCGCGACGAAGCGGCGCGCGCGGGATCGCCGGCCTTGACCGCGCTCGCGCAGGCGGCGTCGCACTGGGAAGGCCGCGCATCCGTCGATTCGACCAGCTACCGCATCGTGCGCGAATGGCGCCTCGCGGTGCACAAGCGCCTGGCCGACGGCTTGCTCGCGCCGGCGCAGGCACGGATGGGCGCTGCCTTCGAGATGCCCGCGTTGCCGCAGTTCGAAGGCGTCGCCTGGCCGTTGGTGACGCAACGCCCGGCGAACCTGTTGCCGCGACGCTATGCCACGTGGGACGCGCTGTTCGAGGAAGCCGCCCGCGAAGTCCGCGGCGATCTCGCATCGCCGCTCGCAAAGCGCACTTGGGGCGAACACAACACCGCCCGCATCTGCCATCCGCTCGCGCGCGTGCTCACCTTCGCGAAGGCGCAGCTGTGCATGCCGTTCGAACCGCTGCCCGGCGATGGCGGGATGCCGCGCGTGCAGTCGCCGGAGAATGGCGCATCCGAACGCATGGTGGTCGCGCCCGGCCGCGAGGCCGACGGGATCCTGCACATGCCCGGCGGACAGAGCGGGCATCCGCTGTCGCCCTACTGGGGCGCAGGCCACGAGGATTGGGTGCACGGGCGCGCGACGCCGTTCCTGCCCGGCCCCGCACAGCACACGATGACGCTGGAGCCCGCGCGCTAGGCCAGCAACCGCCGCATCAAATCGAGATACACGCCCGGCAGCGCGTCGAGGTCCGCGATCGACACGCACTCGTCGACCTTGTGGATCGTCGCGTTCACCGGACCGATCTCCACGCACTGCGCGCCCAGCGGCGCGATGAACCGCGCATCCGACGTGCCACCGCCGGTGCTTTCCTCCGGCGGCGCGCCGGCGATCGCGGTCAGCGTTGCGCGCGCGGCCTCGCGGAGCGGGCCTTCCGGCGTGTGGAACGGTTCGCCGCCGCGGTGCCAGTGGATCGCGTAGTCGAGCGCGTGCTTGCGGAAGATCGCATCGCACTCGCCTTCCAGCCGTTCGGCGGACCAGTGCGGGTTGAAGCGCAGGTTGAACAGCACCTGCAGTTCGCCGGGAATCACGTTGTTCGCGCCGGTGCCTGCGTGGATGTTGCTGATCTGCAGGCTGGTGGGCGGGAAGGTTTCGAAGCCGTCGTCCCACCGGCGCGCGACCAGTTCGGCGAACGCGGGCAGCGCGAGGTGGATCGGATTGCGCGCCTTCTCCGGATACGCCACGTGGCCCTGGATGCCGCGCACGGTCATGGTCGCGGACAACGTGCCGCGACGGCCCACGCGCAGCAGGTCGCCGAGCTTCGCCTTCGACGACGGCTCGCCGGTGATGCACCAGTCGATCGCTTGCCCGCGCGCGCGGAAGACGTCGGCGACGCGGCGCACACCGTGGATCGCGTCGCCCTCTTCGTCCGAGGTCACCAGCAACGCGACGGTGCCTCGGTGTTGCGGATGCGCGGCGACGAATTGTTCGAGCGCCACGACGAAGGCGGCGACGCTGCCCTTCATGTCGGCGGCGCCGCGGCCGTACAGCACGCCATCGCGTTGGGTCGGGACGAACGGGTCGCTCTTCCACGTTTCGACGGGACCCGGCGGCACCACATCCGTATGCCCGAGCAGCACGAGTACCGGACCGCCGCTGCCATGCGTCGCCCACAGGTTGTCGACGTCGCCGAAGCGCAGCGATTCGCACGCAAAGCCCGCCTTCTGCAGGCGGCTGGCGATGAGCGGCTGGCAGCCGGCATCGTCGGGCGTGATCGACGGGCGTTCGATGAGCGCCTTGGTCAACGCGAGGACGTCGCTCACTTGTGAACTCCGAAGCGCGCCTTGAAGCCGTTGTCGGTGAACCCCTGCGACACCACGCCGTCGTCGGTGACGACGACGGGGCGACGGATCAACTGCGGATATTCCTTCAGCAGCAACTGCCACTCCGCATCGCTGCCCGGCGTCTTGCGCATCGGCGGCAGCGTGCGCCAGGTGGTCGAAGACTTGTTGATCAGGGCATCCCAGCCGCCGGCCTGCTTCGCCCAGTCGGCGAGCGTGGCGGCGGGCTGGCGCACGTCGCGATAGTCGACGAAGTCATGCGCCACGCCGAAGCGTGTCAGCCAGTTGCGGGCTTTCTTGCAGGTGTCGCAGTTCGACAGGCCGTAGAGAGTCGTCATGCTCAGCCGCGCAACAGGTCGTTGATCGAGGTCTTCGAACGCGTCTTGGCGTCGACCTGCTTCACGATCACCGCGCAATACAACGAATGCGTCCCGTCGGCCGCAGGCAACGAGCCCGACACCACCACGCTGCCCGGCGGCACGTAGCCGTAGCTGATCTCCTTTGTAGCCCGGTTGTAGATGCGCGTGCTCTGCCCGATGAACACGCCCATGCCGATCACGCTGTGGTGGCCGACGACGACGCCTTCCACCACTTCCGAACGCGCACCGATGAAGCAATGGTCCTCGATGATCGTGGGCGAGGCCTGCAGCGGTTCCAGCACGCCGCCGATGCCCGCGCCGCCGGAGATGTGGCAATGCTTGCCCACCTGCGCGCACGAACCCACCGTGGCCCACGTGTCCACCATCGTGCCCGCGCCGATGTGCGCGCCGATGTTGACGAAGCTCGGCATCAGCACGACGTCCTTGCCCAGGTACGTGCCGCGCCGCACGACGGTGCCCGGCACCACGCGCACGCCGAGCTTGCGGAACTGCGTTTCGCCGAAGCCCGTGAAGCGCAGCGGCACCTTGTCCCAGAACGGCGAGGGTTCGCCTTCCATCAGCTGCATGTCGCGCGTGCGGAAGTACAGCAGGACGGCTTTCTTCAGCCATTCGTTGACCTGCCAGCCGCCCTTGCCGTCGGGCTCGGCGACGCGGAACTCGCCGCTCTCCATGCCTTCGATCACGCGTTCCACCGACGGGCGCGTTGCCCATTCGATTTCTTCGGGCGTGAGCATCGTGCGGCGTTCCCAGGCGCTGTCGATGTGGAACTTCAGCTCCTCCACGCTCAGGCCGGGGGCGGGCTGCGTGGCGGTCTTCTTGGTGGTCTTGCGGGGGCTCATCGTGAGTCTCCTTCGAAACAGGCGATCAACGCAGCACGCAGAGATTCGCGGTGCGCGGGATCGAGCGCGTGGTCGCGCTCGTCGGTCAGCTTGAACACGTCCTCGGCGCGGGCGCCGAAGGTCGCGATGCGGGCATCGTGCACGCGCAGGCGCTGCGCACGGAAGACTTGCGTGACGTCGGCCAGCAGGCCGGGGCGATCGGTGCACACCAGGCTCAGCAAGGTGCGGCCATCGGCGGCGTCGGCGAATTCCACCTGCGGCGCGATGCGGAAATGCCGCAGGTGCCGCGGCTGGTTGCGGCGCGCGGGCTTGATGGTGTCGAGGTCCGGCGCGGCGAGCGCGGTGGACAGGCGACGCTCGACGTCCTCCGCCGCCACGGTGCGCTGGCCTTCGGCGGGCAGCACTTCGAACGTGTCGAACACGTGGCCGTCCGGTCCGTCGAACAGGCGCGCCTGCTGGATCGCCAGGCCCGCGCGGTCGAGGGTGGCGATGATCGCGGCGAACAAGCCATCGCGGTCGGGCGAATGCACGAACACTTCGAGTGCACCGATGCGTGCGGCGCCCTGCGCGTTGAGCGTGCGCGCACTCACGCGCGCGGTGCCGGCGCGCGCGCCGCGCAACACGGCGGCCTGCCAGGCGATCTGGTCCGGGCGGCCGCGCAGGAAGGTTTCGTCCGGCATCGTGGCGAAGAGCGCGTTGGCTTCGTCGCCTTCCACGCCGAAACCGCGCAAGGCTTCTTCGGCGGCGGCGCGGGCTTCGGCGATGCGATCGGCGGCGGCGACCGGGTTTTCCAGGCCGCGACGCAGGGCGAGGCGCGTGGCGGTGTGCAGGTCCGCGAGCAGGCGATCCTTCCACGCGTTCCAGAGTTTCGGCGAGGTGCCGGCGATGTCCGCGCACGTCAGCAGGTACAGCAGGTCCAGGCGCTCGCGATCGGCCACCTCGCGCGCGAAGCGGTGGATCACGTCCTGGTCGGAGATGTCCTGCTTCTGCGCGGTGACCGACATCAGCAGGTGCTTGCGCACGAGCCACGCGACGATGTCGGTGTCGGCGTCGCTCAGGCCGTGCGCACTGCAGAACTCGCGTGCATCCACGGCGCCGAGTTCCGAATGGTCGCCGCCCCGCCCCTTCGCGATGTCGTGGAAGAGGCCGGCGAGCAGCAGCAGTTCCGGCTTGCGCAGGCGTGGATACACCTCGTGCGCGATCGCGAAGCGTTCGTCCGGCGTGCCGCTGGCGAAGCCTGCGATGTTGCGGAGGACGGCGAGCGTGTGCTGGTCGACGGTGAAGACATGGAACAGGTCGAACTGCATGCGCCCGGACACCTGCGCGAACGCCGGAAGCCAACGCGCGAGCACGCCGAGGCGCGCCATGCGGGCGACGGTGTCCACCGCCTGCGGGCCGCGCAGCAAGGCGACGAACTTCGCGCGCAACGCGGGCGTGGCGGCGGTATACGCGGGAATCGCGGGCAGCGCTTCGGCCAGCGCGCGCGCCGTGCGCGAATGCAGGCCGCGCACGCGCGGCTGCGCTGACCAGGTGGCGAACAGATCGAAGATGCTCGCCGCATCCAGCGCCGGCCAGTCCGCATCGCGCGCGGCGAGGTAGCCGCGGCGCAGTTCGAACGCAGCGTCGATCGGTTCGGCGACCGCCTCGCCTTCCAGCTGTTCCTCGAAGCGTTGCAGCAAGCGGTCGTTGATCCGCAGCACTACCGCGGCGCTGCGATAGAAGCCCTGCATCATCTGTTCGACGGCGAGGTTGTCCGCCGTGTCGACGTGGCCCAGGCGCGCGGCGAGCGTCTTCTGGTGGTCGAAGCGCAGGCGTTCTTCGCGACGTTGCGCCACCAGGTGCAGGCCGAAGCGCAGGCGTGCGAGCGCGCGGCGTTCGCGTTCGAGCGTGGCGTATTCGTCCGCGCCGAGCTGGCCGAGCGCGATCATGCCCTGCGGATCGCGCGCGCCGAGTACGCGCAGGGCCATCCAGCGCAGCGTCTGGATGTCGCGCAGGCCGCCGGGGCCTTCCTTCAGATTCGGCTCGAGGTTGTCCGCGGTGTCGCCGAAACGCGCGTGGCGCGTGCGTTGTTCTTCGCGCTTGGCGACGAAGTAATCATGCGGCGGCCACGTGTGGCGCGCGTCGATGGCGTCGGCGAGCGCGCGTTGCGCGGAGGCGTCGGCGCGCAGCGGGCGCGCTTCGGACAGTGCGGTGAGCACGGTGATGTCGGCTGCGGCGGCGGCGGTGCATTCGGCGGACGAACGCACGGCGTGGCCGACGGGCAGGCCCGCATCCCATAGCAGCGCGAAGAATTGCGCGAGGGCGTCGGCGTGCGCGGCCTGTGCGTCGGGTTCCGCCAGCACGAGCAAGTCGATGTCGGATTGCGGATACAACTCGCCGCGGCCATAGCCGCCGACGGCGAACAACGCGAGCGGCGCATCCGCGGGCAGGCAATGCGCCCAGGCTTCGCGCACCAGCGTGTCGACGGCCACTGCGCGGGCGCGCAGCAGTGCGTCGATGTCGTCGTTGCGGTCGAAGCGCGCGGCACCGTCGGCGTCGGCCTGCGCCAGGCGCGCGCGGGCGTCGCTGGCCCAGGCGGTGTCGGGCGCGGTGGGCGGCGACCCCGCCGCCGGGACGTTGGCGGCGGCGCCGTCGGTCACAGGGCGTTGTCGTCGCCGGGGACGCGGGTGAGGATCTCGACGCCGTCGGCGGTGACCGCCACGGTGTGTTCCCACTGCGCGGACAGCGAGCGGTCCTTGGTGACGACGGTCCAGCCATCGGGCAGCAGCTTGGTGTAGCGCTTGCCCTCGTTGATCATCGGTTCGATCGTGAAGGTCATGCCTTCCTTCAGCACGAGGCCCTGCCCGGCGCGGCCGTAGTGCAGCACCTGCGGATCCTCGTGGTAGACCTGCCCGATGCCGTGGCCGCAGTACTCCTGCACGACGGTGAAGCGTTCGCGGTCGGCGATCGCCTGGATGGCCGCGCCGATGTCGCCCAGCGTGGCGCCGGGCCGGACGATGCGGATGGCGTTGAACATCGCCTCGCGGGTGGTGTCCACCAGCCGCTTGGCCATGATCGACGGGGTGCCCACGAAATACATGCGCGAGGTGTCCCCGTGCCAGCCGTCCTTGATGACCGTGACATCGATGTTGACGATGTCGCCGTCCTTCAGGACCTTGGATTCGCTGGGGATGCCGTGGCAGATCACGTTGTTGACGGACGTGCAGACGGTGGCCGGGAAGCCCCGGTAACCGACGTTGGCCGGGATGGCCTGCTGCACGTTGACGATGTGGTCGTGGCAGATGCGGTCCAGTTCGGCGGTGGTGGCCCCCGGCTTCACGTACGGGGCCACGACTTGCAGGACCTCGGCGGCCAGGCGGCCGGCGACGCGCATCTTTTCGATGTCCGCGGGGGACTTGATGGTGATCGACATGCGGCGATTATCGCCCCCCGGGCCCCGGTCCGGCCATCGGGGAATCCCGGAACGGTCCGTTGATTTGCCCCGGACCCCCACGGGCGACTAGAATCCCGCGGCTTCGCAGGGCTTCGTGCCCTCCGATCCGCCCACGAGGGGCGTCACCCTCGAATCCACACCTGTCGCAACAGCCCGCTCCGGGGTGCCTCGCAAGGGGTTCGGAGGCGGAAGCGAACAGGGAGGCCCAACCCCGGAACCATTCCCCGCCCACTGTCGGCGGCCGGTTCCCTTTCAGGAGTTACCTGCAATGCCCCAGATCACCATGCGCCAGATGCTGGAGGCCGGCGTGCACTTCGGCCACCAGACCCGTTACTGGAACCCCAAGATGGGTCCGTACATCTTCGGCGCCCGCGGCAAGATCCACATCATCAACCTCGAGAAGACGATGCCGCTCTTCTCCGACGCGATGAATTTCATCTCGGCCATCGCGCAGAAGCGCGGCTCGATCCTGTTCGTCGGCACCAAGCGCTCGGCGCGCGAGTCGATCAAGGAAGAAGCGACCCGTTGCGGCATGCCGTACATGACGCAGCGCTGGCTGGGCGGCACGCTCACCAACTTCCGCACCGTCAAGCAGTCCGTGCAGCGCCTGAAGGAACTGGAAGCCGGCGAAACCGACGGCACGTTCCAGAAGCTGGTCAAGCACGAAGTGCTGGGCCTGCGCCGCGAGCGCGACAAGCTGGAAGCCTCGCTGGGCGGCATCAAGGAAATGAACCGCCTGCCCGACGCGCTGTTCGTGATCGACATCGGCCATGAAGACATCGCCGTGAAGGAAGCCAAGAAGCTCGGCATCCCGGTCATCGCGGTCGTCGACACCAACTACGATCCGGCGCTGGTCGACTACGCGATCCCGGGCAACGACGACGCCATCCGCGCCGTGCAGCTGTACGCCCGCGCCGCCGCCGACGCGGTGCTCGAAGGCAAGGCCGCCGCGCCGTCGGCCGCCAACGTCCGCGAGGAAGACTTCGCCGAAGCCGCCAACGCCGAAGGCGACGACAAGAAGGGCCCGCGCCGCGCCCCGGCCAAGAAGGCCCCGCCGCGCAAGCCGGCTGCCCCGGCCGCCAAGGCCGAGTAATCCCGGCGTCATGCGGCCGCGCAAGCATGCGCGGCCGCACATCCTGGCTCGTCACTCCCGCGCAGGCGGGAGTCCACGCCGCCACCGCATTCGCTGGATCCCCGCCTTCGCGGGGATGACGGCATTTCAAAACAGAGGAACACCCCCATGGCTGAAATCACCGCTTCCCTCGTCAAGGAACTGCGCGAGCGCACCGGCGCCGGCATGATGGAGTGCAAGAAGGCGCTCACCGAGAACAACGGCGACATCGATGCGTCGGCCGAGTGGCTGCGCAAGACGGGCCAGGTCAAGGCCGACAAGAAGGCCGGCCGCGTCGCCGCCGAAGGCCGCATCGCGGTCGCCCAGGCCGCCGGCAAGGCCGTGCTGGTCGAGGTGAACTCCGAGACCGACTTCGTGGCCAAGGACGACAACTTCATCGCGTTCGCCAACGCCGTGGCCAAGGCCGCGCTGGAATCCGGCGCCGCCGATGCCGAAGCGCTGAAGGCCGTGAAGCTGGCCTCGGGCGAGACCGTCGAGGAAGCGCGCGCCGCCGTGATCCAGAAGGTCGGCGAGAACGTGCAGGTCCGTCGCCTGGTGCGCTTCGAGAGCAGCAACAACCTCGCTGCCTACGTGCACACCAACCACCGCATCGGCGTGCTGGTCGAAGTGAAGGGCGGCGACGCCGACTTCGCGCGCGGCGTGGCGATGCACATCACCGCGCTCAACCCGCCGCACAACAAGGCCGCCGACGTGCCGGCCGACTTCGTCGCGAAGGAAAAGGAAATCGAACTGGCCAAGATGTCCGACAAGGACAAGCAGAAGCCGGCCGAGATCCTCGAGAAGATCATCAGCGGCAAGATCGCGAAGATCGTCAACGAAGTGACGCTGTACGGCCAGTCCTACGCGCTCAACCAGGACCAGACGGTCGAAGCCGCGGCGAAGGCCGCCGGCGCCGACGTGCTGCGCTTCCAGCGCCTGGAAGTGGGCGAAGGCATCGAGAAGGTCAAGGAAGACTACGCGGCCGAAGTGGCCAAGGCGATGCAGGTCTGATCGCCGGGCGCCAAGCCTGATCCACGAAAAACCCGCGAGCGATCGCGGGTTTTTTGTTGCGCGTCAATCGAACAGGCGCTTGCCGACCTGCGGCGCGGACTTGCCGGTGGTGCGGCCCTTCTCGAAGACGACGAAGGAATCGTAGAAGCAGATCGAACGCGTGCTGGCGGTGAAGTCGTCCGGCGCGATCGCGCCGCGCGCGTGGTCGGCATTGAGGCGGTCCACCAGCGCCTTGCTGCGTTCGATGAAACTCCCCGCCCTGCCCAGGCCGCCGCCGAATTCGTCCCAGTACGCCGTGTGCATGTCTTCGACCATGTACACGCCATTCTTCGGGACCAGCGGATACAGCACGTCGAAGGTGGCGTTGACGTGTTCCATCACGTGGCTGCCGTCGTCGAGCACGATGTCCGGCGCGCCGAATTCCTCGACGACGCTGCGCAGGAACGCGGCATCGGCCTGGCTGCCGATGCGCACGTCGACCTGGTCTTCGGCGGCGCCCGCCGCGCGCGGGTCGATGTCGATGCCCACGATGCGTGCATGCGGGCCGAGCATCCGTTTCCACATCCGCAGGCTGCCGCCGTGGCTCACGCCGATCTCCAGCATCAGCACGTCCTGGTCGCGGAAGCGCGCGAGGTGGCGTTCGTAGATCGGGAAGTAGTGCTTCCACTTGTGGATCAGCAAGTCTTCGTTGGTCAGGAAATCGGACCAGAGCGACATGGCGTGCTCCTTGCGGGCGCGGATGGCCAGCTTGCCCGCAAGGCGGGGCGTTCACCCGTCCAGCGCGATGGTTTCCGACAAGTGGTGCGCGACGGTGGCGATCCTGCGCAGGTGGCGCGACTCGGGGTGCGTGAGCATCCATAGCTGCGTGCGCGCATCGAGGAGCACGTCCGTGAGCGCGACCAGGTCGTCGCGTTCGCGCGCGAGGAACACCGGCAACACGCCGATGCCCAATCCCGCGGCGATGCCTTCGGCCACCGACAGGATGCTGTTGACCTGGTAGCGCGGCACGATCGCGGGATATCTGCGCTTGCGCCACAGCACGCCGGGATGTTGCGGCAGGGCTTCGTCGGGCGCGATCCACGGTGCCGTCGCGGGATCGATGGGCGGCACGTGCTTGCCGCGACTGCGCGCGGCGTACAACGCGACGTCGATCGGGCCCAGGCGCTTGCCGACGACGTGGTCCGGCGGCGCCGATGTGGCGCGCACCGCGATGTCGGCATCGCGGCGCGTGAGGCTGGCGAGTTCGTTGCTCGCGGTGATCTCGAATTGCAGCAAGGGATGCTCGACCGACAACGTGCGCAGCGCCGGCATGATCAGGCCGTGCAGCAATGTGTCGGTGGTGCTGATGCGCACGGTGCCCGACACCGCACCGCCCGGCGATTGCGTGGCGCTGCGCGCGGCGTCGAGTTCGGCTTCGATGCGTTCGGCGTGGCGTACCAGGTGCGCGCCGAGCTCGGTCGGCCGATAGCCGCCACGCGTGCGTTCGAACAGGCGCTGGTGCACGCCCTTCTCGATGCGCTGCAGCGCGCGGAAGACGGTGGAGCTGTCGATGGCGAGGAGTTCGCCGGCGGCGGCCAGGGTGCCGCGGCGCGCGAGCGCGAGGACGGTGGCGAGGTCCGCGGGGGACAGGTCGTATTGCGATGGTGCAACGGGCATTTGCTTTTCCACCTATTCCGATTGCAGCGCCGCAATCCTAGGCTGGCGCCCCCCGAATCGCAAAGGAGCCTGTCATGGCTATTTCCGTTACTGCTTCCACCGGCGTCGCTTCGGCCCGTCCCGCGCCCCTGGGCGCCAACGCCGCCGGCCTCGCGCTGCTGCGGGTCTCGCTCGCCGCGATGTGGCTGTCGCACGCGATGCTCAAGCTCTTCGTCTTCACCCTGCCCGGCACGGCGGCCTTCTTCGATGCGCACGGCATCCCGGGGGCGCTCGCCTATGCGGTGGTGCCGTACGAGATCGCCGGCGGCCTGGCGCTGCTGTTCGGCGTGTACGCGCGGCAGGTGGCGGTGGCGCTGCTGCCGGTCCTGGTCGGCGCGCTCGCGGTGCACCTGCCCAATGGCTGGGTGTTCACGGCCACCGGCGGCGGCTGGGAGTACCCGCTGTTCCTGATCGTGGCCTCGGTGGTGTTGTGGCTGTCGGGCGATGGCGCGTTCGCGCTGCTGCGCTCGGATCGCTTCGCCCCGGCCGTCGGATAGAGCGGTTCGGCTAGAATCGCCGCCATCCCCTGCTATGCCCGGAGCGTCCATGTCCCAGCTCGCCTGTCGCCGCGTCCTGTTGAAGTTGTCCGGCGAGGCGTTGATGGGCGACGAGGACTACGGGATCGACCCGAAGGTCATCGGGCGCCTGGCGCGCGAAGTGATGGAGGCCCGCGAGGCCGGCGCGGAGATCGCGCTGGTCATCGGCGGGGGCAACATCTTCCGCGGCGCGGGCCTGGCCGCCGGCGGCATGGACCGCGTCACCGGCGACCAGATGGGCATGCTCGCCACCGTGATCAACGCGCTCGCGATGCAGGACGCGCTGGAGAAGGTGGGCGGCCGCTGCCGCGTGATGAGCGCGATCAAGATCAACGACGTGTGCGAGGACTACATCCGCCGCCGCGCCGTGCGCCATCTTGAAAAGGGCCGCATCACCATCTTCGCCGCGGGCACGGGCAATCCGTTCTTCACCACCGATTCGGGCGCGGCGTTGCGCGCGATCGAGATCGGCGCCGACCTGCTGCTCAAGGCCACCAAGGTCGACGGCGTGTACGACAAGGATCCGAAGAAGCACAGCGACGCGGTGCGCTTCGATTCGCTCACCTACGACGAGGTGATCTCGCGCGACCTGCAGGTGATGGATACCGCGGCGTTCGCGCTCGCGCGCGACAGCGACCTGCCGTTGCGCATCTTCGACATGTCGCAGCCCGGCGTGCTGCTGCGCATCCTGCGCGGCGAGAACATCGGCACGCTGGTCCGCGGCCGCAACTGACGGCATGGGCGCCGGACACTCGCACGGCGCCGACGACGCGCACGCAGCGCGCGACCACCACCACGGCGACGCCGGCGTCCGCGCCTTCGCGTGGGTGACGCTGCTCAACCTCGCCTACACCGTGCTCGAAGCCGCGTACGGCTTCGCGACCAATTCGCTCGCGTTGCTGTCCGATGCGGTGCACAACCTCGGCGACGTGCTGGGGCTGGCGCTCGCGTGGGGCGCGGCGACGATCGCGCGACGTGCGCCGACCGAGCGCCATACGTACGGCTGGCGACGCGCCACGCTGCTGTCGCCGCTCGCCAACGCGATCGTGCTCGCGGGGTTTTCCGGCGCGCTGGCGTGGGAAGCGGTGCGTCGCTTCAGCGCACCGCCGGAAGTGCCGGGCATTCCCGTGATGATCGTGGCCGGCATCGGCATCGCGGTGAACCTGGGCGCGGCGAAGTTCATGCATGGCGGGCACGACGACCTCAACCGGCGCGGTGCCTTCCTGCACCTGGTGGCGGATGCGGCGGTGTCGGCCGCGGCCGTACTCGCCGGCGCGGGCATGCTGGCCTTCGGCTGGCGCTGGCTGGATCCGCTGACCGCGTTGCTGGTCGGCGCGGTGGTCGCCTTCAGCGCCTTCGGCCTGCTGCGCGACAGCTTCGCTGCGGCGATGGACGCGGTGCCGCGCGGGCTGGATCCGGCGCAGGTCCACGACTTCCTCGCCGCGCAGCCCGGCGTCTCGGCGGTGCACCACGTGCACATCTGGTCCCTCGGCGCGGGCGAAATCGCGATGACCGCGCACCTGATCCGCCCCGGCCAGGTGGACCACGACGCCTTCCTCGACGCGGTGGTGGTGGAACTCGACGCCCGTTTCGGCATCAACCACCCGACCCTGCAGATCGAGCACGGGGCCGGCTGCGAGCACGATTTGCACGATCGGGCGCCGCATCACTGAAAAGCAGGGACCGGGGACCAGGGACCGGGGACCGGTAAAGCCAAGCGCTGTTCTGCTCGTCCCTGGTCCCTGGTCCCCGGTCCCTCGTCCCCGCTCCCCTATAATCCCGCGCCTGATCGCAAGGACCGGAGCCCCCGATGCTCAACGACATCAAGAAAGACGCCACGACCCGCATGCAGAAGAGCGTCGATGCCTTCCGCCAGGACCTCACCAAGCTCCGCACCGGCCGCGCCTCCACCGCGCTGGTCGAGCACCTGAAGGTCAACTATTACGGCACCGACATGCCGCTGAGCCAGGTGGCGACGATCGGCGTGGCCGACGCGCGCACGCTCACCATCACGCCGTGGGAGAAGCCCATGGTGGCGGCGGTGGAGAAGGCGATCTTCGCGTCCGACCTCGGCCTGACGCCCAACACCGCCGGCACCGTCATCCGCATCAACCTGCCGCCGCTCACCGAAGAGCGCCGCAAGGAACTGTCCAAGCACGTGCACGCCGGTGGCGAAGACGCCAAGGTCGCGATCCGCAACATCCGCCGCGACGCGAACCACCAGGTCAAGGAACTGCTGAAGGACAAGAAGATCACGGAAGACGAAGAGCGCCGCAGCGAGGACGAGATCCAGAAGCTGACCGACAAGGCGATCAAGGACGTCGACGACGTGGTGAAGGACAAGGAAAAAGAACTGATGGCGGTCTGAGACCGTCGCCATGCCTTCCGACGCATCGCCGGCGCGGGTTCCGCGCCACCTCGCCGTCATCATGGACGGCAACGGCCGCTGGGCCGAACGCCGTCGCCGTCCGCGCGCCATCGGCCATCGCGCCGGCGCGCGCGCGGTGAACCTGTGCATCGACTTCTGCATCGAGCACGGCATCCAGGCGCTCACGCTGTTCGCCTTCTCCAGCGAGAACTGGGGACGCCCCGACGAAGAAGTGGGCGCGCTGATGAAGTTGTTCCTCAACGCGCTGGATCGCGAAGTGGACGAACTGCATCGCTGCGGCGTGCGCGTGCGCTTCATCGGTGAACGCGAACGCTTCGGCGCCGCGATCCTCGCGCGCATGGACGCCGCCGAAGCCACCACGCGCGCCAACACCGTGCTGCACCTGACCATCGCCGCCAGCTACGGCGGGCGCTGGGACATCGCCAACGCGGCGCGCGCGCTCGCGCGCGAGGTCGCCGCGGGCCGCCTGCAGCCGGACGACATCGACGAGGCGTCACTGGGCCTGCACATGGCGCTGGCCGACCTTCCGGCGCCGGACCTGTTCATCCGCACCGGCGGCGACCTGCGCATCAGCAACTTCCTGCTGTGGCAACTGGCCTATACCGAGCTGTGGTTCACCGAAACGTTGTGGCCGGACGTGGATGCCGCCACACTCCGCCAGGCCCTCGCGGATTACGCGATGCGGGAGCGGCGCTTCGGACTCACGGGCGCCCAGGCCGGCACCCCTCAACGGAACCAAGAATGACCCGCACGCGATTGCTGGCCGCGCTGTTCATGACCCCGATCGCCGTGGGCGCCGTGTTGTTCGTCGACACGCCGTGGCTGGTGATGCTGGCGGCCATCCTGTTCCTGGCCGGCCTGTGGGAATGGTTCCGCCTGTCGGAGATCGACGACACGCTGCACCGCACGGTGCTGCTGGTGGCCAACCTCGCGCTGATGGTCGCCATCGTGTGGGCCTCGCGCACGCCGACGGGTTTCAGTTTCGTGCTGTTCCAGATCGCCACGGTGGTCGGCGTCGTCTGGTGGCTGCTCGCGATGTTGTGGCTCAAGCATTTCGAATTCGCGTCCGACCACGACACGCATGCGCGCATGTTCAAGCTCGCCGCGGGCACGCTGGCGGTGATCCCGGCGTGGGCCGCGCTCGCGCTGATCCACGGCAGCGATCCCGACGGCCACGTGTGGCTGCTGATCGCGCTGGGCATCTGCTGGGCCGCGGACTCGGGTGCGTATTTCGCGGGCCGCAAGTTCGGCAAGCACAAGCTCAGCCCGCGCATCAGCCCGAACAAGACGATCGAAGGCTTCGTCGGCGGGCTCGTCGCCGCAGTGGTCGTGTCGTTGATCGCCGCGCCCTTCGCCGGCGCCACCGTGGCGCAGTTGCCGCTGGTGGCGATCGTGGTGGTGGTGACGGTGGGCTTCTCGGTGGTGGGCGATCTCTTCGAAAGCTTGCTCAAGCGCCACGTGGGCGCGAAGGATTCGGGCGACCTCATCCCCGGGCACGGCGGCATCCTCGACCGCATCGACAGCGTGCTGGCCGCGCTGCCCGTGTTCGCGCTGGGCAAGGGCCTCCTCGGCTTCTGACGATGCAACGGGTCGCAGTCCTCGGCGCTACCGGTTCGATCGGGTGCAGCGCGCTCGACGTCATCGCGCGGCATCCGCAGCGGATGCGCGCGAGCGTGCTCGCGGCCGGATCGCAGGTGGACGCGTTGCTGGCGTTGTGCCGCACGCACCGGCCCGACCACGCGGTGATCGCCGATGGCGCGAAGTTCGCGGCGTTGCGCGATGGCTTGCGCGAGGCCGGCCTGCCGACGCAGGCGCACACCGGCGAAGACGCCCTCGATGCACTCGTGGCCGGGGATGCGTGCGACACCGTCGTCGCCGCCATCGTCGGCGCCGCGGGATTGCGCTCCACGCTCGCTGCGGCGCAAGCCGGCAAGCGCCTGCTGCTCGCGAACAAGGAATCCCTCGTCCTCGCCGGCGAACTGCTCACGCGCGCCGCGCACGCCGCCGGCGCAACGATCGTGCCGATCGACAGCGAACACAACGCGATCTTCCAGTGCCTGCCCGACGCGGCGGCGCACGCGGGGCTCGCACGCATCTGCCTCACGGCGTCGGGCGGTCCGTTCCGCGGACGCACGCGCGCGCAGCTGGCCGATGTCACGCCGGCGCAGGCCGTCGCGCATCCCAAGTGGTCGATGGGGCCGAAGATCTCGGTCGATTCGGCCACGCTGATGAACAAGGGCCTCGAAGTGATCGAGGCGCATCACCTGTTCGGCGTGGATGCGTCGCGCATCGACGTGCTCGTGCATCCGCAGAGCCTCGTGCATTCGCTGGTGCATTTCGTCGACGGCAGCACGCTCGCGCAGCTCGGCCTGCCCGACATGCGCACTGCGCTCGCCGTCGGCCTGGCCTGGCCGGAACGCGTGGCCTCGGGCGTCGGCACGCTCGACCTGCTGCAGCACGGCACGCTGGAGTTCGAAGCCCCGGATCGCGCCGCTTTCCCGTGCCTGGGCCTGGCGTATTCCGCGCTGGAAGCGGGCGGCACGGCGCCGGCGATCTTGAATGCCGCCAACGAAGTCGCGGTTTCAGCCTTTCTTCAGGGCCGCGTGGGCTTCCTAGGCATCCCCGCGCTGGTCGAGGACACCCTGGCCGCGCTGCCCGCCACCCCCGCCGGCACGCTCGACATCCTCCGCGAGGCCGACCGGGCCGCGCGCGAGCATGCCGGGCGCGCCATCGTCCGCATCCACGACCGAGACTGAGCAATGGGCGAAACGATCGGCTCTGCGTGGTGGTTCATCGTCGCACTCGGCGTGCTCGTCACCATCCACGAATTCGGACACTTCTTCGTCGCGCGCCGCTGCGGGGTGAAGGTGCTGCGCTTCTCCGTCGGCTTCGGCCGCCCGCTGTGGCTGCGCCGCGGCAAGGACGGCACCGAATACGTCGTCGCGATGCTGCCGCTCGGCGGCTACGTGCGCATGCTCGACGAGCGCGACGACCAGTACACGCCCGCGCTGCAGGCGCAGACGCTCGCCGCGAAACCCGTCGGCCAGCGCATCGCGATCGCCGCCGCCGGTCCGCTCGCCAACCTCGTGCTGTGCGTGTTCCTGCTGTGGGCGATGTTCGTCGTCGGGCGTCCCGATTACGCGGCGGCCGTCGGCAGCGCGCAGGGCATCGCCGCGCAGGCGGGCCTGCGCACCGGCGATGTCATCCAGAAAATCGACGGCAGCGACACGCCGACTTGGACCGAGGCGCAGTACGCGCTCACCATTTCGGCGATCGATCGCAAGCCGGTGCAGATCGACGTGCGCACGCGCGAGGGCGGTACCGCGCGCCGCACGCTGGACCTGTCGAAGATGCCGCAGGGCTTCGACGAGACCAACGCGGTCCGCCTGATGGGCCTGGTGCCGCGCCACATGCTGGTGCCGCCGGTGATCGGCGACATCACCAAGGGCGCGCCGGCCTACGGGATCCTCGCGCAGGACGACCGCGTCACCGCCGTGGACGGCCAGCCGGTCGAAAGCTTCGACGACATCGCGCCGAAGGTGCGCGCGCTCGCCGCGCGCGGCGGCCCCGGGATGATCGAAGTGCAGCGCGAAGGCGAACGCCTCGCGCTCGAAATCACGCCCGGCAAGCTGAAGCAGCCCGATGGCCGCGAAATCGTGGGCCTGGGCATCGTCAGCGCCAAGGCCACCCAGCCGGCCTTCGACGCGATGCTGCGCTACGGGCCCCTCGCGGCCGTGCCGCAGGCCTTCAAGGCCACCGGCGAGCTCACCGGGCAGATCACCGGCCTGATCAAGCGCATGGTCACCGGCCAGATGTCGCTGAAGTACGTGACGGGCCCCGTCACCACGGCCCGCGCCGCCAATGCCACCGCGCAACTCGGGCTGGGCTGGTTCCTGAACTTCCTGGCCCTGTTGTCGCTCAGTCTGGCGATCCTCAACCTCTTGCCCATCCCGCTCTTGGACGGTGGACACCTCTTGTACTACCTTATCGAGTTGGTCAAGGGCAGCCCATTGAGCGAGCGGGCGATGGCTGCCGGACAATACGTGGGCCTGGTGCTGCTGGTTGGCCTGATGGGGTTGGCGCTGTTCAACGACGTGCTGTTGAACCGACTGCTCCATTGGTGATCTTCCTGCTGCCGGCCCCCGGCGCGCCCTGCCCTGCGACCCAGCCACCGACCGTGGCACCGACCCCCAACCGGACGTGACGATGACGCGACACCTGCCCCGCCGCCTGCTCGCCCTTGCCCTCGCTTCGGCGATCGCCGCTCCCGCGGCCGCACAGGTTGCAGATCCCTTCTCCGTCCCCGGTGGCACGCCCGCGCAGTCCACCGCGCCCGGCCCGCTGGCGCAGCCCGCCGCCACCGGCTACGTGCCGTCCACGGTCGATGCGTCCGCGTTCACCATCAGCGACATCCGCATCGAGGGCCTGCAGCGCATCTCCGCGGGCACGGTGTTCACCTACCTGCCCGTGCAGCGGGGCGACACGCTGGATGCCGCCTCGGCCGCCGAGTCCATCCGCGCGCTGTACAAGACCGGCTTCTTCGAAGACGTGCACCTCGATCGCCAGGGCGACATCCTGGTGATCACGGTCGTCGAGCGTCCCGCCATCAACAAGCTCACGTTGACCGGCAACAAGGACATCAAGACCGAAGACCTGACGAAGGGCCTGAAGGAAATCGGCCTGTCCGAAGGCGAGACCTTCGACCGCCTGAGCCTGGACCGCGTCACCCAGGAGCTCAACCGCCAGTACAACAACCGCGGCAAGTACAACGTCCAGATCACGCCCACCGTGGCGCGCCTGGACCGCAACCGCGTCGATGTCACGATCACGATCAAGGAAGGCAAGGCCGCCAAGATCCAGCACATCAACCTGGTCGGCAACGAGAAGTTCTCCGACGAGGCGATCACGGACAACTGGGAATCCAAGGAACACAACTGGCTGTCCTGGTACAAGCGCGACGACCAGTACTCGCGCGAAAAGCTTTCCGGCGACATCGAGAAGCTCAACAGCTGGTACCTCGACCGCGGCTACGTCGATTTCAGCCTCGATTCCACCGAGGTCTCGATCAGCCCCGACAAGCGCGACATGTACCTCACCGCCGGCATCAGCGAAGGCGAGCAGTACACGATCTCCAGCGTGAAGGTCACCGGCGACACGGTCCTGCCGCAGGAAGACGTCGAGCGCATGGTGCCGGTGAAGAAGGGTCAGATCTTCTCGCGCGCGCTGCTGGAGTACACGTCGGACACCATCACCGCCAACCTCGCCAACATCGGCTATGCGTTCGCGCAGGTGAACCCGATCCCGGACGTCGACCAGCAGGCCAAGACGGTCGGGATCAACTTCCAGGTCGTGCCGGGCCCGCGCGTCAACGTCCGCCAGATCGTGTTCAAGGGCAACACGCGCACCGCCGACGAAGTGCTGCGCCGCGAACTGCGCCAGTTCGAAGGCGCGTGGTATTCGCAGGCCGCGGTCGACCGTTCGAAGGTCCGCCTGCAGCGCCTGGGCTACTTCGAAACCGTGGAAGTGGAGAACGTGCCGGTCGCCGGCAGCGACGACCAGGTGGACGTCACCTTCACCGTCAAGGAAACCACCTCGGGCAGCTTCATGTTCGGCGTGGGTTACTCGCAGCTGTCGGGCGTCAACCTGTCGGTGCAGCTGTCCGAGAACAACTTCCTGGGCAGCGGCAACCGCGTGAGCATGGCCGCGCAGCAGTCCAGCTACCAGAAGCGCTACGACTTCTCGTTCACCAACCCGTACTTCACCGACGAAGGCATGTCGCTGGGCTACAACTTCTGGTGGCGCGAGTTCGACTACTCCGACTTCGGCGTGGCCAACTACTCCACCAACAGCGGTTCGGCGCAGGTGTTCCTGGGCCTGCCGATCACCGAGTACGACACCGTCTCGGCGCTGGTGGGCATCGACACCAACGAGATCCTCACCTCGCTGGGCACGCCGCGCAGCTTCCGCGACTACATCGACGCCGTCGGCCAGAACACGTTCCATGCCTGGCGCACGCAGCTGGCCTACGCGCGCGACACGCGCAACGACTACTTCATGCCGTCGCGCGGCACGTACCAGCGCGCCAGCCTCGAAATCGCACTACCCGGTTCCACCGCGCAGTACTACAAGGCCGAATACGAGTTCCAGAAATACTGGCCGCTCAGCCAGTCGCTGATCCTGCTCACCGGCTTCGACGTCGGCTACGGCGACAACTACGGCAGCTTCCAGACGCGCGACCTGTGCGTGAACATGACCGTGCCCTGCACGCCGGCGTCCGACGACTTCCTGCGCACCGTCAACAGCGATGCGATGCCGTTCTTCGAGAACTTCTACGCGGGCGGCATCAGCTCGGCGGGCCGCGTGCGCGGCTTCGTCGACAACTCCCTCGGCCCGCGCGAATTCACCGGCGTGTGGCAGCCGATCGGCGGCGCGCTGAAGACCGTGGGCACGTTCGAACTGGTGTTCCCGAAGCTGTTCGATTCCCCGGCGGCGCGCATCTCGGCGTTCGTCGACTTCGGCAACGTGTTCGAAAGCTTCGACGCCTTCGACGCCGGCGAACTGCGCGCCTCCACGGGCGTGGCGCTGCTGTGGCGTTCGCCGATGGGTCCGCTGTCGATCAGCTACGCGATCCCGATCAAGTCGCAGGACAAGATCGACCCGGTCACGTTCCTGCCGGCCGACGAAACCGAACGCCTGCAGTTCAGCTTCGGCGGGCAGTTCTGACGCGCGTCGTCAGGACACGCAACGCATGAGCGACGCGACGTACAGCGCAGCAGACCTGGCGTCGCGGTTCGGCCTGGAAGTCGCCGGCGATCCGGCGACCACCGTGCACGGCGTGGCCACGTTGGCCGACGCCGGGCCCGGCACCCTCGCCTTCCTCGCCAACCCGCGTTACCGCGCGCAGCTCGCGCAGACGCAGGCCAGCCTCGTGGTGATGCGCGCCGAGGATGCCGAAGGCTTCACCGGCAACGCCCTCGTCGCGCGCGATCCGTACGCCACGTTCGCGCGCATCTCCGCCTTGTTCGAACCGGTCGTCGTCGCGCCGCCCGGCGTGCATGCGACGGCCGTCGTGGATCCCACGGCCACCGTCGATCCCACCGCGCACCTGGGCCCGCACGTCGTCATCGGCGCGCGCAGCGTGGTGGGTGCGGGCGCGATGCTCGGGCCCGGCTGCATCGTCGGCGACGACTGCATCGTGGGCGACGGCGCGCAACTCATCGCGCGCGTCACGCTGGTCGTGCGCGTGCGCCTCGGCAAGCGCGTGCGCATCCATCCGGGCGCCGTGCTCGGCGCCGACGGCTTCGGCCTGGCGATGGATGCCGGCCACTGGATCAAGGTGCCGCAGCTCGGCGGTGTGGTAGTCGGCGACGACTGCGAGATCGGCGCCAACACCACCATCGACCGCGGCGCCCTCGGCGACACCGTGCTCGAGGAAGACGTGCGCCTGGACAACCAGATCCAGGTCGGCCACAACGTGACCATCGGCGCGCACACCGCGATGGCCGGCTGCGCCGCGGTGGCCGGCAGCGCGAAGATCGGCCGCTACTGCCTCATCGGCGGCGGCGCCGGCGTGCTGGGGCACCTGGAAGTGTGCGACCGCGTCATCGTGACCGCGATGAGCCTGGTCACCCACAGCATCCGCGAACCGGGCGAATACTCCTCCGGCACGCCGATCATGGACAATCGCGCGTGGCGCAAGAGCGCCGCCCGCTTCAAGCAACTCGACGCCATGGCCCGACGCCTGTCGGCCGGCGACAAGGACTGACGAACGATGGACGTGCAACTCCCCCTCGACGTGCTGGCGATCCAGGAACTGCTGCCGCACCGCTATCCCTTCCTGCTGGTCGACCGCGTGACCGAATTCGAAGCGCACAAGCGCATCGTCGGCCTGAAGAACGTCACGATCAACGAGCCGTTCTTCAACGGCCACTTCCCCGGCCACCCGGTGATGCCAGGCGTGCTGGTGATCGAAGCGCTCGCGCAGACCGGCGGCCTGCTCACGCAGCTCTCGCACGGCGAAGGCGCGGCCGGCAAGTTGTTCTACCTGGTGAAGATCGACAACGCGAAGTTCACCAAGATGGTGGTGCCCGGCGACCAGCTGGTGCTGGAAGTCGTGCTCAAGCGCACCATCCGCAACATGGCCATGTACAACGGCATCGCGCGCGTGGACGGCGAACACGTCGCCTGCGCCGACATCCTGTGCGCGGAAGTGAAGGCCTGACCGCATGAGCGCGCAGGTGCACGCCAGCGCAGCCGTCCACCCGAGCGCGCAAGTGGATCCCGGCGCGCGCCTCGGCGCGAACGTGCGCATCGGTGCGTTCTGCGTCATCGGCGCGGACGTGGAGATCGGCGACGACACCATCGTCGGCCCGCACTGCACGATCACCGGCCCCACGCGCATCGGCGCGCGCAACCATTTCCACGCTCACGCCGCCATCGGCGGCGATCCGCAGGACAAGAAGTTCGCCGGCGAACGCACCGAACTGGTGATCGGCGACGACAACGTCATCCGCGAATTCACCACGATCAGCCGCGGCACCGGCAACGGCGGCGGCACCACGCGCATCGGCAACGGCAACTGGCTGCTCGCCTACGTGCACGTGGCGCACGATTGCATCGTCGGCAACGGCTGCATCTTCTCCAACAACGCCACGCTGGCCGGGCACGTGGAAGTGGGCGACCAGGTGATCCTGAGCGGCTTCGTCGGCGTGCACCAGTTCTGCCGCATCGGCGACCACGCCTTCGTCGGCATGGGCGCGTTCGTCAACGGCGACGTGCCGCCCTTCGTGATGGTGGCGCAGGAAGGCTACGGCCGTCCGCGCGGCATCAACGCCGAAGGCCTCAAGCGCCGCGGCTTCGACGCCGCGCGCGTCTCGGCGATCAAGCGCGCGTACCGCACGCTCTACGTCTCCGGCGCGAAGCTCGACGAGGCGCTGGCGCAACTGGACGAACAGGCCCGCGACAGCATCGATGTGCGCGCCATGCGCGACTTCATCGCGCGCGGCGAACGCGCACTGCTGCGCTGACGCGATGACCCCGGCCGACGCCCCGCGCCGCGCCTTCCGCATCGGCCTCGTCGCGGGCGAAACCTCCGGCGACCAGCTGGGCGCCGGATTGATCGAGGCCTTGCGCACGCGCTTCCCCGAGGCGGAGTTCGCCGGCATCGGCGGCCCGTTGATGCGGCAGGCCGGCTTCGACGCCTGGCACGACGCCGCCGAACTCGCCGTGATGGGCCTGGCCGAAGTGCTCGCGCACCTGCCGCGCCTGCTGGCGCTGCGTTCGGTCTTCCGCGCGCGCATGCTCGCGTGGCAACCCGATGTCTTCATCGGCATCGACGCCCCCGATTTCAATTTGCCCGTCGAACGCTGGCTCAAGCAGCGCGGCATCCGCACCGTGCACGACGTCAGCCCGTCGGTGTGGGCGTGGCGCGAATCGCGCGCCGCGAAGATCGGCCGCAGCGCGGATCGCGTGCTGTGCCTGTTCCCGATGGAACCACCCATCTACGCGCGCCACGGCATCGATGCGCGCTACATCGGCCATCCGCTCGCCGACGCATTGCCGCTGGAACCGGATCGCATGGCCGCGCGCGAAGCGCTCGGCTTCGCGCCGGACGACCACGTGCTCGCGATCCTGCCGGGCTCGCGCGTCGGCGAGATCCAGCGCCTGGGCCGCATCTTCTTCGACGCCGCTTCGCGCCTCGCGCGCGACATCCCGAAGCTCCGCGTCGTGGTGCCCGCGGCCAACGCGCCCTGCCGCGCGGCCATCGACGCCTTGCGCACATCGAACGACGCCTTCGACGTGACGATCCTCGACGGCCAGGCGCAGCGCGCGATGATCGCCAGCGACGCCGTGCTCCTCGCCTCCGGCACGGCCGCGCTCGAAGCGATGCTGTGCAAGCGGCCGATGGTCGTGGGCTATCGGCTCGCGCCGCTCAGCCACGCGATCGTGCGGGCGTTCGGCTTGCTGAAAGTGCAGTCGGTCTCGCTGCCGAACGTGCTGGCCGGCGAACCCATCGTCCCCGAACTGCTGCAGGACGACTGCACGCCCGACAAGCTCGCCGCCGCGCTGCTGCCGTTCCTGCGCACGCCGGACGCGGGCGCGATGCTGCAGCCGACCTTCCGCGCCCTGCACCTGGCCTTGCGCCGCGATGCCTCCGCGCGCGCGGCCGACGCGATCGCCGAACTGCTCGACGACGTGCCCGCCGTCGCCGTCGCGCAGGCCCCTCTTGCGTGAATGCGTCGCGCCGTCGCACGCTCGCGCCGCCGCCCGCCCTCGCCCGCCATGTCCTTCGAACCCGCCCTCGCCACCGACAGCGCCGATCCGCGCCAGCAGCGCTACGCCGGCGTCGATGAAGCCGGCCGCGGGCCGCTCGCGGGACCGGTCGTCGTCGCCGCCGTGGTGTTCGCGCCTGGCCGCACGCCGATCAACGGACTCGCCGATTCGAAGCAGCTCAACGCGGAACGCCGCGAGGAGTTGTTCCTGCGCATCGTCGATCGCGCGATGGCGTACAAGATCGTGAGCGTGGAAGTCGACGACATCGATCGCATCAACATCTACCACGCCACCATGCTCGGCATGCGCCTGGCGGTGGAAGGCGTGCGCCATGCCTGCGCGCTCGCGCGCATCGACGGCAACGCGATCCCGCGCATGCTGCCGTGCCCCGCCGAAGCATTGGTGGGTGGCGATGCGAGCGACCGCGCGATCATGGCCGCCTCGATCCTCGCCAAGGTCACGCGCGATCGCCACATGGTCGGCCTGCACGCGCAGTGGCCGCAGTACGGCTTCGACGAACACAAGGGCTATTCGACGCCGCAGCACCTGGCGGCGTTGCGCATGCATGGCCCGTGCCCGCACCACCGGCGCAGCTTCATGCCGGTGCGCGAATCCTTGCAGGGGTCGTTGCTGCTGGAACCGCTGCTCGCGGAGCCGGAAGCGGGCTGAACTCAGCGATTGCGCGCCGGGTGATGCGGCGCGGACGCGGGACGCGCCGGATTGCGCGGATCGGCGGAATCCATCGGATGGTCGTCGTCCTCGTGAGCCGCGTCCGCCGCATCCAGCGGTGTCTCCGGATGCTGGCTCGCGCCATCGGGCAACACCCGCTCGGGTTTCACCATGAAGCGATAACCGCGGCCGTGCAGCGTCTGGATGTACTTCGGATTGGCCGCGTCGTCGCCGAGCGCGCGGCGCAGTTGGGCGATGATCCGGTTGAGCACGCTGGGCGTGACGTGGCGATGGCCCCACACCGTGTCGAGCAGCGCTTCGCGCCCCACGGCCTCGCCGGCGCGTGACAGCAGCACCAGCAACACCGCGTGGGCCTTGGGTTCCACGCCGATGGCGCGGTCGCCGCGGCGCACTTCGTTCGCACGGCCGCGCACCTCGACATCGTCGAAGCGCCAGGATTCGTTCCGGTCACGCATGGGGGTCTGCATTCCCTCGCCAACGCGCAATCCTCGCGGGCCCGGCTACCGTCGGTCGGGACGTTCGGCACCCCGACTTCCCGGCCGGGACATCCCCGACGCAACGGCGCAGACTCATCCTGCATCCCGCTAGGGAGATGCCGGCGGGATGCACCGCATTCCGTGCCCGGCATCGGGACCCGCGCCGCTTCCGGCCGACGCCCGCCCCACCCCCCGTTCGCAGCCGGACACTTGGGAGGTGCGCCATGCGTCTTTACACCCCCACCCTGACCGATGAGCCCCTGCCGATGTCCTTCGGCACCGACCCCTCAGCCCCGGGTCCGGTCCTGCGTGGCGAAGCCGTCGCGCAGTTCGATGCCTTGCTCCACGAGCTCTATCCCGACGCCGTGCGCGTCGATGCCGACCGCGTGCGCAACCTGTGCATCTGGCTGGCCTCCATGCCGCCGCAGGCCGCCCAGGACGTGCTGGACCGCCGCCTGCGCCGCATCGAGGAACTGCGGCACATGCTCGACGACGACTGCTGGGACCCGCCGGATTCCGTCCGCGCCCGCCTGGCCAAGCTGATGGCCTACCTGGACCAGGACGACGACCTGATCCCGGACCACGAACCGCTGCTGGGCAAGCTCGACGACGTCCTGCTGCTGGAACTGGCGTGGCCTGCGTTCGCCTCGGAGGTCGAGGACTACCGCGACTTCTGCGCCTACCGCAGCGAGCACCAGCCCGCCGGCGAAGGCAGCGAACAGCGCGCCGCGTGGATCCGCGACCGCCTGGCCGAGATCGCGCTGTGGCAGCACAACATGCGCGTGAACGCGAGCCACTACAGCTATTCGGGCCACGCAGAGAATCCCTTCCACGTCGGCGGCTGACGCGTTGGAGCGGGAACGGGGAACGGGGAACAGGGAACGGACTGAACTTCTGTTCCCTGTTCCCTGTTCCCGCCTTTCGTTGTCAAGAACTTGTCCGCCCCTCCCCCTCCCCCCACACTGCCGGGCACCCAAGCCAACGTCCCGGCATGCCCGCTTTCGCCCACCTGCACCTGCACAGCGAGTACTCGCTGGTCGACTCGACCATCCGGATCCCGGAGCTGGTCGCGCGGTGCGTGGCGCTGGGCCAGCCCGCGGTCGCGGTGACCGACCAGAACAACCTGTTCGCGCTGGTGAAGTTCTACAAGGCAGCCGAAGGCGCGGGCGTCAAGCCGATCGCCGGTGCCGACATCCTGCTCGCCGATGGCGACGAAGCGCCCACGCGCCTCACCCTGCTGTGCCGCGATCGTGCCGGTTACCTCAGCCTGTCGCGCCTGCTGACGCGCGCGTGGATGGAAGGCCATCGCAACGATGGCGTCGTCGTGCGCCCCGCGTGGCTGCGCGACGAAAACGAAGGCCTGTTTGCGCTCGCGGGGCGCCACAGCGAAGCGGGCCGCCTCGCCGCCGCGGGCAAGCACGAGCTCGCCGAACAATGGCTCGCCGACTGGCAACGCCACACCGGCGAGCGCATGTACCTGGAGCTCTCGCGCACCGCGCGCGAAGGCGAAGACACGTTCAATGCATTTGCGTTGCACGCCGCGACGCGCCGCGGGCTGCCGGTCATCGCGACCAACGACGCACGCTTCCTCGACGCCGATGGCTTCGAAGCGCACGAAGCGCGCGTGTGCATCGCGACGGGCCGCGTGCTCGACGATCCGAAACGCCCGAAGGACTACAGCACCGAACAGTTCGTCAAATCGTCCGAGGCGATGTCGGAATTGTTCGCCGACGTGCCCGACGCGATCGACAACGCGATCGCGCTCGCCACGCGCTGCAACCTGGAATTGCGCCTCGGCACGTACTACCTGCCCGCGTTCCCGGTGCCCGACGACGAAACGCTGGACAGCTGGATGCGCGTGCAGGCGCGCGAAGGCCTGGTCAAGCGCCTGGAGAAGGCGCCGATCGCCGCGGGCCACACGCGCGAAACCTATTTCGAGCGCCTGGAGATCGAGCTCGACGTCATCATCAAGATGGGCTTCCCCGGCTACTTCCTGATCGTGGCCGACTTCATCAACTGGGCGAAGGACCACGACATCCCCGTCGGTCCGGGCCGCGGTTCGGGTGCGGGTTCGCTGGTGGCCTGGGCGCTGGGCATCACCGACCTGGACCCGCTGCCGTACGACTTGCTGTTCGAGCGCTTCCTCAATCCCGAACGCGTGTCGATGCCCGACTTCGACATCGACTTCTGCATGGACCGCCGCGACGAAGTCATCGACTACGTCGCCGCGAAGTACGGCCGCGACCGCGTCAGCCAGATCATCACCTACGGCACGATGGCCGCGAAGGCCGTGGTGCGCGACACCGGCCGCGTGCTCGGGCATCCGTACGGCTTCGTCGACGGCATCGCGAAACTGATCCCGCTCACGCTGGGCGTGAGCCTGGACGATGCGCTGGGCGAATCCGACGCCGCGCGCAAGAACCCCGAGCTCGCCTCCGCGGAGCTGATGCAGCGCAACGCGGCCGAGGACGACGTCCGCGACCTGCTGTCGCTGGCGCGCGACCTGGAAGACCTGACGCGCAACGCCGGCAAGCACGCCGGCGGCGTGGTGATCGCGCCGAGTCCGCTGTCCGACTTCTGCCCGCTGTTCGCCGAACACGACGCCGACGGCCGCGGCCGCAACCCGGTGACGCAGTTCGACAAGGACGACGTCGAATCCATCGGCCTGGTGAAGTTCGACTTCCTCGGCCTGCGCACGCTCACGATCATCGACTGGGCGGTGAAGGCGATCAACGTGCGCCGCGCCGCCGAAGGCGGCGAACCGCTCGACATCATCGCGCTGCCGCTGGACGACAAGCCCACCTACGACCTGTTCGCGCGCGGCGACAGCGTCGCGGTGTTCCAGTTCGAATCGCGCGGCATGCGCGAGCTGCTCAAGCGCGCCAAGCCCGATACGTTCGAAGACATCATCGCGCTCGCCGCGTTGTTCCGTCCCGGCCCGCTGGGCTCGGGGATGGACCGCGACTGGGTGGACCGCAAGCACGGCAACGCGGCCGTGACGTATCCGCATCCGTTGCTGGAACCCGTGCTCGCGCCGACCTACGGCGTGATCGTGTACCAGGAACAGGTGATGCAGATCGCGCAGGTGCTGGCGGGCTATTCGCTCGGCGGCGCCGACCTGCTGCGCCGCGCGATGGGCAAGAAGAAGCCCGAGGAGATGGCCAAGGAACGCGTCAAGTTCGAGACCGGCGCTTCCGCGCAGGGCGTCGACGCGCGCGTGGCCTCGTCGATCTTCGACTTGATGGAAAAGTTCGCCGAGTACGGCTTCAACAAGTCGCACTCGGCGGCGTACGCGCTGGTCGCCTACCAGACCGCGTGGCTGAAGGTGCACTACCCCGCCGAGTTCATGGCGGCGGTGTTGTCGTCGGACATGGACAACACGGACAAGGTGGTCGGTTTCCTCGACGAAGCGCGTGCGCTGAAACTCGAGGTGTTGCCGCCGGACGTCAACGCGTCGGTGTACATGTTCGAAGCGAAGGATCCCAAGACGATCCGCTACGGCCTCGGCGCGGTGAAGGGCGTCGGCCGCGGTGCGTGCGAAGCGATCGCCGAAGAACGCGCGCGCGGCGGCACGTTCGCGGACCTGCTGGATTTCTGCAAGCGCGTGGATTCCACCAAGCTCAACCGGCGTGCGCTGGAAGCGATGGTCAATGCCGGTGCGCTTGATGCGCTCGGGCGCAATCGCGCGTCGCTGATGGCGCAGTTGCCGGAAGTGCTGAAGGCCACCGAGCAGTTGGCGCGCGAACGCGAGGCCGGCCAGGTGTCGCTGTTCGGCGCGATGCCGGAAGCGCCCGCGCTGCACCTCACGCTGGCGGACCTCGACGAGTGGCCGCTGCAGCAGAAGCTGCAGGGCGAACGCGAAACGCTCGGCCATTACCTCAGCGGCCATCCGCTGGATCCGTATCGCGACGAGTTGCGCGGGCTGGTGGGCCACGACCTCAGCGACCTCGATCGCATGTGGAGCGAGCGCCCCGACAGCGAACGCAAGGGGTGGCGCCCGGAAATGCAGGTGGTGCTCGCCGGGCAAGTGGTCGGCATGCGCAAGCGCGGCGACAGCCAGGCCTTCGTGCAGCTGGAGGACGGGCGCGGGCGCATCGAGTGCGCGTTCTTCGCCGAGGCGTACTACAGCTTCGCGCAGTTGCTGACGCGCGATCGCATCCTCATCGTCGAAGGCGGGTTGCGCGAAGACGAGTTCAGCGGCGGGTTTTCGCTGCGGGCGAAGCGCTGCTGGGATTTCGGGCAGGTGTGCGCGCAGTACGCACAACGCCTGTCGGTGAAGCTGGACCTGCGGCAGAAGGATGCGTTGGCGCAGTTCGAACGCGCGTTGCTGCCCTACTCGCCGGGCGCCACGCCGATGTTGCTGGAAGCCATCACGTCGACGGCCGTGGGCCGGTTGAACATCAACGGCGGCCAGGGCATCCGCGCCGATGCGGCCTTGCCGGGCGTGTTGCGCGCGTTGCCGGCCGTGCGCACCGTGCGGCTGGCGCTGGCGAAGCCGTGGATCGGTGGCAACGCGTAACCCGGGCAAATTCCGCCCCAACTGACAATTGCATCGCCTAGTCCACGGCAGTGGAGTGCGTTATCCCACGCACCTCCCTCGCACCGCGGACTCCCATGGCGACCACACCGACCCTCGCGCCCTCGCGCAGCCTGCTCGACCGATTCCTCCGCATCGTCGAAACCGGCGGCAATGCCTTGCCGCATCCGGCCACGTTGTTCGCGCTGCTCGCCTTCGGCGTGGTGTGCGCGTCGTGGCTGGCGGTGCGGTTCGACCTCACCGCGGTGCATCCGGCCACCGGCGAAACCATCCACGCGGTCAACCTGCTCGGACGCGAGGGCTTGCATCGCATGCTCACGGGGCTCGTCACCAACTTCACCGGCTTCGCGCCGCTCGGTGCGGTGCTGGTCTCGCTGGTCGGCATCGGCGTGGCGGAACACTCGGGGTTGATCGGTGCGGCGTTGCGTCGGCTCGTGTTCGCGGCGCCAATGTGGGCGCTCACGCCGGTCGTGGTGTTCGCCGGCGTGATGTCGAACATGGCGAGCGAGATCGGCTACGTGCTGCTGATCCCGCTCGCGGGCCTGATGTTCCAGGGCGCGGGCCGGCATCCGATCGTCGGCATGGCCGCCGCGTTCGCGGGCGTGTCGGGCGGGTATTCCGCCAACCTGCTGCTCGGGTCCATCGATCCGCTGTTGTCGGGCCTGTCGCAGGAAGCCGCGCGCCTCATCCAGCCTGCGTACACCGTGAGCGCCGCGGCCAACTGGTACTTCATGATCGCGTCCACGCCGCTGGTCGTCGGCCTGAGCACGTGGGTCACCGAGCGCATCGTCGCGCCGCGCTTCACCTCGCTGCCCGACATCAACCCGAGCGAAGCGATCGCGCCGCCGGATGCGCTCGAACGCCGGGGCCTGCGCTGGGCGCTGTACGCCACGCTCGCGCTCAGTGCGTGGCTGTTGTGGGGCCTGCTGCCCGCCGATGGCTTCCTGCGCGATGCCGCCACCGGCAGCGTGCTCGACTCGCCTTTCATGAAGGGCATCGTCGTGCTGATCTTCCTGTACGGCGTGGTCGCAGGCGTGGCCTACGGCGTCGGCGCGCGCACGATCCGCAACGATGCGGACGTGATCCGCGGGATGGGGCAAAGCCTGTCGACGATGGGCGGGTACCTGGTGCTGGTGTTCTTCGCGGCGCAGTTCGTCGCGTTCTTCGGGTGGACGCAGCTCGGGTTGATCCTCGCCGTGAAACTGGTCGCCGTGCTGCAGGGCCTGGACCTGTCGGCGATCCCGTTGTTCGTCGGGCTCGTCGCGATCACGGCGGTGGCCAACCTTTTCATCGGCTCGGCGTCGGCGAAGTGGGCGTTGATGGCGCCGATTTTCGTGCCGATGTTCATGCTGCTCGGCTATTCGCCGGAACTCACGCAGGCCGGCTATCGCATCGGCGACTCGGTGACCAATATCATCTCGCCGATGATGAGTTACTTCGCGCTGATCATCGCGTTCTTCCAGCGCTACGAACCGAAGGCCGGGCTCGGCACGCTGGTCTCGGTGATGCTGCCGTACTCGGTGGTGTTCTCGATCGGGTGGACGGTGTTGTTCGCGCTGTGGATCGCCTTCGGGTGGCCGATCGGGCCGGGGGCGCCGCTGGTCTATCCGGGCTGACGGAGCGTCACCTTCCATCCGGCGCGCGCGTCGCGGATGCGCGCGCCTTCCTTGCCGGGCCCGCCCTTGGGGCCGTGCACGATCACGACGATTTCGCGCCACCAGGGGACGAAGGCGGCGTGTTCGTTGACGGCCTCGAGCGTCATGACCCCGTCGAGCGCATGGCACGAGAAACGCACGCGCAGGAACTCGCCGCGCTGGTACGCCATGGTGTGGCCGTCGTCTTCGTAGAGCGAACCCGCGCACGGGCCGCCACCGACCGGCCACCACACGTGCACTTCAAGTCGACCCTTCGGCGTTTCGCTCGTCGACTGCACCAGGGGCTGCATCGGAATGATGGCGCCCGCTCGCACATACACCGGCACGTCGGCCGGCCGCGGATCCAGCACCAGCGGCTTCGCATCCGCATGCTGCACGCCATCGCGCAGCCCGTACCAGGTGCCGCGCGGCAACTGCACCGTGTGCGCATCGACGCGCTCGTCGACGACGGGCGCGACGAACAGGTCCGCGCCGAACAGGAAATCGCGATCGCTCCCCGCCGCGGCGACGTCGTCGAACCACACCGGTCGCATGATCGGCGCGCCGGTGCGCGCGCTCTCTTCCGCCGCCGTGTAGAGGTAAGTCATCAACCGGTAGCGTTGTTCGATCGCCGCGCGCCGCAGCGCTTCCTGCGCCGGCCCGTCCACCCACGGCTCGTGCCCGCGCGTATCCGTCGCCGCGTGGCTGCGGAACACCGGATTCCACGCGCCCAGCTGGTACCAGCGCGTGAGCAAATCCGCCGGCGGTGACCCGATGAACCCGCCGATGTCGTCGCCCGCCAGCGCCATGCCCGACAACCCGAGCGACAACAGGTTCGGCGTGCTCTGCGCGAGGTGCTGCCAGCTCGCCGAGTTGTCGCCGGTCCACGTCGCCGCGTAACGCTGCGTGCCCGCGAACGCCGCGCGCGTCAGCACGAAGGGACGCTCGCCTGGCCGCAGCTTCAACAAGCCCTCGTACGTCGCGCGCGCGTTCTGCATGCCGTACGCGTTGTGCAGCACGCGGTGCGTGCGCGTGCTGCCGTCGTCGAGGCGATGCACCACGTCGCCGGGCATCGTGCCACCGGGGACGTCGAACACGGACGGCTCGTTCATGTCGTTCCAGAACCCCGCCGCGCCCATGCGCACGAAGTCCGTGTACAACTCGCCCCACCAGTCGCGCACGCGCGTGAGCGTGAAATCCGGGAAGACGCTCGGGCCGGGCCACACGTTGCCGACGTAGTCCGCGCCCGCGCGCTTGACGAACACATCCTGCGCCACGCCGCTGTCGTACGGCGCATAGCCCGCCTGTTTCGCGATGTGCAGGTCGGTGATCAGCACCGTGTTGAACCCCTGCGCGCGCAGGTCGCCGATCATCTTCCCGAAATTCGGGAACAGCTTGCGGTCAACGGTGAACGGTTTGTTCGCGTCCTGGAACCCGATGTCGAGGTAGATCGCATCGGCGGGAATGCGATGCGCGCGCAACGTGTCCGCGACTTCGCGCACGCGTGCTTCCGGCACATACGTGTAACGCGATTGCTGGAACCCCAGCGCCCACTTCGGCGGCAGCGGCGCATGGCCGGTGAGGTCGACGTAGCGCTGCAGCACGTCGCGCGGCGTGGGCCCGGCGATCACGTAGACATCGATCGCACCGCCTTCGACGGTCACCACCATCCGCGACGGATCCGTCTGCCCCACGTCGAACGTGCTGCGCCGCGGATCATCGAGCAGCAAGCCGTACGCCCCGTCCTTGCCGACGACCAGCGCGAACGGGATCGCCTTGTACAGCGGATCGCGCGCGGCGTCCCACGCGTAGGCGTCGGTATTCCAGAACGTGAACGTGCGGCCGCGGCGATCGAGCGGACCGGCCTTGTCGCCCAATCCGTAGACGTGTTCGCCGGGCTGCAGCGCGAAGGACACGCGGACGTATCCGTCGTCGGTCGAGGTGATGCGCGGGGCCAGTCGCTCGGGCAGCGAATGCACCGGGTCCGTGTTGCCCGGGACGCGCGGCCGATCCGGATCGCGGAGCTGGAGGGCCCATCCCGACTCGGCATCGGTGGCGCCGGGCACCGACAGCCGCAAGCGCAGGACGCCGGCGTCGACGACAGCGGTCTGCCGCGCCGCCGCCTTCGGCCCTCCCGCGTACGCGAGCCCGCACGCCAGCAACCCCGCCACCATTGCCGCACCCGCCCACCCTGCACGTGCCATCGCCACCCTCCTCGGAGGGGTCCGAGCATAGCCGTCCGCACGGCTCGGTACGGTCCGGACCCGTGGGCTACACTGCCCCCCTTTCCGCGGCCGACCCTTGTCGCAATGAACCCGAATTACCTCGACTTCGAGCAGCCCATCGCCGACCTGGAAGCCAAGCTCCAGGAACTCCGCCACGCCAGCCACGGCCCGGCGGTGGACATGGATGCCGAAGTGCACGCGCTGCAGGACAAGCTGCGCCTGCGCACCGCGCAGATCTTCCGCGACCTCTCGCCCTGGCAGATCTCGCAGCTCGCCCGCCACCCGGCGCGGCCGTACACCCTGGATTACCTGCGCGTGATCTGCGACGAGTTCCAGGAACTCGCCGGCGACCGCGCCTTCGCCAACGACAACGCCATCGTCGGCGGCCTGGCCCGCATCGAAGGTCGCAGCGTCGTGGTGATCGGCCACGAGAAGGGCCGCGACACCAAGGCCAAGATCAAGCGCAACTTCGGCATGCCCAAGCCCGAGGGCTACCGCAAGGCGCTGCGCCTGATGAAGCTGGCCGAACGCTTCAACCTGCCGCTGCTCACCTTCATCGACACCGCCGGCGCGTGGCCCGGCATCGACGCGGAAGAACGCGGCCAGTCCGAGGCCATCGCGCGCAACCTGCTGGAGATGTCGGAACTCAAGACGCCGATCATCTGCACGGTGATCGGCGAAGGCGGTTCGGGCGGCGCGCTGGCCATCGGCGTCGGCGACCGCACGCTGATGCTCGAATACAGCACGTACTCGGTGATCACGCCGGAAGGCTGCGCCTCCATCCTGTGGAAGACCGCGGAGAAGGCGAAGGACGCTGCCGAACAGCTCGGCCTGACGGCCAAGCGCCTGAAGGAACTGGGCCTGATCGACAAGATCGTGCGCGAGCCCATCGGCGGCGCGCACCGCAAGCCGCGGCAGATGGCCACGCGCCTGAAGGCCGTGCTGGTCAACGAAATCGACGCGCTGTCGGGCGTGCCGGTGCCGGAACTGCTCGAGCGCCGCTACAAGCGCCTGCGCGGCTACGGCGCGTACGAAGCCGCCTGACCCGCAACCCCACGCCTCCATGAGCCCGATCTTCCTGCTGTCGATCGCGCTGCAGATCGCGTGCATCGTGCACGCGGTGCGCACGCAGCGGCCGACGTACTGGATCTGGATCCTGGTCGTCGGCAGCTACATCGCCGTCGCGGCGTACGTCTTCGCGGAAGTCGTCCCCACCCTCGGCAGCAGCCCCACCGCGCGCCGCGCCGTGAAGGGCGTGCGCCAGCGCATCGATCCGGAACGCGGCAAGCGCCACGCCGCGCGCCAGCTCGACATCGCCGACACGATCGACAACCGCCGCCGCCTCGCCGAACAAAGCCTGGCCAGCGGCGATTACCAGCAAGCGCTGGAGATGTTCCGCAATTCGCTCACGGGCATGTACCAGACCGACCCGCACCTGATGCTCGGCCTGGCGCAGGCGCAGTTCGCGCTGGACCTGCCCGCCGAGGCGCGCGCCACGCTCGACGCGCTGATCGCGGCCAACCCGAAATTCCGTTCGTTCGACGGCCATCTGTTGTACGCGCGCACCGTGGAAGCCAGCGGCGACATCGACAAGGCGCTGTCGGAATACGAAGCGCTGGTGCAGGGCTACCCCGGCGAAGAAGCCCGCGTGCGCTACGCGCAGCTGCTCAAGCGCGCCAACCGCCCCGCCGACGCCGCCAACGTGCTGCGCGAAATCGCCAAGCGTTCGTCGCTCGCGCCGAAGTACTACCAGCGCGAACAGCGCGCGTGGATCGACCTCGCCAGGCGCGAGCTGCAGGACCTCGCCTGACGGCGGCGGGCGCGATGACGTCCGCCCTCGACCTCCGTTTGCCCGAGACCGGCCGCGATGGCGCGATCGTCGTCGCGTTGAGCGGCGGGCTGGATTCCACCGTGCTGCTGCACGCGCTCGCGGCGATGCCGAGCGTGCGCGCACGCACCTTGCGCGCCATCCATGTCCACCACGGCCTGCACGCCGACGCCGATGCCTGGTCCGCGCACTGCGCCGTCGTGTGCGAAGCCTTGCGCATCCCGTTGCACATCGCGCGCGTGCAAGTCGACAGGCGCGCCGGCCTCGGGCTCGAAGCCGCGGCCCGCGCCGCGCGTCGCGCGGCATTCGTCGAAGCGCTCGATCCGGGCGACATCCTCGCGCTTGCGCACCACCGCGACGACCAGGCCGAGACTTTCCTGCTGCGGGCGCTGCGCGCCTCCGGCCCCGATGGCCTCGGCGCGATGCGGGCGCTGCAACCGTTCGCGCAGGGCTTCCTGTGGCGGCCCTGGCTCGACGTGCCGCGCACGGAGCTGATCGCGTACGCGCAGACACACGACTTGTCCTGGATCGACGATCCGTCGAACAGCGCGCTCGAACACGACCGCAACTTCCTGCGCCACCAGGTGTTGCCGCTGTTGCGCGAACGCTGGCCGCGCGTCGATGCCGCCTTCGCGCGTTCGGCCGCATTGAGCGCTGAAGCCGCCGAGCTGCTCGCCGACGACGACCTGCGTGCACTCGACACCGCACGCACCGACGATCCCGCGATCCTGTCCGTCCCCGCGTTGCGCGCGCTCGACCCCTCGCGCCGCGCCCGGGTGCTGCGTCGCTGGATCGCCGGGACGTCGCTGCCCCCGTTGCCCGCCGAAGGCATCGCGCAGATCGAAGCCGACTTGCTCCAAGGCGCGGACGATGCCGACTTCCGCTTCGCCTGGTCCGGCGCGCACATCCGCCGCTGGTGCGACCGCCTGCGCGCCGCGCCCAACGCGCCCGCCCTGCCCGCCGACTGGTCCGACACCTGGGACGGCCGCATGCCGCTGGTGCTGCCCGACGGCGGCGCCCTCGAACTGATCGGCGCCGACGCCTTCGACGCCCCGCTGCGCGTGCGCCTGCGCCGCGGGGGCGAACGCATCGTGCTGCCGGGCCGGTCGCATTCGCACAGCCTCAAACACGCATTGCAGGACGCGGGCCTGCCCACCTGGGACCGCGAACGCCTGCCCCTGCTGGTGGATGGCGACGACCAGGTCCTCGCGGCCGGCGACCGCCTGCTGGCCGACGTGTTCGCACGCTGGTTGCAGGACCACGACGCCAGCGTGCGCTGGACCCCGCCCTCGCCATAAGCGTGCGCGATTGACCCATGGCAGGCCGCGCATCACACTGCGCGCCATGCCGCGCATGCCCGACGCCAAGCTCGAAACCCCTTCCCCGGTCGCCGATTTCGAAGCCTCGCTCGACCAGCTCGAACAGCTGGTGGAGAAGATGGAACACGGCGAGATGAGCCTGGAAGAATCGCTCGCCGCCTACGAACGCGGCGTCGGCCTGTATCGCAAGTGCCAGACCGCGCTGGAACAGGCGGAACTGCGCGTGCGCCTGCTGAGCGACCCGGAACAGCCGGACAACGCCGAGCCCTTCGGCGCGCCGGCCGCGGATGCCTGAGGTCGACTTCGCGCCCTGGCGCACGCGCGTCGACGCGGCGCTCGCTTCCGCGCTGCCTTCCGCCGATCAATCCCCGCAACGCCTGCACGGCGCGATGCGCCATGCGGCGCTCGACGGCGGCAAGCGCATGCGTCCGTTGCTCGTGTACGCCACCGGCACCGCGTTCGGCGCGGACGTTGCATCGCTCGATGCGCCTGCCGTCGCCGTCGAACTGATCCACGCCTATTCGCTGGTGCACGACGACCTGCCCGCGATGGACGACGACGCGCTGCGCCGCGGCAAGCCCACGGTGCACATCGCATTCGACGAAGCCACCGCGATCCTCGCGGGCGATGCGTTGCAGTCGCTCGCGTTCGAGCAACTCACGCAAGCCCCGTTGTCCGCCGACCTGCGCGTGGCGATGCTCGCCGAACTCGCGCAGGCCGCCGGCGTGCGTGGCATGTGCGGCGGGCAGGCGCTCGACATCGACGCGACCGGTGGTGTCGCGATCGACCTGCCTGCCTTGCAACGCTTGCACGCGATGAAGACCGGCGCGTTGATCCGCGCGTCCGTGCGCCTCGGCGCGATCGCCGCGGGCGCGGAGGCCGCGTCGCGTGCGCGCCTGGATACGTTCGCCGATGCGCTGGGCCTCGCGTTCCAGGTGCGCGACGACCTGCTGGACGTCGAAGGCGACAGCGCCGCGCTCGGCAAGACCGCGGGCAAGGACGCCGCGCAGCAGAAGGCGACGTTCCCCGCCCTGCTCGGCCTGGACGCCACGCGCGCGCGCCTGCAGCAACTGGCGACCGACATGCGCGACGCGCTCGCGCCCCTCGGCCCACGCGCCGACGCCCTCGCCGCGCTGGCCCGCGCCGCGGTCGAACGGACGCACTGAGCCATGGGCCGACCCCGCGGAGGCAAGCGCAAGCTGCTGACCTGGGTCGATGCATGGATGGCGTCGTCGGCCGATGCGTTCATCAACGCGTGGACGTTCGTCGAGCGCAGTTACAAGCGTCCGTTCTCGCGGCTCGCGCTGCGGTTGAAGTTCGCGTTCTATCCGGTGCTCGCGTTGCTCGCGATCGGCTGGCTGGCGTACGACTGGGGCGTCGCGGGTTACGGCGGTGCGCGCTCGTTGAATTCCGCGGAAGACGCGGTGTTCGACACGGTGATCAAGAGCCGGCCGGTGCAACCGCCGACATCCAAGCGCGTGGTGGTCGTGGAGATCGATGATTGTTCGATCGACCAGTTCCGAAAGCGCGGGGAAGGCGGCTGGCCGTGGAGCCGGCAACGCCATGCGGACCTGCTCGATGCACTCGATCGCGCAGGCATCAAGGCGGTCGGCTACGACGTGATGTTCGCCGAGCCCTCGCCCGTGGATCCGATCGGTGACGACACGTTGGAGTCCATGGCCGAAGGCGGCGCCGGGCGTTTCGTGTTCGGCGCATCGCACCTGGACGACGACTTCAACGCCACCACCGGCACCACCACCACCGGCACCACGCGCGCATCGCTCGCGCCCGGCGCATTCGCGCGCATCCCCTCGGCCGAGCGTCCGGGTCCGTCCCTCGCGCTGCTGCTGCCCTACGGCAAGTCGATGCGCACGCACGCGGGCCTGATCAATGTCGAACGCGGCGTCGACGGCGTGCTGCGCGACATCCCGCTTTCGCTGTCCGCCGGCGACTGGGCGGTGCCCTCGCTCGCATTGCGCCTGGCCGTGTTCGACACGGGCCGGCCCGCGGCGTCGTTTCCCGCGTCCGTGCGCCCCGACTGGCGCAATGGCGATGAACACCGCCTGCCCTTCATCAGCGCGTTCGACCTGATCGAAGGCAAGCGGGTCTGCGACAAATCACCGATCCCGGACCTGAAGGGCCGCATCGCCCTCGTCGGCTACACCGCGTCCGGCCTCAACGATGCGAAACCGGTGCCGGTCAAACCCGCGATGGCCGGCGTCGAAGTCCACGCCGAAGCCACCGCCGCCCTCGTCGACGGCACCGCGATCTGGATGCCGCCGCCGTCGCTGAAATACCTGCTCGCGGCAACGCTCGTGCTGCTGACCGCGTTCGCCTTCTTCCGCGGCGAGCCGGCCACCGACATCGACTCGGTCTTCGTCGCCACCAACCTCGTGCTGCTGATCCTCGCGTACGCGGGCCTGACGTTCTTCCGCGTGTTCTTCGACATCTACGCGAGCATCGGCTTCGTCAGCCTGTGCTTCGGCGCGTGTCGCACGTATGCGGCGATCCAGCGCGGCCGCGCGGTGGGCAACGGCGACTTCCTCGAAGAGTTCGATCCGGACCGCGATCGTTGCCTCGTGTTCGCGCGCGTGCGCTTCGTGCCCTACTCCGCGCTGGATGAACGCGCCGCCGCGCGCCGTCGCCGCGAATACCGCCGCCGCCTGCGCAGGTTCCTGTATGCGGGCAGCGATGCGGTGATGCTGGAAGGCGTCGTCGAACGCAAGAGCTGGCTGCACGAAACGCTCGACGACCTGATGCTGATGGTGTGGAAGGGCGACGACCTGCCGCAGGCGATCGCGCTCGCCAAGCGCGACCTGGCCGACCTGCACGCGTACTTGAATGCGTACGACGATCGCCTGGACGACGACGGCATCGTGCTCGTGTACGTGATGGCCAGCGAAGTCGACGAAAACGCCGACCGCACGCCCGACGACAGCGGCGATCGCGGCAATCGCCTGCGCCTGCGCGAAGCGCTCGGACAGCTGCTGGACGCGCCGGGCGAGTGGCCGCTTTCGGCGGAAAATCCGTTATTGCAGGGTGACCCGAGCTGCAATCCCGGAGCCGCTGCATGCAACACGCCGCCCACCGAATAATCGTCCCGCTGCTGTCCGGCCTGGCCGGTGCACTGCTGGTGGCCGCGCTCGCGTTCGCGGCCGATCCGGCCACCTCGGCCATCGTGCACAAGCCGTCGGTGGACGTGCACAGCGCACCGGATTTCAACTCGCCCACCGTCGCCACGCTCAAGCGCGATGCGAAGGTGCAGGTCGCGGGACAGCAGGGCCTGTGGTTCCAGGTCGGCACGCCGGACGGCAAGTCCGGCTTCGTGCGCGTCAACGACGTGCGCATGGAATACGCGAGCGCGAACAACGGCAACGCAGGCGCGCTGTTCATCGGCAAGGCCGGCAAGGGCCGCGTGTCGGAAACGGCGGGCGTGCGCGGCATCGACGAAAGCGATCTCAAGTCCGCGGCGTACGACGGTGCGCAGTTCGCGCAGATGGAAAACAACCGCGTGTCGCCCGAAGCCGCCGCCAGCGATGCGAACGCGAAGGGACACCACGCGAAGCAAGTGCCCTACGCGACGGAGTTCAAGCCGGTCGCCGACGCCGCGCCGAAAGCGACGCAGCAGGAAAAGCGCGGCGGCATGTCGTTCGCGCGCGGGTTGTTGTCCGCGGTGGGCATCGGTGCGCCCGCGCCCGTGAACTCCGCGGCGGACGTCGCCGAGGCCGCGCAGGGCAAATCCGAATCCGAACAGCGCGCCGAAGAAGTGGCGCTCGGCCCGGAAATCGCCGGCCGCGTGCTCGGCGCCGCGCCGCTGTGGAACGACGCCGAGGCGCAGGCGCGCGTGAACCGCGTCGGCCGCTGGATGGCGTCGCAGACCTCGCGCCCCGACCTGCCGTGGAGTTTCGCGGTGATCGACACGCAGGAGATCAACGCGTTCGCCGCGCCGGGCGGCTACATCCTCGTGACGCGCGGCCTGTACGAATTGCTGGGCGACGACGACGAAGTGGCGGCGGTGATCGGCCACGAGCTGAGCCACGTCGTGCAGCGCGACCACTACAACGTGATCAAGAAACAGGAAACGCAGACGGCGCTGACCAACGCGGCGTCCGACAACGTGAGCGTCGGCGGCGGCGTGGCGGGCAGCATGGCGAAGGAATACGTCGCGCGGCACGGCGCCACCATCCTGGCGACGCGGCTGGACCGCGAGGCGGAGTTCCGCGCCGACGAGGCCGCGGAGGTGTACCTGGCGCGCGCGGGCTATGATCCGCTGGCGCTGTATGCGGTGCTGCAGAAGATGACGGCGCGCGGCAGCACATCGGGCAACCTGGCGCAGTTGTACAAGACGCACCCGCCGCTCGATGCGCGCCTCGACCGGCTCGATCGCAACAGCGTGGCCAGCGCGGGGCGCTGAGCCCGACTCCAACCCAAGGGGATGACGCAATGAACGATATCGATCCGACCTCCGCCTCCGATTCCGGCGTGTCCGCGGACGAACGGCAGTGGGGCATGTTTTCGCACCTGTCCATCATCCTGGCGTCGCTGATCACCGCGCTGGTCGGGCTGCCGGGGTGCCTGGCGTTCCTCGGGCCGCTGATCATCTGGCTGGCGAAGAAGGAAACGATGCCCTTCGTGGCCGACCAGGCGAAGGAAGCGTTGAACTTCAGCATCATGCTGACGATCGTGGCGGTGGTGCTGATGGTGATCGCCATTCCCTTCGGCATCCTCACGCTGGGCCTGGGCTTCATCCTCTTCGGCCTGATCGGCCTGGTCATCGGCATCGCGGCGCTGATCATGATCATCATGGCGTCGATGAAGGCGAACGAAGGCGTGCGGTACCGCTATCCGTTCAACCTGCGCCTGGTGAAGTAATCCCGCGCGTCGATCGCGACAAAGAAAAACGGCGCTTCGGCGCCGTTTTTTTTTGCATCAACCTCCTCCGGCACGGCGACCGGAACGTTGCGACGCTGCGTAGGGGTAGCGCCATGCACCGGATCGGTGTGTTTCTGGCGAACAGCTGCACTCGGACGGACGGCGCACCGCAACGTTGAGTCGTGCACGTTCGGCTCGGAGCGCAGTGCGCGGCTTCGGCGTGTTTCGGCGTTCGGGATAGAATTCGCAATTGATCGATTGCAACGCCAGGCAACGTCATGGCCCAGTTCCGCGTGACCAAGTACAACCCCGCCTTCCGCCGTGCCGATAACGGGGCTTACATGCGGGACGACTGGACCTCGGTGTCCGACATCGGGGGCACGTTCGCCGATGGCGTGTTGACGCGCGAGGAGTACGAACGCGTTGAAGGACTGTACGTCGAGGCGATCATGCGCTTCGTCGCGCTGGCGAACGTCGACACGCTCAGGGTCGCGGCGTTGGAGTTCTACGGTCCGGATGATCCAACCGAAGGGCTGATCGACATTCCCGTCGCGCCCGACGACCGCCTGCGATCCATCATCGTCGCGAACCTGCGGGAAACGATCTGGATGATGCTCGAAGGGCGCGACAACACGTTCATCCATTTCGGTGGCGACTTCTACGTCTTCGTCGGCTCCGATGCCGTGGACACGTTTCCTGCGCCCACAGGACTGTTCGTCGAAGCGTTCGATTCCCCGTTCCACCCCGAGCATGATCCGGAGGACACGACAGAGTGAGATGCGCAGATCCTGCGTCAGTCGCGCGCTTTGCTTCAAGCAAACCGAACCCGCAGCAACCAACGTTGCGGTGAGGCGCACCGCACGCCGAGCCAATCCCGCGCAGCCGTCCATGGATGGACGGCGCCGATGCTCGCAGCCATGGATGGCGAGGCAGCGGAGCGGGATTGGCTGGGCGTGCAGTGCGCCGTCCGTCCGGGTGCAGCTGTTCGCCAGCAACCTAGTGATTCGGTGCGAGGCTCTACCCTACGCAGCGTCGCAACGATCAGGTCGCGAAGCGCTTCGACGTGATGAGGGCGACAGGTCCTTGAACTGCGCCATGGATGGCGCACGGCCGGTGCCTGGAGCAGGGACAGCGGAACGCGCCGGGCAAGGACCTGTCGCCCTCATCGCGGCGGAGCGCCGTACCGGAGGCGGTTGATGCGCCTCGCTTCTGGGTCCCTGCTTTCGCAGGGATGACACAAGCTCACTCGCCCGCGACCGTCATCTTGCCGACCAGGATCGACCCCGAACGGATGTGCGAACGCGGATCGACGTCCGTGCCCACGGCTTCGATCGCACCCAGCATTTTCTTGAGGTTGCCGGCGATCGTGATCCCGTCGACGGGGAACGTGATCTGTCCGTCTTCCACCCAGAACCCCGCTGCGCCGCGCGAATAATCGCCCGTCACTGCGTTCACGCCCTGCCCCATCAATTCCGTCACCAGCAGACCGCGGCCCATGCCGCGCACGAGCGAATCGAAGTCGCCCGCGTTCGCCTTGACGTCGAGGTTGTGCACGCCGCCGGCGTTCGCCGTCGTCTGCAGGCCGAGCTTGCGCGCCGAGTAACTGCCGAGCACGTAACGCTGCAACACGCCGGCCGACACCAGCGGCGACTCGCGCGTCGCCACGCCTTCCGAATCGAACGACGACGAACGGAAGCCGCGCATCAGGAACGGACGCTCCTGCAGGTCGAACCAGTCGGGGAAGACCTGCGTGCCCACGCTGTCGACGAGGAAACTCGCGCGGCGATACAGCGCACCGCCGGAAATCGCGCCGAGGAAATGCCCGATCAGCGAACGCGCGACCTCGGAATGGAACAACACCGGCACCTCGCCCGTCGGCAACGAACGCGGCTGCAGGCGCGACGCCGCGCGCTCCGCCGCATGCCGGCCCACGGCCGCCGCGGCTTCCAGGTCGTCGGCCGCGATCGCCGTCGTGTACCAGCCATCGCGCTGCATCGCATCGCCGCGGCCGGCAATCAGCGCGCAGCCAATCGTGTGCTGCGTGCTGCGCTCGGCGCCGATGAAGCCGTGCGAATTCGCGTACACGCTCATCGACGCGCTGCTGCCCACCGACGCGCCGTCGCTGTTCTCGATGCGCGCATCCGCGTCGCGGCCCGCCTGTTCGCAGGCCAGCGCGATGTCGATGGCCTGGTCGGCGTCCAGCGCCCAGGGATGCCAGCCGTCGAACTCGCGCACCTCGCGCGCCATCAGCGCGGCGTCGGCCAGGCCCGCGGCTTCATCGTCTTCGGTGTGGCGGGCGATCGCGCAGGCCTGTTCGACGGTGGCCGACAGGCTTTCCTCGCGCAGGTCCGCGGTGCTCGCGCTGCCCTTGCGCTGGCCGAAGTAGACGGTGACGGCGATGCCGCGGTCGCGCGTGGATTCCACGGTCTCCACCGAGCCCATGCGCACGTTGACGTTGAGGCCGTGTTCCTGCGAGGCCGAGACCTCGGCCTGGGTGGCGCCGGCGGCGCGGCAGCGGTCCAGGAGTTGCCGGGCGATGCCGCCGAGGACCTCGAGCCGCGCGACGCTGTCGTCGCTGGACAGGGCGTGATCGGTCGTCGACAGGGGGGCGTTGTTCAATGGTCTATCCTTCCGGGCGAATTCAGAGACGGACGAGGCAAGGGCGATGCGTGGCAAGGATCCGGAAACCGGCGATTTCCTCGCCCCCAGCCGCAGCCAGCAACGGCGCGCGGCGCTGGACGTGTTCGACCTCGGCGAAAAGCTGGCGGCGCTGAGCGACGCGCAGCTGGCCAAGCTGCCGATCCCCGATGCGCTGATGCCGCACATCCTCGAAACGCGCCGCATCACCTCGCACGTCGCGCACAAGCGCCAGCTGCAATTCCTGGCCAAGCAGATGCGGCGCGAAGACGACGAGGCGCTGGACGCGATCCGCGATGCGCTCGAGGAAAAGGGCGAAGCCTCGCGCCGCGAAGTGGCTGCGATGCACCGCATCGAAGCCTGGCGCGACCGCCTGCTCGACGACGGCGACGACGCGCTGGCCGCGTTCCTCACCGAACATCCCACCGCCGACCGCCAGCACCTGCGACAACTGGTGCGCAATGCGATCGAGGAAAAGAAGCGCAACAAACCGCCGCGGGCGTATCGCGAGATCTACCACGCGGTGCGGGATGCGATGGATGCGGGACCGGGGACCGGGGACGAGGGACCGGAGGAAGCGGACGACGACGCCGAGGCCTGAGACCTGCACTGGTCCCCGGTCCCCGGTCCCTTGTCCCGGCTTCTGCTTCACGCCTGCGTCCCGCCCACGGTCAGCTGGTCGATCAACAGCGACGGCTGCCCCACGCCCACCGGCACGCTCTGCCCGTCCTTGCCGCATACGCCCACGCCTTCGTCGAGCGCGAGATCGTTGCCGATCATCTTCACGCGTTGCATGGTTTCCGGGCCGTTGCCGATCAGGGTGGCGCCCTTCACCGGCGCGGTGATCTTGCCGTCTTCGATCAGGTACGCCTCGGTCGCGGAGAACACGTACTTGCCGCTGGTGATGTCGACCTGGCCGCCGCCGAAGTTCACCGCGTACAGGCCCTTCTTCACCGAGCGGATCATTTCTTCCGGATCGTGCGTGCCCGCGAGCATGTAGGTGTTGGTCATGCGCGGCATCGGCAGGTGCGCAAAGGATTCGCGGCGACCGTTGCCGGTGGGCGCCATGCCCATCAGGCGCGCGTTGTGCGTGTCCTGCATGTAGCCGACCAGCACGCCGTCTTCGATCAAGGTGGTGCACGCGGTGGGCGTGCCTTCGTCGTCGATGTTGAGCGAGCCGCGACGGCCGGGCAACGTGCCGTCGTCGACGATCGTGACGCCCGGCGATGCGACGCGCTGGCCCATGCGGCCGGCGTACGTGGAGGTGCCCTTGCGGTTGAAGTCGCCTTCGAGGCCGTGACCGACCGCTTCGTGCAGCAGCACGCCGGGCCAGCCGTTGCCGAGCACGACGGGCATGAGGCCGGCGGGTGCGTCGATCGCGTCGAGGTTCACCAGCGCCTGCCGCAACGCTTCGCGCGCGAAGTGTTCGGGCTTGCCGCCGCCGAGCAATTCGGCATACGAGTAACGACCGCCGCCACCGGCGTAGCCGCTCTCGCGACGGCCTTCCTGTTCGACGATCACCTGCACGTTGAGGCGCACCAGCGGGCGCACGTCGGCGGCGAGCACGCCATCGCTGCGCGCGACGAGCACGGTGTCCACGCCACCGGCCAGGCTCACCATCACCTGCTTCACGCGCGGATCGGCGGCGCGCAGCAGGCGATCGAGCGCACGCAGCGCTTCCACTTTTTCTTCGTTCGGCAAGCCGTCGATCGGATCGTCCGCCGTATACAGCGAACGTCCGCCGCCCGGCACGAGCGCACGCGGCGACATCGCGGAGCCATCGCGCGCGATCGCACGCGCGGATTTCGCGGCTTCGAGCAACGCGGGCGTATCGATTTCATCGGAATACGCAAAGCCGGTCTTCTCGCCGGAGATCGCGCGCACGCCCACGCCCTGTTCGATCGAATGCGCACCATCCTTCACGATGCCGTCTTCCATCGTCCAGCTTTCGCGCCGCGCGTGCTGGAAATACAGGTCCCCGAAGTCGATGCCCGGCCCGAGCAGCGTGGAGAAGGCGGCATCGAGGTTGGCGGTGTCGAGGCCGGCGGGGACCAGCAGGCGGGTTTCGGCGAGGCGGAGCGGCAGGGTCATGGGGATCCCGTGGGCAATCGAAGGGGCAACGCTAGATCAGATGGTGTTGCGCGGGCGCGACGCAAGGCGGGCAAGCTCAGCCGCCCGTGGATTCATCGGCCGATGCGGACGCGCGGCCTTGCGGTTCGCGCTTGCGGACTTCCACCTTGGGGTCCTTCCACGGGCCGGTGACGCGATAGGTCTTCGCGGCGAGCTGGCCCAGCGGCTTTTTCAGCACGGCGTTGGCAGCCGCGCCGATCGCGGCGCCGACCGGGCCGCCGGCGATCGCACCGGCGACCGTGAGGAGGTTGCCGGCGCGCGGCAGCACTTCGACGGTCTGGTCGAATGTCTGCGCCTGCAGGTCGGCGGTGCCGTGGATGTGGATCTGCGCGGCGGGCCCGTCGATGGACAGGTCGTCGGTGCGCGCGATGCCGGAGACCAGCCGCACGTGGCCGGAGACGGTGTCGAACGCGAGGCCCTTCGAATAGAAATCGCGGAAGTCGAGCAGCATGCGCTTGGGCAGCTGCGCCAGGCTCAGCAAGCCGAGCACGCGGCCCGCGCCGGGTTCGATTTCGAGCAGGCGCCCTTCCTTCACGTCGAGCGCGAGGCGGCCGTCGACGAGGCGTGCATCGAAGTCGCGCGGCGCGCCGGGCCATGCGGCATCGAAGTTGGCCGTGCCTGCGCCGCCCGCAAGTTGTCCGCCGAACCCGAGGCCGTCGAGCAACGCGCCGAAATCCTGGCTGTCGATGCGCAGACCGATGTTGGAACGCGCGGACTTGCCCTGCCCGCTCCACTCGCCCGTCAGCGCGAGCTTGTGCTTCGCCGATTGCGCCTGCGCGGTGTCGAAGCGCAGGCCGTCCCCGGTGGAATGCGTGCGGATCGTCGCCTTGCCGAGCGCGAGCGCGTTGAGGCGCAGGTCGGCGACATCGAACGACAGCGGCGGGATGCTGCCGGGGGAGATGGGATTGGGATCTTCTTCCGGAGACGTCGCGGCGGTCGCAACCGTCTTCGGCGGCGCGCGCCAGTACGCGCGATCGAAGCGTCCGGAGATCGTGCCCTTGTCGGACGACGGCACTTCGACCGTGCCGACGAGCGCGGGACCGGCCACCTGCACCGTGCTGCCGGTCGCCGACGGCGACACCTGCAGGCGCGCGTCCGGGAACACGCCACCGAGCAGCAACAACCGATCGGCGCGCAGGTCGATGTGCCGCAACGCGAGGCCGTCGCCGCTCTTCTTCGTGTTGTTCGAGTCGCCCTGCGCCAATGCGATCCAGTCGATCGCATCGAGCGACGCCGCACGTCCCGTTGCAATGAGGCCCGATGCCGGCGGTGCGTCATCCACGCGATTGCTGCCGAGCACCACGCGCAATCCGGTCTGCGTGCCGCGCGTGCGCGCACGCAACGCCGCGAGGTTGCCGAGCGCGACGCGCACTTCGCCATCGCCCATCGGGAGATCCGTGTCGACGGTGGTCGCCAGCGCGACGCCCGCAGCCTTGCGCAAGGGCGCGGGCAAGCTGAGCGTGGTGCCGACGAGATTGGAGCGCAGCGACAGCTTGCTCGGCGCGGCGTCCTTCGCGCCGACGTTCTTCGGCAGCGCGACGCCGATCGTCCACGCCGAGCGCCCGTCGAGGTAAGGCTTCAGCCAAGCAAGATTGCCGGCGCGATCCACCAGCGTCTTCGCATCGAGGTTGGCGCGCAGTTCGCCTTCGAACGCTTGCGACGCGTCCTTCACGAACCCGGTGCCCGCGCGCAACGCGAGCGTGCCGGGTGCGCCGTCGTGCTGCACCTGCAAGGCATTGGCGGCAAATCCGCCGTCGCCGTAATCCGCGCGGCCACGCACATCGTCGAACGCCAGGTCCCAGCGGTTCTCGCGCAGCTTCGCGCCCTGCAGGTCCACCGTGCCGTGCGTGCGGCCCTTGCCGCCGCCCGGATGCATCGGCAACAACATGTCGAAGGTGACCGCGGCCGGACCGCTGGCGGTGATGTTGTCGAGCGTTTCGCCCTGGTCCTTCTCGAGCGGACTGTGCTGCAGCAGCGCGACGAGTTTCGACGCATCGCTTGCGCCGCTCGCCTGCACGGTGAGTTCGGCCTTGCCGTATTCGGCGATGCCCGCCGCGAGTTTGCTGACTTGCACGCCCTGCAGCACCGCGTGGTCGCCGACGACGTTGAACCCGTTGCCGATGAAGCTCGCCATCCCGTGCAGGTGTTCGGCCGCGGGCCACTCGGGCGAGAACTTCACTTGCATGTCGACGAGTTCGGCATCGGCGCGGAACAGGCCGTTGTCGTGCACGAACGGCCACTCGTCGAGGTCGCCGGTGATGATCGCGCGCCCGCCGTGCACGGTGCCGCTGAGCAGCGCGGTATCGAGCCAGTGTTCGGTGGCATCGGCCATCAGGTGCCGCACGAGGAAGCCGCGCGCGGCCGTGACCGGCGAATCATCGAGGTCGGCCGCGATGTCGATCCACGGCCGCGTGCCGTCGCCCTGCCACCACAAGCCGCCGCGGGCGAGCACGCCGAAATCCGAGCCCGTGACCTTCAGCGCGTCGGTGCCGACGCGCCAGCCCGCGCCTTCGCGCCAGCCGGCGATCTTGCCGCGCAGCGTCGCCGGATGGTGCACGCCGAACCCGGCGGGCCACCAGAAATCCATCTGCGCCGACGAATCGGCATCGAACACGAAGCCGTCGGCATCGGCGACGAAGCTGCCGCCCAGGCCCGACAGGCCCGGACTGTTGCCGACCGGTGCGAACGCGAGCGCGGAGATGCGCGCATTCGCACGCAACACGCCGTGTGCGCCGGCGACTTCGATGTGTTCGAGCGTCGCGTTGGGCTTCGATTGCACGACCCAGCGACGCAGGCCCGCGTCCATGCGATCGCTCAACGCGGCGACCTGCAGCAACGGGCCGGCATCGATGCGTTCGGCGGCCATGCCGAAGCGACGTCCGCCGCCCATCACCAGGCCATCGAGCACCTGGCGGTTGCCCTGTGTTTCCAGGCGCAGGCGCGGCGCATCGAAGCGCCAGTCGCCGCCGCCCGTGTGCCGGAATCGCGCGAAGGCATCGACGTGGTCGAAGCGCGCGCGCGGCGGCGTGGCCATGCCGTCGATGCGCGCGCCCTGCAACGCGACCGCATCGAGCGCGGCCTGGAAGGTGACATCGGCGACGCGATGGTCGCGCAACGTCGCCCACGCAGCGGCGCGGCCGCGACCCGCCTGCGCCTGCACGCCCATCAGTTTCAGCAGCGGCGCCCACACGGCGAGGTCGGCCTTCTGCGCGCCGGCATACGCGCGGCCGTCGCCCTGCTTGCGGTCGAAATCGAGCGTGGCATCCAGCGGCGACACGTTCGGCCGCATCCACGCGCGCAGGCCGCTGCGGATGCGGTCGCCTTCCACGCGCAGGCGCAGGTCGATGCGCGGCACGGTGGCATCGATCGACAGCGACGGCGCGACGACATGCAATCGCCCGCCGATGACCTGCAGTTCGCCGAGGCGTTCGAGCGCGGCGAACGGATCGCCTTCGGTCGTCTGCTGTTGCCCCGGCAGGCCGCGCACGCTCCACTGGCCGTCGTCGTCGCGCTGCACGGTGATGTCCAGGCCGCGCAGGCGCAGCTCGGTGAACGTGCGGCCCGGCAGCAGGCCGGCATACAGCGACACCAGCATTTCGGTATCGCCGACGAGGAACGACGACGCGCCCTCGCCGATGCGCAGGTCGTCCAGGCGCAGCACCGGCCCGCGCCGCGTCCATTCCGTGTCCAGCGCGGAGAAATGCACGGGCCGCCCCGCGCGCTCGCTCAGCCACGCGGCGACGCGTTGCGGATTGCGTTCGGCCAGCGGCAGCAACTGGTTGGCGATGCCGACCAGCAGCGCGACGAGCACGACCACCACGAGCGCGCCGTATCCGAAGAACCGGCGTGCGTGGCGGAGGCGTCGGCGCAACGGCGTCGGCATCAAGTCGTCCCGTCAGAGGAGGACGACATCGAATTGTTCCTGCAGGTATTGCTCGTCCGACTGGAAGCGGATCGACTTGCCGAGGAACTCCTCCAGCTCCGCCACCGCCGCCGACTCTTCGTCGGTGATGCGCGCGACGACTTTGGGCGAGGCGATGACCAGCAGGCGCGCCGCTTCGAACTGCCGCACCGCGCGCGTGATCTCGCGGAAGATTTCGTACGTCACCGTCTCCGACGTCTTGAGCGTGCCGCGGCCGCCGCATTCGTGGCAGGGCTCGCACAGCTGGCGCTCGAGGCTTTCGACCGTGCGCTTGCGCGTCATCTCGACCAGGCCGAGCGGCGAGAAGTCGTACACCGTGGTCTTGGCGTGGTCCTTCGCGAGCGACTTCTCCAGCGTGCGCAGCACCTGGCGGCGATGCTCGGCGTCCACCATATCGATGAAGTCGATGATGATGATGCCGCCGAGGTTGCGCAGCCGCAGCTGGCGCGCGACGGCCTGCGCGGCTTCGAGGTTGGTGCGGTACACCGTTTCCTCGAGGTTGCGCTGGCCAAGGAACGAGCCCGTGTTGACGTCCACCGTGGTCATCGCTTCGGTCTGGTCGATGACGAGGTAACCGCCGGATTTCAGCGGGACTTCCTTTTCCAGCGCGTGCTGGATTTCGTCCTCGACGCCGTACAGGTCGAAGATCGGCCGCGCACCGCTGTAGTGCTCGATCTTTTCCGCCAGGCCCGGCATGTACTGCGCGGCGAACACGCGCAGGCGGTCGAAGGTTTCGCGCGAATCGACTTTCACTTTCTCGACGTCGCGGCGGATGAGGTCGCGCACCGCGCGCATCGGCAGGTTGAGGTCTTCGTAGATGCAGGCGCCCACGCGCGTGCTGGCGGTGTGGTTTTCCACCAGCGCCCACACGCGGCTGAGGTAGGCGATGTCTTCGGCGAGCGCTTCGGCGGGCTGGCCTTCGGCGTTGGTGCGCACGATGTAGCCCTGCTCGCCGCCGCCGGCGAATTCGGCGACCAGGCTCTTCAGGCGCGCGCGTTCGGTTTCGTCCTCGATGCGCGAGGACACGCCGATCACGCGCGACTGCGGCAGCAGCACGAGATAGCGCGACGGAATGCTGAGCTGCGTGGTGAGGCGCGCGCCCTTGCTGCCGATCGGATCCTTGACCACCTGCACGACGACGTCCTGGCCTTCGCGCAGCAGGTCGAAGATGGGACGCGCCTGCTGCGTGGGCGGCATGGGGCCTTCGTCGCCTTCCGCACTCGGCAGGGGCGCGGGGCGCACGATGTCGTTGGCGTGCAGGAACGCGGCGCGGTCCAGCCCGATCTCGACGAACGCGGCCTGCATGCCGGGCATGACGCGCTGCACCTTGCCTTTGTAGATGTTGCCGACCACGCCGCGGCGCCAGCCGCGTTCGATGTGCAGCTCCTGCAGCATGCCGTTCTCGACGACGGCCACGCGCGTCTCGCGCGGGGTGACGTTGACCAGGATTTCTTCGGTCATGCGCGTGTCCCCGGGAGGATGTCGAATTCCTTCAGGAGACGCGCGGTTTCGAACAAAGGCAAGCCCATCACGCCGGAGTAGCTCCCCGAGAGGTGTTCGATGAAGGCCTGGGCGTGGCCCTGGATGCCGTAGGCGCCCGCCTTGCCGTCCCATTCGCCGGTGGACAGGTAAGCATCGATGGCCGCGGGGTCGAGCGTGGCGAAGGTCACCTCGGACCGCGAGACGGCCTGCGCTTCGCGCGCCGGCGAGACCACGCTGACGGCCGAGACGACCTGGTGCGTGCGGCCCGAGAGGCGCTGCAGCATGGCGGCGGCATCGCGCGCATCGCGCGGCTTGCCGAAGACGTCGTCGTCGAGGATCACTTCGGTATCGGCGCCCAGGACCACCGCGCCGGCGGTGGCCATCACCTGCATCAGTCCGGCCCCGGCCTTCTCGCGCGCGACGCGGCGCACGTAGTCTTCGGCGGGTTCGCCGGGCTGGCGGTGTTCCGGCAGGTCGAGCTCGAGCACGCCGAAGGCGTAGCCCAGGCGGGCCAGCAATTCGGAGCGGCGAGGAGAACGCGAGGCAAGATGCAGCATCGGCCGGAGTCTAACCCGCGGCTGTACCGCGCCCCGCGCAGGCACGCCGCGCAACCCCGGTGCGCCTCACAGTTCGTTCACCCCGCCGCTTCATGGTTCTTCATCCGCACGTTCGCACCCTCACGGAGTTCCACATGCGCCTGCGTCCCCTGCTCTCTCCCCTCGTGCTCGCCATCGCCCTTGCTTCCGGTACCGCCATGACCGCCCACGCCCAGACCGCCGCCCCCGGCTACGCCATCCCCGCCGACGGCACCCTGCTCAACGTCTCCGCGCAGGCGGAGTCCAAGCGCGTGCCCGACGTCGCCACGGTGTCCGCCGGCGTCGTCACGCAGGCCGCCGACGCCAACGCCGCGATGCGCGCCAACGCCGTGCAGATGGACAAGGTGATGGCGGCCATCCGCGCCGCGGGCATCGCCGAGCGCGACATCCAGACCGCCGGCATCTCGATCCAGCCGCAGTACCGCTACGCCGAGAACCAGCCGCCGGTGATCACCGGCTACCAGGCCAGCAACACCGTCAACCTCAAGGTCCGCGACATCGGCAAGCTCGGCAAGGTGCTCGATGCGCTGGTGGCCAACGGCGCCAACCAGGTGAACGGCCCGAACTTCGAAGTCGACCAGCCGGAACCGGCCTACGACGAAGCCCGCATCGCCGCGCTGCACAAGGCACAGGCGCGCGCCGAGACGTATGCCAAGGCCATGGGCCTGCGCGTGCGCCGCATCGTGAGCATCAGTGAAGGCGGTGGCTTCCCCCAGCCGCCGATGCCGATGATGGCGATGCGCGCGCAATCGATGGCGAAGGACACCGCGGTGTCGCCGGGCGAGACCACGCTGTCGGTCAGCCTTGACGTCGTCTTCGAACTCGGACGCTGACACTGCGCGCTGGCGTGCGCCCTGCGCACGCGGAGCGCCAGCACCATGAGCCCCACACGGAAAGACACCCCGCCCGCGGCCGACCCGCGGGCGGGTCGCAACGCCGGCTACGCCGAGAACCAACCGCGCGACAAGGGCGACGCCCAGGCGCAACACAACGAACCCCCGGCACCCAACCCGGACGAGCCCGGCATCGACCGCGACACGGACGAGTCCCCCGACCCGGCGCGCGACGAAAAAAAACGCTGACCGCAAACCCCATCGCCGAACCGCGCGCGTTGCAGCCATCACGCAACGTCACGGAGGCAAGGCCATGGGTCACACGCTCGTCCACGCTCCCCGCTTCGCACAGCTCGGCCAGCTCGCCGAGCGCCCGAGTCCCGCCCGCATCGCCGCGTACGCCGCCGTCATCGCACTGCACGTCGCGGCGTTCGCCTTGTTGATGTTGCCGATGGCGGCGCCGGTGCCGGAGACACGCGAAGACCTCTTCACCGACGTCGTCCTCATCCCGAAGAAGAAGCCCGACGTCGTCCCGGTCACGCCGCCCCCGCCGGTCCCGCATCCGGTCACGGTCACGACGCGCAACGTCGCCCCGCACCCGGTCGATCCGCCGGTGGTCACCGACGACAGCACCCCGATGTCCGACCCGTACGTCGAAACGACGCCCACCGAAGAAGTCGTCACCGTCCCGCCCGCGATCGACACCACGCCGATCGCCGACGCGCAGCTCGTCTACGCCAGCGCACCGCCGCCGAGCTATCCGAAGGAAGAAGAACGCCGCCGCATCGGAGGCACGGTGCTGCTGAAAGTGCTGGTGGACGTGGACGGCAAGCCGATCGACGTGGCGATCCAGTCGAGCAGCGGCAACCGCCGTCTCGATGACGCCGCGCGCAAGCAGGTCCTGACGCGCTGGACGTTCAAGCCGGCGATGCGCGGCGGCGTGGCGGTGCAGGCGATCGGGCTGGTCCCGATCAACTTCACGGTGCGCTAGGCGCGGCTGAGCCAGCCTTGGCTGGGTCAACCTCGATGATATGGGTGGTTGGCGAGCAGCGCGTTCGCGCGATACAGCTGCTCCGCCAGCACCAGCCGCACCAGCATGTGCGGCAAGGTCAGCGCGCCGAGCGACCAGGTTTCATCGGCGCGCGCGATCACCTCGAGCGCGTGGCCTTCGGGCCCGCCGATCAAAAAGCACAGGTCCTTGCCCGCGCCGCGCCAATGCTCCATGCGCTGCGCGAGTTGTTCGGAAGACCATGCCTTCCCGCGGCCGTCGAGCGCGACGACCCACGCGCCTTTCGGGATCGCCGCGAGCACGCGTTGACCTTCATCGAACGTCGCGCGCACGGCATCGCGGCCCTTGCCGCGAATGCCGGGTTCGATTTCGACCAGGTCCAGCGGCAACCAGTGCGAGAGCCGCTTGCGGTATTCGGCGAATCCGTCGGCGACCCACGCGGGTGCGCGTTCGCCGACGGCGATCAACCTTGCCTTCAGGCGCTGCGGCCCGAGGCGAGCGCGTCGTCCTGTTCTTCCGGCGGCTGGTCGCCGACGGTCCACAGGCGTTCGAGCGCGTAGAACTCGCGCACGCGAGGCAGCATGACGTGGACGACCACGTCGCCGAGGTCGACCAGCACCCACTCCGCCTCGCGCTCGCCTTCCACGCCGAGCGGCATGCAGTCGAGCTTCTTGGCGTGGCGCACGACTTCGTCGGCGATCGACTTGACGTGGCGCGTGGAGGTGCCGGAGGCGATCACCAGGTGGTCGGTGACGCTGGTCTTGCCGCGGACGTCGATCTCGACGACATCCTTCGCTTTGAGTTCTTCGACGGCGTTGCGCACGTGTTGCAGCAGGACGTCGGTCGGCGGCGGCGGGTTGGGAAGACGGGTCTTGATGACTTGGGCGGCAGTGGTCAAGTGGTTAGGGCCCGGGCGGCCTGGTGGTGTTGGCGGCCGTGATTATACGGGCCCGTTCTCGGCCGCTGGCGTGAATGCGTCGGCATCCCGGGCCCGGCCGTCGTAGAGGCGGTGTTCCCGGATGAAGTCCGCCACCGGCGGTGGCACCCAGTCGGGCCAGCGGGGGTCGCCGGCCGCGATGCGCCGGCGCAGCTCGGTCGAGGACTCCGGCCGGGCCTGCGGCAGCGGGAATTCCGCGAACCCGCCGGCCGGCATGGAATGCAGCTGGCCCGGCAGGCACCAGCGCGGTTCGAGTTCGGCCTGCACCGCGGGGGCGCGGGCGGCCAGCACATCGCGTTCGATCGGGGCGCCCGGGCGCGCGATGGCCAGCAGGTGCGCAAGGTCGAAGAGTTCGCGCCAGCGGTGCCAGGCGGCGAGTTCGAACACCGAGTCGCCACCGACGATCCAGGCGATGGGCACGTGCGGGCCGACCTCGTCGCGCAATTCGCGCAGGGTGTCGAAGGTGTACGACGGGCCGGCGCGGCGCAGTTCGCGCCGGTCGACGTGCAAGCCGGGTTCGCCCTGCACCGCCAGTTCGAGCATGCGCGCGCGTTGCTTGGCGTCGGCGTGCGTCGGTCCCTTGTGCGGCGGATCGGCGGCGGGCAGCAGGAAGACATCGGCGTGCATCGCATCGCGCACCGCGCGGGCGATCGCGAGGTGGCCGGTGTGCACCGGATCGAACGTGCCGCCGTAGCAGAGCATCAGCGGCGTCACGCGTCAGCCCAGCAACCGCATCGCTTTGGGATTGGCGACGGCAAGCAGCACGCGTTCGAGCGCGATCCACGCATCCATCGGATCCTGGCCCCAGCGCGGGCGCCCCTTCGCGATGCGATCCACGCGCCCGGCTTCGGCGGCGAAGCGTTCCCAGCGCGCGGCGTCATGCCGCTGCAACGCGCGCGTGTACGCGGCCTGCTTCGAATCCCAGATGCGTTGCGCCTTGAACTCCGCGTTGAGGTTGCCGCCGCGCGCCTGCACGCGCGAGAGCGCCGCGGCGCGCTGCAATTCCATGCACACCATGCCGAGCAAGGCGGGCACCGCTTCGCCTTCGGACCGCAGCCCGTGCAGCATGCGCGACACCTGCGCGCCCTCGCCGTTCATCGCTGCATCGACGAGGCGGAACACGTCGTAGCGCGCCGAATCCGACACCAGCGCCTGCATCCGCGCCAGGTCGATCGTGTTGCCGTCGGCGAGCAACGCCAGCTTGTCGATTTCCTGCGCGGCGGCGAGCAAGTTGCCTTCGACGCGTTCGGCCAGCGCCTGCACCGCGTCGCGATCGGCGCGCAGGCCGCGCGCGCGCAGGCGGCGTTCGATCCAGTCGGGCAATTCGTGCGGCTTGATCGGCCAGGCGATCACCTGGTGGCCGATGCGGCCCAGCGCTTCGCTCCACTTGCCGCCGTGCTGGCGGCTCCAGTCGGCGCAGGTGACCAGCAGCACGACGTCGGGCGGCGGATTGGCCGCGAATTCGGTGAAGACTTCCGCGCCTTCCTTGCCCGGTTTGCCGGTGGGCATGCGCACTTCGACGACGCGGCGCGTCGCGAACAGGCCCGGCGCATTGAACGCGGCGGACAACGAATCCCAGTCGGGATCGCGGCCTTCGATGTCGAACACTTCGCGATCGCCGATGCCCTGCTCGCGCGCGGCGGCGCGGATGGCGTCGGCAGCTTCGAGGACGACGAGGGCTTCGGGCCCGGCGACGAGGTACGCGGGCCGCAGGGGCTCGGCCGCCAGTTGCGCCGCGAGCCGGTCCGGCCGGAGTTCGCTCATCGCACGCGCCGGCGCATGTTCAGTGCACCGTGGCCGGGTCGGCCGAGGCGCCGGCCTTGCTGTCGGCCTTGGGCTGCGTGGACAGCAGCGCGGCGCCGATGCGGCGTAGCATCGCGGTGCTCATCTCGCGGCGCAGTTCCTTCGCCAGCAGTTCGCGCTCGCTGGTCTTGCCGATCGAGTCGGCCGGCGGTGCGACGTAATCGCGCGACAGCTCCACGGCCTGCTGCGGCACGACGATCGTGCCTTCGGCGTCGACGAGGGCGAAGATCACCGCGTAGCGCAGGCTGAATTCCTGCGCGCGGCCCAGTTCGTCGATGCTGATCGGCGTGTCGCCCCAGCGCTCGGACAGGATCTGCAGCGTGGTGGCCTGCTCCATGTCGTCCGTGGCCGGCTGCACGCCGGCGCGCTGCAACGATTCGGACAGCGACTCGGCCAGCGGGCTGTACGGATCCGGCGCGACGATGCGCATCGGGGTGAGCTCGGGCGGCACGACGATCGCGTTGCGCAGGTGGAAACCGCAGGCGCTGCACAACAGGACGAGCGTGGCCAGGCCGGCGCCGCGGAACCACTTGGGAAGATTGGGCATGCGGCGGAGTCTGGACGAGGGGGCGGTGGCGGGCAAGGTCGGGCCAGCCATCACGCAGCCGCCACGATGTTGACGATCTTCCCCGGCACCACGATCACCTTGCGCACCTGCTGCCCTTCGAGGAAGCGCGCGACGTGGGGTTCGGCCAGGGCCGCGGCTTCGATCGCCTCGCGCGACGCGTCGGGTGCGACCTCGATGGTGCCGCGCAGCTTGCCGTTGACCTGCACGGCGATCGTCAATGCGTCGCGCACGAGCGCGGCGGGATCGGCCTTCGGGAACGGCACGTCTTCCAGCAACGTCTCCGCATGGCCCAGCGCCTGCCACAACGCGTGGCACACGTGCGGCGTGACCGGGTTGAGCAGCAGCACCATCGCCTGCAGCGCTTCGTGGCGCACGGCGCGGCCCTGGTCGCTCATGTCGTTGAACTTCGCGACGTGGTTGAGCAGTTCCATCAGTGCCGCGATCGCGGTGTTGAAGCTGTGGCGGCGGCCGTAGTCGTCGCCGACTTTCTGGATGGTTTCGTGCAACTGGCGGCGCAGGGTTTTCTGCGCGGCGTCCAGCGACGCGGGGTCGACTTCCGGATGGTCGGGCTGCGCGACATGCGTGAGCACTTCGCGCCAGAAGCGGCGCAGGAAGCGCGCCATGCCTTCGACGCCCGCCTCGTTCCACTCCAGCGATTGCTCGGGCGGTGCGGCGAACATCGAGAACAGGCGCACCGTGTCTGCGCCGAACTTGTCGACCATCGCCTGCGGATCGACGCCGTTGTTCTTCGACTTCGACATCTTCTCGATGCCGCCGATGTGCACCGGCTGGCCGTCGGACATCAGGCGCGCGCCGGTGATGCGGCTGCGTTCGTCGCGTTCGGTTTCCACGTCCGCGGGGTTGAACCACTCGCGGTGGCCCTGCGCGTCTTCGCGATAGAACGTCTCGGCGATCACCATGCCCTGGCACAGCAGGTTGGTGGCCGGTTCGTCGCTGTGCACCAGGCCTTCGTCGCGCAGGAGCTTGTGGTAGAAGCGGAAATACAGCAGGTGCAGGATCGCGTGCTCGATGCCGCCGATGTACTGGTCCACCGGCGTCCAGTAATCGGCGCGCGCATCCACCATGTCCGCGGCGCCCGGCGAGGTGTAGCGCGCGTAGTACCAGCTGGACTCCATGAAGGTGTCGAACGTGTCCGTCTCGCGCTCCGCCGGCCCGCCGCATTGCGGGCAGGTGGTCTTGCGCCATTCCGGATCGGACTTCAGCGGCGACTGCACGTGGCCCTTCGCGAAGGCATCGGCGACGTCTTCGGGCAGCACGACGGGCAACTGGTCTTCCGGCACCGGCACCGCATCGCACTTCGGGCAATAGATGACGGGGATCGGGCAGCCCCAGTAACGCTGGCGGCTGACGCCCCAGTCGCGCAGGCGGAAGTTCACGCGGCGCGCGCCGTGGCCTTCGGCCGCGAAGCGCGTGGCGAGCGCTTCGAACGCCTCGTCGTACTCCATGCCGTCGAACGGGCCGGAATTCACGAGGATGCCGCGCTCGGTGTACGCGCCTTCTTCCTGGATGCTGCGCTCGAAGCCTTCGAACACTTCCACCGCGGCGCGCGTGTCGTACACGTCGAGCGAACCGCCGCCGTGCAGCGCCGCGTTCATCGTGTCGTCGTCGTGCGCGGCGACGTGCTTGCCGATTTCCTCCAGCGCATCACGCACTTCCGGCGGCACGATCACCATGCGGATGGGCAGGCCGTAGGCGCGGGCGAATTCCCAGTCGCGCTGGTCGTGGCCCGGCACGGCCATCACCGCGCCGGTGCCGTAGCCCATCAGCACGAAGTTGGCGACGTAGACCGGCAGCGGCTCGCCCGTGATCGGGTGCAGCGCGCGCAGGCCGGTGTCCATGCCGCGCTTGGCCTGGGTTTCCAGTTCGGCTTCGGACACGCCGCCCTGCTTGAGTTCATCGATGAACGCGCGCAGCGCCGGATCGGATTCCGCGGCGCGCAACGCGAGCGGATGCTCGGCGGCGATGCTGACGAAGGTGACGCCCATCAGCGTGTCGGGGCGCGTGGTGAACACCGGCAGCGTGGCGTCGGTGCCTTCCACCTTGAAGGCGAACTCCAGGCCTTCGCTGCGGCCGATCCAGTTGCGCTGCATCGTGCGCACGGCATCGGGCCAGCCGTGCAGCGTGTCCAGGCCGTCGAGCAGTTCCTGTGCGTACGCGGTGATCTTCAGGAACCACTGCGGGATCTCGCGCTTCTCGACGATCGCGCCCGAACGCCAGCCGCGCCCGTCGATGACCTGTTCGTTGGCGAGCACGGTCTGGTCGACCGGATCCCAGTTGACGACCGAATTGCGGCGATACACCAGGCCTTTCTTGAGCAGGCGGGTGAACATGCGCTGCTCGTGGACGTAGTAGTCCGGGCGGCAGGTGGCGAACTCGCGGCTCCAGTCGATGGCGTAGCCCATCTGCTGCAGCTGCGCCTTCATGTGTTCGATGTTGGCGTAGGTCCACTTGGCCGGCGCCGTGCGGTTCTTGATCGCGGCGTTCTCGGCGGGCAGGCCGAAGGCATCCCAGCCCATCGGCTGCAGCACGTTGCGGCCGGTCATGCGCTGGTAGCGGCTGATGACGTCGCCGATCGTGTAGTTGCGCACGTGGCCCATGTGCAGCGCGCCCGAGGGGTACGGCAGCATCGAGAGGCAGTAGAACTTCGGGCGCGGATCGTCTTCGCGCACTTCGAAGGCGCGCAGGCCGGTCCAGTAGCGCTGCGCGGCGGGCTCGAGCGCGGCGGGGTCGTAGGCCGGCACGTCGTGGCGGGGATCGGGGGTCGTGCCGGGCACGGCGGGAGCGGACATCGGCTGCCAGGGGGAATGCGAAACGGGGCCTGAAAGCCTAGCAGAGACCACCCTGCCGGAAGTGCCCCGCACCACCGCCACGTCCGCGCCGGATGCGCAGTCCCTATCGTGCGGTCGCTTCCTCCCCCATGTTTCCATGATGTCCCTCGCGATCCAGACCCGTGGCCTCACCCGCCTGTTCCCCGGCGGCCACGGGGTGCAGGACCTCGACCTGTCGGTGCCCGCCGGTGCGATCTTCGGATTCCTCGGGCCCAACGGCGCCGGCAAGACCACCACCATCCGCCTCCTCCTCGGCCTGCTGCGGCCGCAGCGGGGCGAGGTGGCGCTGCACGGCCACGCGCTGCACGCCACGCCGCGCACCGCGCTGGCGCAGGTGGGCGCGCTGGTGGAATCGCCCGCGCTGCACCCGCACCTCAGCGGCCGCCGCAACCTGGAAGTCACGCGCCGCCTGCTCGGTGCGCCGCACGCGCGCATCGACGAGGTGCTGCTGGTCACCGGCATGCGCGAGGCCGCCGACCGCACGGTGCGCGACTACTCGCTCGGCATGCGCCAGCGGCTGGCCATCGCGCTGGCGCTGCTGGGGGCGCCGAAGCTGCTGATCCTCGACGAACCCGGCAACGGCCTGGACCCGGCCGGCATCGTCGACATGCGCCGCCTGCTGCGCAGCCTGGCCGCCGACCACGGCATCACGGTGTTCGTTTCCTCGCACCAGCTCGGCGAAGTGGAACAAGTCGCCAGCCACGTGGGGATGCTGCGCGAAGGCCGCCTGCGATTCCAGGGCACCGTCGGCGAATTGCGATCGCGCACCGCGCCAAGGATCCTGCTGCGGGCGGATGACCTGTCGCGCGCGGCGACGTTGCTTGCGAACGCGGGCGAAATCGTCGATCCGATCGATGCGGAAACCCTCGCCATCGCGCTCGGCGCACGCCAGGAAGCGGAACTCAACCGGATGCTCGTCGAAGGCGGACTGCAGGTCTCGCATCTCGTGCGCGAGCAACCCTCCCTCGAATCGTTGTTCTTCCAGTTGGCGCACGCATGACCGCCCTCGCCCGCACGCTGTCCGCCGAAGTCCTCAAGCTGCGCGGCACGCTCGCCTCGTGGATGTGCGTGATCGCGCCGCTGCTGGTCGTCACCTTGTATGTGCTGCAAATGAGCTTCATCGACTACGGGCATCGGCCCGTCGCGCCGCCGGCGCAGGCGTGGTCGATGTTCGCGCAGAGTGCGATGGTGATGTGGGCGTTGTTGATGCTGCCCTTGTTCGTGACGTTGCAGGCGGCGTTGCTGGCGGGGCTGGAACACGGGCCGGATCGCTGGAAGCACTTGCTCGCCTTGCCGTTGCCGCGCAGCGCGCATTACCTGGCGAAGACGCTGGTGCTGGCGGCGATGGTGGCGTTCGCCACCATGTCGATGGTCGTGCTGGTGCCGATCGGCGGCGCGGTGCTGGGGTGGGTGCAACCGAAGTCCGGCATCGCCGGCGCGCCGCCGTGGGACTTGCTGGTCTCGCGCAGCCTGGCGTGCACGGCGGCGGCGATGCTGATCGTCGCGCTGCACACGTGGGCGTCGATCCGCTGGCGCAGCTTCACGGTCGCGGTGTCGTTCGGGATGACGGCGACGGTGGCGGGGTTCCTCATCGGCCAGTCGGCGCGCTTCGGGAAGTTCTACCCCTGGAGCCTGCCGCTGCAGGTGCATGCGGCGGACGGGCGCTTCACGACGTGGGCGGTGACGGCGGGACTGGTGGGCGGGCTCCTCGTCACGACGGCCGGGGCGATCGCGTTTGCGCGGCGCGAGGTGCAATAAGCGGATGCGATTGGCGATACTCCGCGCCATGGACAACGAATGGCCCGGCTACGTCGCCGCAACGCTTACGACGGTTGCATTCCTCCCGCAGACGATCAAGACGATCCGCACGCGCGACACCCGCAGCATCTCGCTGGGGATGTACGTGGTGTTCACCATCGGCGTGGCGTTCTGGCTCGCGTACGGGATCGTGCTGCATTCGTGGCCGATGATCCTGGCCAACATCGTGACGTTCGGGTTGTCGACGACGATCCTGGTGTTGAAGGTGCGGTATCGGTAGAGCGCGTGTAGGAAAACCCTGACCCCACGACGCGCAATCCCCCGACAGACCCGGCGCGGACGCGCGCATAACGTGACGACTCCCACCACGCAAAGGAGTCGCCCATGCAATTGCCTTTCCGTTCCCTGGTCCTCGTCGCAGGCACGCTGCTGGCGTCGGGCACCGCCTCCACCGCGTCGGCCAGCGGGCACATCACGTTCTTCGGCGAACTCACGGCCGCCACGTGCTTCGTGCATGGCGTGGACAAGCCGGACGTCTCCGGCAACTTCAGCGTCAACCTGCCTACGCTCAGCGCCCCGCAGCTCGAACACGTCGGCGTGGCCGCCGGCCATACGCGCTTCGGCCTGCAGCTCAGGGACTGCACGGGCACCAACCCGGTGCAGGCCTTCTTCGAGGCCGGGCCGTTCATGGACACGGTCAACAACACGATCCGGCCCACCAACGACGGGCCCATCCACTTCGCGTTGTTCGACGAGGAAGGCCGCGCGATCCGGATCGGCGACCTCACCTCGCAATCGGCCGCCCGCCAGTACCAGCCCAACGAACGCATGTTCTTCGACGTGGCCTACGTTCGCGTCGCGCCGGGTCCGATCACGCCGGGCGCGTTCACCGGGCTGGTCACCTACTCGCTGATGTACCGCTGAGCCGGATGGTCCGGCGCGGCGGGCCGCGCCGGGCCTTGGAGACGACATGCGTTGCCTCTTCCTGATCGTCGCGGCGCTGGCCGCGTGCGCAGTGCTGCCCGCGCGTCCCGCCGTTGCGAGCGTCGTCGTGTCCGCGACGCGCGTCGTGCACGAAGGCGACGCGCGCGACGCCAGCATCCGCCTGACCAACAAGCGCAATGGTCCTGCGCTCGTGGAAGTGTGGGTGGAACGCGCAGCGGTGGACGCCGCGCCGGGCCAGCCGCCCGCGTTCGTGCCGGAGCCCCCGTTGTTCCGCATCGAATCGGGCCGCGGGCAGGTCGTGCGGTTGCAGCGCACGCAAGCCCCGTTGCCGGCGGACCGCGAATCGCTGTTCTGGCTGCACGTCCTCGACGTGCCGCCCAATCCCGTCGACGCGGCGGACGCCCGGCTGAAGATCGCCGTGCGCAGTCGCCTCAAGCTGTTCCATCGGCCCGACGGATTGGCCGGCTCCGCGGCGAAGGCGCCGGATCGCCTGCAATGGGAGTTGCAGGCCAACGCCGCGGGATCGCCGGTGTTGCGCATCCGCAATCCCACGGCATTCCACGTCACCATCGCCACCATCGGCGACGACGTGCTGGCGATGAACGGGGAGATGGTGGCGCCGTTCGATGTGCTGGCGTTCCCGCTCGATGGCGAGCGCGCCAAGGCTTGGCAGCCAGGCCATGCGGTGCGCTTCGCGTTCATCAACGATGCCGGCGGCGAGGAAGTCCGCACGGCGCGCATCGCCAGCGCCGTGCCGTGATCCGCGGGGCGCGTGCGGGCCTGGCCGTTGCGCTCGTGCATGCAATCGGCAGCGTGCACGCGGGAGACGTGCCGCACGCCACGTTCGATGCGGGTGCGTTGCGTCGCACCGCGCACGGACTGGTCGATGTGTCGCGCTTCGAACAGGGAATGCCGGCACCGGTCGGCCTCCACGAGGTCGAACTGCGCCGCAACGGGCAACCGCTCGGGCGACAACGCGTGCGCTTCGCCGCGGGCGCGACGCGCGCGACGTCGACCCCGTGCATGGACACGGCGGTGCTGCGCCGCCTGGATCTCGCAGCGGGCACGACGCCCCCGCCGCCCGCGACCTCGGACGCGTGCGTTCCCATCGATGCGCTCGTCCCCGGCGCAACCGCACACTACGACGGTGCCGAACTGATGCTGTCCTTCGACATCCCGCAGGCTGCGTTGGCGATGCGCGCCGACGACGCGATCGACCCTGCGCAGTGGGACGCCGGCATCGACGCGCTGCGCATCGACTACGGCGTCGCGTTCGGGCGTGCATCGCAGCCTGCCGCGGGGGCGCGCACGCGCACGGCGCTCCGGCTGGGGCTCGGTGCCAACGTGGGTGCGTGGCGGCTGCGCCATCGCACCACGCACGCGTGGCAATCCGATCGCCCGTCGCGCAAGGACACGTTGGGGACCACGCTCTCGACGGACGTCCCGTCGCTCGGCGCGCAGTTCCAGCTCGGCGACTTCCACACCAGCGGCGTGTTGTTCGACGCCGTCGGCGTGCGCGGCGTGCGACTGGAATCCGATGACCGCATGTTGCCGGTGTCGCTCGCGCGCTACGCGCCGGTCGTGCGCGGGGTGGCCGCGACGCGCGCGCGGGTGCAGGTGCGCCAGGGCGGCCACCTGCTTGCCGATACGTTCGTCGCGCCCGGCCCGTTCGCGCTGCGCGACCTGCAACCACTTGGCTATGGCGGCGCGTTCGATGTGCGCGTGCAGGAGGCGGATGGCGCGGTGCAGGTGTATTCGGTCCCGTACGCGGCCATCCCGGGGTTGTTGCGGCAGGGGCAGGCGCGTTTCAGCGTGGTGGCGGGCAACATCGATGCGGCGATGTCTGCGCCTCCCTTCATGCAAGGCACCTTCCAGCGCGGCGTGCGGGACCGCGTCACGCTGCAGTTCGGTGCGCAACTTGCACCGGATTACCTGCAGGCGCTTGGTGGCGCGGCGATCTCCACCGCTGTCGGTGCGTTTTCAATCGATCGTGCGCATTCGCGCATGGCGCAGGGCCCCGACGAGTTGCGCGGCGCGAGCTTGCGGCTTGCCTACACAGGCCAGGTGCCTGCGACGGACACAACGATCGGCGTCGCCGCCTGGCGGCACGGCAACCGCGCCTTCCGCACCGTGCAGGACGCGTTGCACCAGCGCGACGCCATCCGCATGGGCGCGCACATCGCAGAACCGAGATCGCGCGAGCGTTCCCGCATCGACCTCGCGCTGCAGCAGCGCCTCGGCCGCACCGGTGACGCCCTCTTCGCGACGCTGGCCCACGGCGCCGATCACGCCGGTCGTGCACGCAGCAGCGCGCAACTCGCCTACACCGCGCGCATCGGCCGCGGCACGATGCACGCCGCCTGGGTCCGCACCTTGCGGAACGCCCTCGGCGCCAACGATTCAAGCGCGTCCCTCGTGTTCTCCGTTCCCTTGTCCACGTCGCGCGCGCGCCACGCGCTGCAGGTGCAATGGCGCGATGGCGGCGGCGCGGGTACGACGGGAGTTGCGGCCACAGGTCAGTTGTTCGAATCCGGCAACACCGCTTACGCGCTCGGTATCTCGACCACGCAGCACACCGGCGCCACGGCGATGGCGCGCGATGCGAGCCTGTCGCATGCCACGGGCGTCGGGATATTCGCCGTCGGCGCCAGCGCCAGCGGTGCAGCACGCCAGCAATCGGCGACCGCCGACGGCGCGCTGGTCATGCATCGATACGGTGTGACAGCGGCCCCCCCGCTCGGCGACACCCTCGCGCTGGTGCGTGCACGCGACGGCCACGGCGCACGCGTGGCGGGACATGCGCACGTCCGCCTCGATCGCCACGGCCACGCGCTCGTGCCCGCGCTGCCCGCCTATCGCGCATCGCAAGTCGGTGTGGATCCCGGCGAGGCCGCCCCCGATGTGCATTTCGCCTGGACGGAATCGCGCGTCGTCCCGCGCGCCGGCGCGATCGTCGACGTGCTGCTGCCGACCACCCGCGCGCGCACCGCCTGGCTGCGCCCGCTGCAACCCGATGGCACGCCGTTGCCGTTCGGCACCGACCTCACCGATGCGGCGGGCGCATCGCTCGGCACGATCGGACGCGACGGCGCCGCGCTCGTCCGCATCGCCGCGGACACGACCGCGATCGACGCGCGCTGGCACGCCCCCGAACCCATGCATTGCCGCATCCCCGTCGATGCGCCGGGCCCGCTTCCCGCCGAACCACGCGACGTCCGCTGCGAGGAGGTACACGCCCGCGACTGAGCCGCATGGACACCGGCCTCATGCCCCCATGCTAGCGTTCGGCCTTGCCACGCCCCGCGCGCGACCCCATGTGGTCGCCCTCTGCAAGCCGCCGCGAGCCCCCATGTCCACTTCCGCTCTCTCCAATCCCCACGTCTTCGACGCCACCGCCGACACGTTCGAAGCCGAGGTGCTGCAGGCATCGCTGCAGGCGCCCGTGCTCGTCGACTTCTGGGCCGAATGGTGCGGCCCGTGCAAGGCGCTCGGACCGATCCTCGAAAAGCTCGCCACCGAATACAACGGCGCGTTCCGCCTGGCCAAGGTGGACGTCGACAAGGAACAGCAGCTCGCCGCCGCGTTCCAGGTGCGCTCCATCCCCACCGTGTACCTGGTGAAGGACGGCCAGCTCGTCGACGGATTCCCCGGCGCGTTGCCGGAAGGCCAGCTGCGCGAATTCCTGCAGCACCACGGCGTCACGCCCGCAGCCGCGAGCGAAGACGCACCGGTCGAAGCCGAAGCCCCGCCCGCGCCGCCCGCCGATCCGCACGCCGAGGTGATGCGCCTGCGCAAGGCGATCGAGGCCGAACCCGACAAATCGGAACACAAGCTCGACCTCGCCCTCGCCCTGCTGCAGACCGGCAATGCGCGCGAAGCCGAACAACACCTCGACGGCCTGCCCGCCAACCTCGCGCAGGACGCGCGCGCGATCCGTGCGCGCGCGCAACTCGGGTTCGCGTCGCTGCTGCAGGACGCCCCCGCACCGCAGGTGCTCGAAGCCGCCATCGCCGCCAACCCCGACGACCTGCGCGCGCGCCACCTGCTCGGCGTGCATCGCATCGTCGCCGGCGACGCCGAAGCCGGCCTCGAACAATTCCTCGAAATGCTGCGCCGCAACCGCCAGTACGAGGACGGCCTGCCGCGCAAGGCGTTGCTCGATGCGTTCCAGGTGGTCGGCGACGAAGACCTCGTCGGCCGCTATCGCCGCCGCATGGCGTCGCTGCTCCTGGTCTGAACGCGCGCCCCGCGGCGCGGCCGTTCCGCGCCGCACCAATACGTCCGCGTACGCACACGCACGCGTGAAGACGCCCTTCACGCGAAAAGCGCGACGTTTTGCGCCGGCCGGCCCCCAACCGCTCGCTGAATGGTTCTGCGATGCGCGTGCCGCCGGTGATGCGCCGCATTCCGCAATCAAGCTCGGCGGCGTATTCTCCGGCCACGGATAAGGGGACCGTACTGGATGAACGTGGAGACGTCGCACAACGACGCTGCCAATGCCATGCCGCGCATCGCCGGTTATCGCCTCCTGCGCGAAATCGGCCAGGGCGGCATGTCCACGGTGTACCTGGCCGAACAGGAGTCGCTCGATCGCAAGGTTGCCGTGAAGGTGATGCTGCCCGAAGCGCTGGCCGATGAAGTGAGCCGCCGCCGCTTCGAGAACGAAGCCCGCACCATCGCCCGCCTCGACCATCCGAACATCGTCGGCATCTACGACGTCGGCCGCACCAAGGACGACCTGCCCTATTACGCGATGCCGTACCTCGGCCGCGGACACCTCGGCACGCGCATCACGCGCCAGCACGGCATCTCGCACGACCAGACGCGCATCATCGCCACCCTGCGCGCGTTGCTCGAAGCCCTCGACTACGCGCACGTGCGCGGCGTGGTGCATCGCGACGTCAAGGCGGAGAACGTGTTGTTCGACGACGCCGAGCGCCCGCAGCTCGCCGACTTCGGCATTGCCCTGCGCAAGGGCGTCAACCCGCGCCTCACGATGACCGGCCTCGCGGTCGGCAGCACGGCGTACATGCCGCCGGAACAGGCGCGCGGCGAAGAAGTCGACAGCCGCGCGGACCTGTACAGCATCGGCGTGCTCGCCTGGGAAATGCTCACCGGTTCGCTGCCCTTCAACGCCGGTGACGCGCTGTCGATGGCGGTGATGCACGCGAAGGATCCGATCCCGCGCCTGCCCGCCGAACTGATGCACTGGCAGCGCTTCATCGACCGCGCGATGTCCAAGTCGCCCGCCACGCGCTTCCGCAGCGCGCAGCAGATGCTCGAAGCACTCGATCGCATCGAGCGCGGCGGCTTCTCGTTCGAAGTGATCCAGTCGAACGCGGCCATGCTGATGCGCCGCATGCGCCAGATGCCGAAGCCGTTGATGATCGGCGGCGGGTTGCTGGCGGCGGCGATGATCGGCGTGGCGTTGCAGCACGATCCGGCCAACGCGATGGACAACTTCTTCCGCGTGCAGCCCGTGGCGACGTTGCCGACGATCCCGTCGGATCCGGTCGACCACATGCTCACGCCGCCGCCGGAATCCCCGGCGCAGGACTGGGTGACGCAAGGCCAGACGCAGCTCGCCGCGCGCAAGATCACCTCGCCCAAGGGCGACAACGCCTACGACAGCACGCTCGCCGCGTGGGACGCCGACCCGACGCACGAAGGCCTCGCGCCGCTCGTGATGGCGGTGGTCGGTGCGCTCGGCGACGAGATGGCCACGCGCCTGCGCCAGGGCGACGAAGACAAGGCGCGCGAATACCTCGATCGCGCGACGCAGATGGCCAACCGCACCGCGCCCGTCGGCACCGAAGCGCTGCGCGGCATGCATGACAAGGCCGCCGAGGCCTTGCGCCGCCGCATGGCCAACGCCGAGAACAAACGCGATCGCACCGACGCGTTGGCCACCGCCTCGCTGGCGAACGAATTCGCCGGCGACCAGGGCCTGGCCGATGCGTTGCGCGCGCGCGCCGAGAAGATCGCCACGCCCGTCGCGGCGGATGAAGTGGAACTGGTGGCCAATGCCGGCGCTGCGCCGACCGCCGTGCATGCCGTGACGCGCGCCGAATACGCGCGCTTCGCCGCCGCCACCGGTCGCCCGTCCGCGTTGTGCCGCGAAAAGCTGTCGCTGCTGCGCCTGGTCAAGCCGCGCGACTGGAAGACGCCGGGCTTCGAACAGACCGACGCGCAACCGGTCGTCTGCATCTCGTACGACGACGCCACCGCCTACGTGCACTGGGCCGCGCGCAACGGCCAGCACATGCGCCTGCCGAGCAGCAGCGAACTGCAGTCGATGCCGCCTTCGCCCGCGGGCGGTCGCAACGTGGCCGCCTGGCTGCGCGACGGCTCCATCGCCGGCACCGGCTGGCGGGGCCCGCGCCCGCGCACGATCGAGCGGTCGCGCGGGTACGACGACGTCGGCTTGCGCCTCGTGCGCGACTGAGGTCCTGCACTCCGCATCGCGGCTCTACAATGCGCCGCATGCGCAAAGCCCCCCGCCCCAGCCTCAAACGCCTGTTTCTCGCCGGCCTGCTCACCCTGTTGCCGATCTGGCTGACGTGGGTGGTGGTCAAGTTCGTGTTCGTGCTGTTGTCGGATACGAGCCGGCCGCTGATCGGTCCGTTGCTCGCCAACGCCGCCGCGGGTGATCCGCGCATGGCCTGGCTCGCCGATCCGTGGGTGATCACCGCCATCGCGCTGGTTGCTACGCTCGCTGTGATCCTGCTCTCCGGCTTCATGGCGCAACGCGTCGTCGGCCAGACGCTGCTCGGGTGGTTCGAAGGCCTGGTCAAGCGCATCCCGCTGGCCAACACGATCTACGGCAGCGCGCGCCAGCTGCTCGACATCCTGCAAACCAAGCCCGACGGCACGCAGCGCGTGGTGCTGATCGATTTCCCGCACAAGGAAATGAAGACGCTCGGCTTCGTCACCAAGGTGATGCGCGAGGAAGGCACCGGGCGCGAACTGGCCGCGGTGTACGTGCCCACCACGCCCAACCCGACATCCGGTTACCTGGAGATCGTGCCCGTGGAGAAGATGACGCCCACCGACTGGACGGTGGACCAGGCGATGAGCTTCATCATTTCCGGTGGCGCGGTGTCGCCGGACACGATTCCGTTCACGCCCTCGGGCGCGACGCAGCAAGACGCCTTGCCGCGCGCATGAGCACGCCGGCAGCGGAAGTCGAAGTCCAGCGTCTCGAAACCGCGGCCAAGTTCGCCGCCACCCACCCGCTCGCCGATCGCGCGACGAAATTGTTCATCGCGCTCGCCGCGTTCTTCTGCGTCAACGCGGTGCTCGCCGAGTTCATCGGCGTCAAGATCTTCGCGCTCGAAGACACGCTCGGGATCAACCCGTTCCAGTGGAACCTGTTCGGGCAGCAAGGCTCGCTGAGTTTCACCGCCGGCACGCTGCTGTGGCCGATGGTCTTCATCTTCACCGACGTCATCAATGAATTCTTCGGGCGCCGCGGCGTGCGGATGATTTCGTGGATCGCGGTGGTGCTGATCGTGTACGGCTTCGCGTTCGCGTTCGCCGCCATCTCGCTCGCGCCCGCCGGCTGGTGGGTGAGCGCCGCGCAATCGCAGGGCGTGCCGGATTACCAGGCCGCGTTCGCCGCGGTGTTCGGGCAGGGCCTGTGGACGATCGGCGGCTCGGTGATCGCGTTCCTGATAGGCCAGCTGATCGACGTCTCCGTGTTCCACCACATCCGCAGGCGCACCGGTGGCCGCCACGTGTGGTTGCGCGCGACGGGCTCCACTGCGGTGTCGCAACTGGTGGACAGCTTCGTCGTGTTGTACATCGCCTTCGTGATTGGCCCGCAGCACTGGCCGATCTCGCTGTTCCTCGCGGTGAGCACCGTGAACTACGCGTACAAGATGCTGGCGGCGATCGTGCTGATCCCGCTGATCTACATCGCGAAGGGCGCGATCGTCCGGTACCTCGGTGAAGCGCGGGCGGACGCGTTGCGCGAGGCCGCGGCCGCGGCTTGATGCGCGCGATGCGAATCGTCGACATCGCGGCCTTGGCGAAATTGCAGCGCTGCGACTGACTTCACCGCGACATCGCAGAGCAATCGCGCGCACGTCGCTGCGAAGTCGACACGACGCGCGTTGCGCGCAGGCGGACACTCCATCGCACGATTCCGTGCCGGAGCTCCCATGAAACGATCGATGCTTGCACTGTCGCTGCTCGCCGCGCCCGTCGCTGCCTTCGCCTACGAACCGGGCCACTTCTACGTCATCAAGTCGAAGATCAACGGCCACGTGCTCACGGCCGAGGGCGACGCCGCCAGCCAGCGCTACCACGTGTCTCCCGTCGCGATGCGCCCGGCCACCGGCGCGAAGAACCAGCTGTGGTACGTCGAACGCGCACCGGGATGGCACGGAGCGGCCGGCCTGCATTACATCCGCAACTATGTCGGGGGTCGCGTGCTGGACGTGGAGGGCGCGCAGACGAACGTCATCACCTACCCGCGCATCCCCACCCCGCAGGTCAACCAGCTGTGGTTGTTCAACGGCGCGCGCATCCAGGGCCTGTCCGCGAACAGCCAGTGGAAGTGCCTCGACGTGCTGTATGCCAACTGGCAATACGGGCCGAAGGTGGGCACGTGGGCGTGCAACGGCGGCGCCAACCAGGATTGGACATGGGAACGCAAGGACGCCATCGTCGCCATCGGCGATGTACCCGGCCGCGTCACCACGGCGGACACGCGCACGGGGGCGGGATCGCTCCTCTTCGCGCGCCCGCTCACGCCGCAGGAAGCCGACCGGTTCGGCATCGCGGGCGTGCGTTCCTACGAGACCGGTTATTACAAGCCCTTCGTGCTCCACGAGCGCGACGTGGGCGCCAACCTGTGCGAGCGCCTGGTCGTGCAGGGCCTCGCGAACTGGCGCCTGCCGACGAAGACCGAGTTCACCGTGTTCCTGAATGCCTGGCAGCCCACGGCGGCATCGAAGGGCGGCGCCTCGCTGGAACGCCTCGGCTGGGTGAACGCACAACACTGGTCGTCGCACGAACGGCCCGCGGGTTCCTACGTCCAGCACTTGCAGCTCTGGCCGGACAATCTCGCGGACGAAACCTGGGTCACGCGCGGCGAAAAAGTCCGGCAGGCACTCGTGTCCTGCGTGCGTTGAGGCGACGCAGGCGGAGGTCGAGGGCTTCAAGAAGACCGCGGAGCGCGCAGGTGTTTCGTTTTGCTGGATCTCCAAGTGGGAGACACCGCATACGGATCGGGAACTTTAACTCGTGTGGCACGCGCTCTGACGCAGGATTCAGTGAGGGGGCGAATGTGCGCTCCGGGCCGATACCGGTCGTCAGAAGAAACACCGGGGTTCAGAACGCAGTAGCGCGTTGAGTCAGGCAGGCACGTACGTCAACCGAATCACGACGTCGTCGATCAACGTGCTGGCCAGCAGGCGGAGCGGCGGGCGAGCGCCCGCAAAGAACGGTTTGCCGTGGCCCAGCACGACGGGGTGGAGGTAGAGCCGGTATTCGTCGATGAGGCCCAGGTCGGTCAGGCTGCGCGCCAGGTCGGGGCCGGCGACTTCGATGTCCCCGGCGAGATCGGCCTTCAGCTTGCGAATCACTGGCTCCAGATCATCGGCGACCAGGGTGGCATTGGGGCCGACCGACTTCAGCGAGCGCGACACGACCCACTTGGGATGGCTTCGCCACACCGCCGCGAACTCGCGTTCCTCCGCGCCCCAATCCGGCTGGTTTTCGTCCCAATAGCGCATCACCTCGTAGGTGCGTCGGCCGTAAACGCTGGCCGTCATCCCACGCACCAGTTCGATGAAGTGGCGAAAGAGTACGGGACTGGGCCGAAAGGCCTCGTGGTCGACGTAGCCGTCGAGGGATTGGTTCAAACCGAAGATGATCTTCGCCATGGGCATTCTCCTCGCCGGGGTGGTTGAGCAAGAACAGATGGTTTGCAGTCTTCCCGAATCGAACCGGACATTGCGGCTGCACCGTTCGGTGCAACGGCTTCAAAAATGTCCGCCGCACTTCCACCCTTCCGGCGCTCGCGCGGGGTCGTACGTGCAGTTGTTGACACCAGGCCCGTCGTAACCGATGTCCAGCTGATAGGTGCCGTAGTCCTGGCGCGTGTAGTCCACGCGATACGCACCGGCCCCGCTCCCTGGCGCTTCCGGCAGATATTTCGGTACGAGGTCCAGGAGCTGCGCCGGGTATCGATCGTTGTCCCCTGCGTACGCATCGATCGCCCGCACGATCGTCTCGCCGCGCGCAATCGCGCCGGCCTGGCTGGCCTGCGGCGATCGCCAGCACGAAACTACGATCAACGCCACGATGATCAACAAGGGGATCGCGGCGTAGAGGTGCCGCCAGGTGCGCTGCATGACGTTCCTTCAACGGGTGTCGACGCGCTTGGGCCGCAGTGGCGCCCCTTATCGCTCTTCGGTTTCCGGCAGCGCGCAGCAGACGCCCTGCTCGACCTGTTCGCGCACCTGCTCGCTCGTGAGCGACGGCGCGATCGTGCCTTTCTCGCAATCGCCCATGCGCGTGCAGGCGGCTTCGATGTACGCGAGCATGTCTTCGTGGACGTACATCGGGCGATGTTCCAGCCAGTGCTGTTTCAACTGGCGCAGGTCACGGTCGCGAAGGTCGAAATACCGGTCGCCCTTCGGCATCACGGGGTCGGCGTTGAGCATCATGACGAGCTCGAGGGACAAGCCCGCGTCCAGCACCTCCAGCGCTTCCTGGGTCTTCCCCTGCCGGATCAACCGCTGGACCTGCAGATTCTCGGACATCGCGATGGCGGCATTCCTTCCCACGATGTCGGTGACGCCGGGGTCGGGCTTCCAGTCCGCGGAGACCCCTGCCGATGACGTCGCGCAGGCGGCGACCGAAATCGCAAGGAAGGCGGAGAGCAGGTGCGGGCGCATCGAAGCTCCTTGATCAAAATGGATTCATTGGTCCGCGAGCGCGGGGCCAGGACGGCGCCGGCTTCGCAACAGCGCCTCACGCATCGATCCACTCCCCCGGCCGCGCCAGCTGCACCTTGCGCCCCGAGCGTTCGAAGATCTCCCCCGCCAGCGTCTCGCGCGCCTTGTCTTCGCCATGCACCAGCACCAGCGGCGGTGCGTTCTCGAACGCGCCATACCACGCCAGCAACCCGCTCTGGTCCGCATGCGCCGACAAGCCACCCACCGTGTGCCGCTGCGCATTCACCCGATAGTCCTTGCCGTGGATGCGCACCCACTGCGCACCATCGACGAGCTTGCGCCCCATCGTCCCCTGCGCCTGGTAACCAACGAACACCACGTGCGCGTTGCGCCGCCCGAGGTTGTGCTTGAGGTGGTGCACGATGCGGCCGCCGTTGGCCATGCCGCTGCCGGCGATGATGATCGCGCCGCCTTCGAGGCGGTTGATCGCCATCGAATCCTCGATCGATTCGCTGACGTGCAGGTTCGGCAACTTGAACGGATGCGGCTTGTCCTGCCACACGCGCCGCGCGGCGTCGTCGAACAATTCCGAATGCTGGTCGTACACGCGCATGACCTTGGCGGCCATCGGGCTGTCGAGGAACACCTGCCACTTCGACAGCTGCCACTCGTCCCAGTACTGCGCGAACCAGTACAGCAATTCCTGCGAGCGCCCCACCGCGAACGCGGGGATCAGCACGTTGCCCTTCTCGCGCGCGGCGGTGGCAAAGATTTCGCCAAGCTCGTGCACGGTGCCCATGCGTTCGCGATGGTTGCGGTCGCCGTACGTCGATTCCATCAGCACGACGTCCGCCTGCCTGATCTGCGTGGGGTCGCGCAGGATCGGCGTGCCGACCGGACCGAGGTCGCCGGAGAACACCAGCTTCTTTCCGTCGGCCCACAGCTCGACGATGCTCGAGCCGAGGATGTGCCCCGCATCGCGGAAGGCAATGTCGACGCCCGGCGCGATCGTGGTGCACGTGTCGTACGGCAGCGGCTTCACCTGCTTCATCGCCGCGACGACATCGTCCTTGGAATACAGCGGCACGATCGGCGGCATGCCGGCGGGCCGGTGGCGGTTCGCGCGCTCGGCTTCGCCCTCCTGCAGCGACGCGGCGTCGAGCAACATGATCGGCATCAGGTCCGCCGTGGCCCCTTGCGCGTAGATCGGCCCGCGGAACCCCCGCTTCACCAGCAGCGGGATGCGCCCGATGTGGTCGATGTGCGCGTGGCTCACCACGAGGGCGTCCTGCGCCGTCGCATCGAACCCGAAGGGCGCGACGTTGCGCGCCTCGGCCTCCCGGCTGCCCTGGATGAGGCCGCAGTCCAGCAGGATCCGGTGCCCGGCCGCTTCGACCTCGTGCATCGAGCCGGTCACCTCGCCGGCCGCTCCATGGAAATGCACGCGCATGCCGATCACCCCTCGTGAAGGTGTCGAAAACTTAACACGGCCCCCCGTGACGGCCATGACCTTCGACACCCCTGTGACCCCCCGGCAGCCGGTAGAGTCGGCCGCTGCCTTTCCGCCGTCCGAACCCATCCAACGGAGTTGCCCGTGACCCGTACACCCCGCGTCCTGCTGCTGTCCCTGTCCGTCGTCGCCGCGCTCGCGGCGTGCAAGAAAGAAGGCGCCGCCAATACCGATGCGCCTGCCGCCCCGGCTTCCGCCGCCGCCGCGCCCGCGCTGACCCTCGACGAATCCAAGCTGCCGGCGCTGGTGTCGTTCAACAAGAACGAAATCGACGCGTCGAAGAACGCGTGCACCGACTTCAACGGTTACGTCAACGGCAAGTGGCTCGCCGCCAACGCGATCCCGGGCGACCGCACCTCGTGGGGCGCGTTCGAGATGATCGACGAGCGCTCCACCGCCGTGCAGCAGCAGCTGGCCGAACAGGCCGCCGCCGATGCGAAGGCGACCGGCGTCGAGAAGATCGTCGGCGACATCTGGTCGACCGGCATGGACGAAGCCAAGATCGAAGCCCAGGGCATCAAGCCGCTCGCCGGCCGCCTGTCGGAGATCGACGCGCTGGCCAACGGCGATGCCGTCGCCGATTACCTGCGCACGTCGGCTGCGAAGGGCGAAGGCTACGTGTTCGGCTTCGGCTCGGACGCGGACTTCAAGGATTCGGCGAACAACATCGCCTACGCGACGCAGGGCGGCCTGGGCCTGCCGGATCGCGAGTACTACTTCGATCCCAAGTACAAGGGCGAGCGCGCCGATTACGAAGCGCACATCGCCAAGGTGCTGGAGCTGTCCGGCACCGACGCCACCACCGCCGCCAAGCAGGCGAAGGACGTGATGGCGTTCGAGACGCGCCTGGCGAAGGTCTCCAAGTCGAGCGAGCAGATGCAGCGCGACGTGTCGATCTTCTACAACCCGGTGTCGATGGCCGACGCCGACAAGATGACGCCGCACTTCCCGTGGACGAAGTTCTTCGAATCGCAGGGCGTCGCGCCGCAGAAGATGTTCTCGCTGGCGATGCCGGAGTTCCACAAGGAAGTCGACAAGATGCTGGCCGACACGCCGGTCGACCAGTGGAAGAGCTACCTGCGCTTCCACACGATCGACGAGGCCTCGCCGTACCTGTCGAAGGCCTTCGTGCAGGAGAACTTCGACTTCTACAACGCCAAGCTCAAGGGCCAGAAGGAAATGAAGGCGCGCTGGAAGCGCGTGCTGCGCACCCTCAACGGCCAGGCCGGCGAAGCGCTGGGCCAGATGTACGTGAAGGTGGCCTTCCCCGCCGAATCGAAGGCGCGCATGGAGAAGCTCGTGCAGAACCTGCGCGACTCGCTCAAGGGCCGCATCGAGAACCTGGCGTGGATGAGCCCGGAGACGAAGAAGAAGGCACTGGAGAAGTGGGCCGCGTTCACGCCGAAGATCGGTTACCCCGACAAGTGGCGCGACTGGACGGGCCTGGAGACCTCGCGCGACAGCTACATCGGCAACGTGCTGGCCGCCAACGAGTTCAACTACAAGTGGCAGCTGGGCAAGATCGGCAAGCCGGTCGACAAGACCGAGTGGGGCATGAGCCCGCAGACGGTCAACGCGTACTACAGCTCGCAGCGCAACGAGATCGTCTTCCCGGCCGCGATCCTGCAGCCGCCGTTCTTCGACGCCAAGGCCGACGACGCCACCAACTACGGCGGCATCGGCGCGGTGATCGGCCACGAAATGATCCACGGCTACGACGACCAGGGCAGCCGCTTCGGGCCGACGGGCAACTTCGAGAACTGGTGGACCGACGCCGACGCGAAGGGCTTCAAGAACCTGACCGGCATGATCGTCGACCAGTTCAACGCGTACGAAGCCGCCCCGGGCATGCACGTCAACGGCAACCTGACGCTGGGCGAGAACATCGCCGACCTCGGCGGCCTCAACGTCGCCTATTCGGCGATGAAGAAGGCCACCGAAGGCACGCCGGACCCGATGACCGACGGCCTCTCGCGCGACCAGCGCTTCTTCCTGAACTTCGGCACCGTGTGGCGCCGCAGCTTCACGGACAAGGAGCTCAAGTCGCGCATCGCGACCGACGAACACGCACCGGCGAACTTCCGCGCAATCGCGGCGCCGTCGAACATGCCGGAGTTCGCCGCGGCGTTCTCGTGCAAGGCCGGCGATTCGATGGTGCGCGGCGACGGGAAGAAAATCGTCATCTGGTAAGTCGCGTCGATCTGGATGCAGGAGGAAGCCCGGAGAAATCCGGGCTTTCTTTTTGGGGCCACCATCCGTGTTCCGATTCCGTGACCCCCGCCCCGGCCATTCATCCGGCCCGCCCCACCCCCCTTGCTACACTCGCGACACTTTTCCGACAGGAAGTACGCGATGTCCCGAGGCCTTCAGACCCTTTCCCTGCGTCCCTTGTCGATGGCCCTGGTCGTGGCCTTGCTCGCCGGCACCGGCGCTTCCGACGCGCTCGCCGCGAAGAAGAAAAAGGCCGCCGCGAAACCGAAGGCCCCGCCCGCCGCCACCGTCTGTTCCGATTTCTACAGCGTCGCCGATGCGGCGTGGCTGACGGCGCATCCCGCGCCCGCCACGGGCGCGACGTCCGCCATGGGCGAACTGGTCGAGAAGAGCGTGCAGCAGCAGCGCGATTTGCTGGACAACGCGATGCGCATGCCGCAGGGCAACGTGCAGAAGTTGCTCGGTGATTTCTGGGCCAGCGGCCTGGACGAAGCCGCGGTGGAACGCGACGGCGCCAATCCCGTCGCACCGCTGCTCTCGCGCATCGACGGCATCAAGCGCGCGAAGGACATCCCGCCGGCGATCGCCGCGCTGCACCAGGTGGGCATCCCGGTCGCGTTCAACTTCGGCGCCGACATCGACCTGCGCGACCTCAACCGCCACATCGGATATTTGAGCCAGGGCGGCCTCGGCCTCGTCGATCCGGCGTTCTACACGCGCACCGACGCCGACACGCGCGCGGTGATGACGCGCTACGACGCGTACGTGCAGAAGATCCTGTTGCTGTCCGGCACGCCGCAGGCGCGCCTGGCCGCGGATGCGAAGCTCGTCATCGACCTGGAAACGCGCATCGCGCAGGCCAGCAAGCCGCTCGTATCGTTGCGCGATTACGGCGCCAACTACGCGCCACAGGCCAGCAAGGATCTCGGCAAGACCTACAAGCGCCTGCAGCTCGCGGAATTCCTGAAGGCGCAGGGCATCAACGACGACACGGTGTCGATCGCCAACCCGCAGCTGTTCGCGCAACTCGATGCGATGGCCGCGACGTTGCCGCCGGCGCAATGGCAGGCGTACCTGCGCTTCCATGTCGGCGACGCGATGGCGCCTTACCTCAGCAAGGCGTGGCGCGATGCGGAATTCGACTTCCGCGGCCGCGTGCTGCGCGGGCAATCCACGCCACCGGAACGCTGGCGCCAGGTGCTCGACGCGATGAACACCGCGGCCGGCCCGATGGTCGGCAAGGAATACGCGGCGCGCTACATGCCGGCGGCGACGAAGCAATCCGCGGAAAAGATCGCCGGTGAAGTGCGCGATGCGCTTGGCCGCGCCGTGGATCGCAGCCCGTGGATGGGCGCGTCGGCGAAGACCGAAGCGAAGGCCAAGCTCGCCAAGCTGTCGATCGAGATCGGCACGCCGCATCGCGACCTCGACTACACCGTGCAACCGATGGGCCGTGGCAGCTTCGGCGGCAACATGCTGATCGCCTCCACCTGGCGCCATCGCGAGGAAATGAAGCGCATCGGCCGCGGCAACGCGGATCGTCGCTGGGATGTGTTGCCGCAGCAGCCAACGCTCGCCTACGACATCGCGCAGAACCGATTGATCGTCACCGCCGCGATGCTGCAGGACCCGGTGTTCGACGCCAACGATCCGAGCCCGTCGCAGTACGGCGCGTTCGGTGCGCTCGTCGGCATGGAACTCGGGCACGCGGTCGACAACAAGGGCCGCCTGATCGATGCCTCCGGCAAGATCCGCGACTGGTGGACGCCCGCCGAGAACGATGCGTGGAATGCACTCGGCCAGCGCGTGGTCGCGCAGTACGGCGCGTTCGACGAACCGGCGATCAAGGGCATGAAGGTCAACGGCACGCAGACGCGCGATGCGAACCTCGGCGATTTGTCGGGCCTCGAACTCGCGTGGGATGCGTGGCGCAACGCCAACAGCGCCGCCGATGCGGCCACGCAGAAATCCTTCTTCGAAGGCTGGGCCAGCCTCTGGGCGCAGAGCGAAAGCCTGCAGGCCGCGACGGCGCGCGCCGCCACCACGGTGCACGCCCCGGGCCAGTGGCGCGTCAACGGTCCGCTGATGAACCTGCCCGCCTTCGGCGAAGCGTATGCATGCAAGGCCGGCAGCGCGATGGTGTCGAAGGATCCGGTGCGGATCTGGCCGTGATGCACCCGCCGCGCATCACCCGTTGATGCGCGGCTTCGGTCTGCCGAACGGCGGTTGGCCGCGCCAGTAGCGGATCGTCAGCCACCCGAACAACATGCCGCCCAGGTGCGCGAAGTGCGCGACGCCGGGCTGGAAGCCCGACACGCCGAGGAACAACTCGCCGAGGCCGTACAGCACGACGAACGTGCGCGCCTTCATCGGGATCGGCGGAATGATCAACATCACGCGGTTGTTCGGGAACAGCATCCCGTAGGCCAGCAACAGGCCGAACACGCCGCCCGAGGCACCGATCGCCGGCCCGATCTGCGCGCCGTGCTGCAGCTGCCACCAGCCCACGACCAGTTGCAGCACGCCTGCCCCGACGATGCAGATCGCGTAGTACGCCGCATGGCGCCGGCTGCCCCACGTTTCTTCCAGCGGCGCGCCGAACATCCACAGCGCGAACATGTTGAACAACAGGTGCGTCGGACTCGACGGATCGTGCAGGAACGCATACGTCACCAGCTGCCACGGCATGAACGGCGGCGCGCCGAGTTGCTCCGCGCCGATCGGCCACAGCGCAAGCGAATCCAGGATCGGCGAATCGCGCAGGAACCACTCCAGCGCGTAGATCGCGATGTTGGCGATCAGCAGGAGTTTGGTGACGGGCGGAAACCGCGAGGCCATGCCGATCCTTGCTCAGTGCACGACGCGCAGGTGCGATTTCTTCTTCGGCACCACTTTCTTCCGGCGCCACTTCCCGAACGGCGGCTCCTGCCGCCAGTAGCGCAGCACGATCCAGCCCGTGAGCATGCCGCCCAGGTGCGCGAAGTGCGCCACGCCTTCCTGCGAACCGAACACGCCGTACAGCAGCGCGGCGACGGCGTAACCGATCGCCATCGTGCGCGCGCTCATCTGGATCGGCAGCGGGAACATCATCACGCGCTGGTGCGGGTACTTCACCGCGAAGGCGAGGATGAGGCCATACACGCCGCCCGATGCACCGATCGCCGCGCCCGGCGACACGAACGTCTGCATCAGCAGCTGGCACACGCCCGCGCCGATGATGCAGAGCATCCAGTAGGTGATGAAGCGCTTCTCGCGCCACTCGTATTCCAGCTGCGCGCCGAACATCAGCACCGCGAGCATGTTGAAGAACAGGTGCCCGAAGTCGCCGTGCAGGAAGGCGTAGCTCACCAGCTGCCACGGCATGAACGGCGGATAGTCGACACGGCCGCCGACGCCGAACGGCAGCGGCCACAACGCGAACACGTTCATCAACGCCGCGTTGGCGAACAGCTGCAGCACGAACACGAGGGCGTTCGCGATCAGCAGCGCCTTCACGGCGCGCGGGATGCTGGCAATCAGGCGGGGGACCATGCGGGGCCTATGATAGCGACATGTCCCTGCTGCCCGATGTCGACGTCCGCGATCCCGATGCCCTCGCCGATGCATTGCGGACGCACGGTGCCTGTCGGTTGCAAGGCTTCCCCGGCGACGCCGCCAGCGCCGCCCTGCGCACCGACCTGCTGCGCCTGCGTGAAGATCTCCCGTTCGTGCCCGCCTCGGTCGGCCGCGGCACCGGGCTGGCCCACCATGCGGCCACGCGCGGCGATGCGACGCTCTGGCTCGACGATCCGCGCGCGGGCCTGGCCGCGGCCGATTATCTCGGCGCGCTCGGCGCGTTGTGCGTCGCGCTGAACCGGCGCCTGTTCCAGGGCCTGGACCACGTGGAAGCGCACTACGCCGCCTATCCGGCCGGCGCGCGTTACACGCGGCATCGCGATCGCTTCCGCGACGACGACGCGCGCGTGGTCTCGCTCGTCACCTACCTCAACCCCGGATGGGGCCTCGACGATGGCGGTGCGTTGCGCCTCGCGCTCGACGCCGGCGACGTCGACGTGGCGCCCACCAGCGGCAGCGTGTGCTTCCTCAGCGAACTCGAGCACGAAGTGCTGCCGTCCACGCACGCGCGCTACAGCATCGCCGCGTGGCTGCGCCGCAGGCCTGCCCGCAACTAACGCGGGCGCCAGAGCGCCGCGTCGAGGTCGCCGTCGAGGTCCTTCACCGAATCGCTGATGCGCACGCGGCCATCGCGCACGTCCACGCCTTCGGCGCGCAATCGCTGCGTCTGCTCGGCGAAGCCTTCCGAATCCGGTGGGAACGCGATGTGCCCATCCGAGCGCAGCACGCGGTGCCACGGCAGTTTGGGGTCCGTGTTGTCGCGCAGCACGCGCGCGACCATGCGCGCGCGACCCGGCAGTCCGGCGCGGCGCGCGACGTGCCCGTAACCGGCCACTTCCCCGCGCGGAATGGCCCGGATGGCGGCAAGGATGCGATCAACGGGAGACAGGTCGGCCATGGCGGGGCTAGCATAGCCGCCGGCCTACGCTGTCCGGAACATCCCCCAATGCAGAACTTCGAACAGATCCGCACGCACATCGCCGGTGGCGATTACCGCATCCTGATGACGGAGCCGTACGTGATGTGCGTGGAGTTGTCGCTGGAACAGGGCACGCGCCACCAGGCGATCTTCCTGTCGGAAATGCAGGACGACGACGGCCGCGACTACCTGCGAGTCAGCACCGCGGTGGCGCCGACGACGGGCCTGGATGCGCGCCGCGCGCTCGCGTTCAACTGGGAAAGCCGCGTCGGGTATCTCGCCATCGGCGAACTCGACGGCGTGCCCTACCTGCAACTGTGCGAGAACCGCCCCTACGACTGCGTGTCGCCGTCGGAAGTGGACCGCCTGATCCTGGAGATCGGCGGCATGGGCGACGAGATGGAACGTGCGTTGTCCGCGGGCGGCGACCTGCTGTAACGCAGCGCCGCGTCAGCTCCAGCCCAGCATCTCCACGATGCGGAACAACACGTAAGCCAGGCCGCCCGCCGCGGGGATCGTCAGGATCCACGCCCACACGATGCGCTCGATCACCGTGATCTTCAGCGCGCGCGGGTTCTTGGCGAAGCCCACGCCCATGATCGACGTCGAGATCGAATGCGTCGTCGACACCGGCATGCCGAAGTGCGCGGCCGTGAGCAGGATGGTGGCGCTCGCCGTTTCCGCCGCGAAGCCGTCGATGGGATGCAGCTTCACCATCTTGTGGCCCAGCGTCTTGATGATGCGCCAGCCGCCCGCCGCCGTGCCGGCCGCCATGACGAGCGCGCACGTGGCGACGATCCAGGTGTCGATGTCCTTCTCGCCGCCATCGGGATGCAGGAAGTGCAGCCAGCCCGGCAGCGTGTCGAGCACGCCGGTGGCCTGCGCGCCGAAGATCGCGAGCGCGATGATGCCCATCGTCTTCTGCGCATCGTTGCTGCCGTGCGCGAAGCCCATGTACGCGGCGGACGCGAGCTGCGCCTTGCCGAAGAACGCGTTGACCCAGCGCGGGCGCGAGGCGCGGCGCAGCGGACCGCCGGCGGCGAACATGCCGGCGATGATCGCGTAGAGGATGGCCAGGATCAGCGCGCCGAGGATGAAGCCGAAGAACGGCGAGGTCACCATCGGCAGGAACACTTTCCAGAGCAGGCCCTTGTTGGTGGACCAGTCGCCGTCGCCGAGCTTGGACCAGATCAGCGCGCCCCAGTTGTTGTGCGCCGCCGACAATGCCGCGCCGCACAGGCCGCCGATCAGCGCGTGCGACGACGAGGACGGCAGGCCGCGCCACCAGGTGATCAGGTTCCAGGCGATCGCGCCGAGCAGCGCGCAGATCAGCACCTGCGAGGACACGTGCACGACGTCGGTATCCACCAGCCCCGACGAGATCGTCTTGGCGACCGCCGTGCCCCAGAACGCGCCGAGGAGGTTCATCGCCGCGGCCAGGATCACCGCCTGCCCCGGCGACAGCACCTTCGTCGCAACCACGGTCGCGATCGAGTTGGCGGTGTCGTGGAAGCCGTTGATGAACTCGAACACGAGCGCGAACAGCACCACCAGCAGCACGAGGGTCAGCATCGGGGCGGCCTTCGTCAGCTGTTCTTGAGCGCGATCGAATAGGCGACCACGCCGGCTTCGCGGCAGCGGTCGATCGCCTTCTCCAGGATCTCGAAGAATTCCTTGAGCAGGAACATCTCGCTCGCGTCCAGGCGGCCGGAATAGATTTCGCGGTGCAGCTCGAGGATCAGGCGATCGGCTTCGGCTTCCAGCACGCGCAGGCGATCGTTGAGTTCCTTCATGGGCTCAAGGCGCAGGTGCGGGAGTTCCTTGACCATCTGCACCACCACGCCGGCGGCCTGCTCCAGCATCGCCGCGCGCGGCGCGAAGTCGATGCCGGCCAGCCGGTGGCGGGCGAGCGCGTAGCGGTCGGCGAAGCGCTCGACCTGCTTGGGGATCTTGTACAGCGCCGAGGCCAGCGACTCGATGTCCTCTCGCTCGATCGGGGTGATGAAGCTGTCGACCAGCGCCTGGCTGATCTTGTCCGAGGCCTCGCGCTCGCGCTGGCGGGCCAGCTTGAAGGCTTCCAGGCCCGGGGTGCGCTCGGGGGACTTGAGCATCTCGTGGAGCGCAAGGGTGCTGTCGTGCGCGGCGACGGCCGCGTCGTTGAGCAGCGAGTAGAACTGCTTGCCCTGGCCGAAGATCGTCTGCAGGGAGAACATGCGGGAGGCCTCGTCGGTCGCGGGGTGGCTGGGCGGCGCGCATTATGACAGTCCGTCATATGACAGGGTTATGACAGTCGCCGCCCCGGGGGCGCCATCCGGACGCCATCCGGACGCCATCGGGACGTCACGGGACCGGCTGCTATGATCCGCCCCGCGCTCCTGCGCACGCCCATGGACGAACCCAGACCCGCCGCCGCCGATCGCCCCACGGCCTCGCCGACCCCCACGGGCGCCCCCCGGATGGAACCGCCCGCGTGCTTGCCCTGCTGATCGTCCTCGTCCTCGTCCTGTTCAACGGCTTCTTCGCGATGTCGGAGATGGCCGTGCTCACGTCCCGCAAGTCGCGCCTGAAGCACATGGCGGTGACCAGCCGCGGCGCGGCCAAGGCGTTGTTGCTGGCCGAGCATCCCGAGAGCTTCCTGTCCGCGGTGCAGCTATGGATCAGCTTGCTGACCCTGGCGCTCGGCTACTTCGGCGGCGAATCGATGGGCGAGAAGATCGCCGTCCCGCTGGCGAAGATCCCGTTGCTCGCGCCCTACGCCGACAACATCGGCTTCGTCACCGGCTTCCTGGTGATGCTGTTCGTGTTCGGGCTGCTGGGCGAACTGGTGCCCAAGCGCATCGGCACGTTGCGACCGGAGCAGATCGCTTCGGTGGTGGCCTACCCGATGGATTTCTTCGCGACCATCGCCAAGCCGTTCGTGCTGGCGCTGTCGGCGGCCACGCGCCTGTGCATGCGCATCGTGGGCCTGGGCGCGCCGAACGAATCGGGCGTCACCGAAGACGAGATCCGCATGCTGGTGAGCGAAGGCCACGAGCAAGGCGTGATCGACGTGGACGAACGCAACATGATGAATCGCGTGCTGCGCCTGGGCGACCGCACCGCGGCCAGCCTGATGACGCCGCGCATGCGCATCGACTGGCTGGACGCCGCCGCCGACCGCGAAACCAACCTGCAGACGATGCGCGAGACGCCCTACTCGCGCTATCCGGTGTATCGCGGCAACGATTCGGACGTGATCGGCGTGCTGGAAGTGAAGACGCTGCTCGACGAACTCGGCAACCCCGCGCCGGAACTGTTCCGCGACATCCGCCCCGCACTGTTCGTCTCCGAATCCACGCACGCGTTGAAGCTGCTGGAGATCTTCCGCGAAGAACAGCAATCCATCGCGCTGGTCGTGGACGAATACGGCGAGATCCAGGGCATGGTCACCGTGACCGACCTGATGGGCGCGATCATCGGCCGCCTGCAATCCGGCGAAGCCGCCGAGGATGGCGAACCGATGGTGATCGCGCGCGAGGACGGCTCGCTGCTCGTCGACGGCGCGTTGCCCGTCGATGACCTGCGCGAATTGCTCGGCGGCGGCCCGCTGCCCGACCTCGACTCGCTGGACTACCACACCGCCGCGGGCATGGCGATCGCGCACTACGGCCGCATCCCGAACGTCGGCGAACACTTCGAGTGGGAAGGCTGGCGCATCGAAGTGATCGACCTCGACGGCCCGCGCGTCGACAAGCTGCTGCTGCAGCGGATCCAGGACGTGGGCCACGATGGTTGATCCCCACGACACGCAAGGCGACGACGAAGCGCACGTCCGCGAACGCGGCATCCGCGCGATCCTCGACGACCTGGCGGTCGGCGACCCGAACGACCTGCTGAGCCTGCGCGATCTCCTGTCGGGCCTCGGCCGCCGCGCCTTCGGCATGCTCCTGTTCGCGTGCGTGCTGCCCGCCTTCATCCCGATCCCGATCGGCGGCGCGATCAGCGGCCCGCTGACCATCCTGATCGGCCTGCAGTTGTGCATCGGCATGCGCAAGCCCTGGCTCCCGGAATTCCTCGCCAAGCGCGGCCCGCATCGTCATGCATTGCAGAAGTTCGACGCCAAGATGTCCCCTTGGCTGGCGAAACTCGAACACCTGATCAAACCCCGCATGCCGCAGATCCTCGACCTGCGCATCGCCTCCGCAGTGACAGGCGTGTTGCTCGTGCTTCTCGGCATCCTCCTCTCCCTGCCGATCCCGCTCACGAACTACCTGTTCGGCGTCCTGCTGCTCGCATACGCACTCGCGCTGCTGGAACGCGACGGCGCACTGATGCTGGCCGCGTGGATCGCAGGCGCGATCGCAGTCGTCGTCTTCGGCGTGCTGTCCGGCGCCCTCGTGGCACAGGCCACCAAGTGGATCGACTACCTGATCTGACAGGAATCCGCGCCTGCGCTCTTGCTCGTCGCGAAAGAAGTGATTGGGTTGCGCGTGCGTCACCACGCACGCCAGCGACCTCGAATCAAGGTCGGCCCCTTGATCGAAAAGGCTCGCAAGGTGATGCCCCAGCCCGTGGTGGGGTGAGAATTTTCGCCGCCACGTCGGCGAGAAATTCTTACCACGCCGCGGGTTCGGGCGACGCGGTCTTCACTTCAAGCGGGCTTCTGCAGCAACCCTGGGTTCCCGCTTTTGAAGTCAGGCCAGCAACAAAGAGAAATCCGAAGCACTCACCGGATGCCCCAGCCAATACCCCTGCGCCAGATCGCACCCGCGCTCGCGCAGGATCGCGTACTGCCCCTCCTTCTCCACGCCCTCCGCCACCACCGTGATGCCGAGCGAATGCGCCATCGCAATGATGGCCGTCGTCAGCGCCAGATCGTCCGGATCGCGCAACACATCCGCGATGAAGCTGCGATCGATCTTCACCCCATCCACCGGCACCCGGCGCAGATGGCTCAGCCCCGAGAACCCCGTGCCGAAATCGTCGAGCCAGATCTTCACGCCCGACGCGCGCAGTCGCGCCAGCAACCCGCTCGCGTGGATCTCGTCGCCGATGACCGCAGTCTCGGTGAGTTCGAGATGCAGGCGCGCGGCTTCCAGCCCCGTATCGCGCAACGTCGTCGCCACCTGCCGCGGCAAATCCCCGCTGCGCAACTGGCGCGGCGACACATTCACCGACACGAACATCTGGTCCGCCGACGGATGCGCCTGCTGCCAGCGCATCGTGTCTTCGCACGCCAGGCGCAACACCTGCGGCCCGATGACTTCGATCAGGCCGCTCTGCTCCGCCACGTCGATGAACACCGACGGCGCGATCGCACCATGTTCGGGATGCTGCCAGCGCAGCAGCGCTTCGGCGCCGCGCAACTGGCCGTCGGCGAGGCTGTAGACGGGCTGGTACGCCAGGCTCAGCTCGCCGCGTTCCCACGCACCGCGCAAATCCTGCTCCATGCGCACGCGGCGTTCGACCGCCTGGTCCATCGCGCGCGAGTAGAAGCGGTGGCAATTCTTGCCGGCGACCTTCGCCTGGTACATCGCGATGTCGCCGTTCTTCATCAGCATCGTCGAACCCGACGCGTCTTCCGGGAACAACGTGATGCCGATGGACGTGCCGAGGAACACCTGGCGGTCGTGCACCACGATCGGCCGGCTCAATTCGGCGACCAGCGCTTCGGCCAGGCGGCTCGCCGCGGTGCGCACGTCGCCGTGGTTGCCGGTGGGCGAGAGCACGCTCTCGATCAGGATCACGAACTCGTCGCCGCCGAAGCGCGCGAGCATCGCGCCTTCGCCGCCCATGCGTTCGACGGTTTCGCGGATGCGGTTGGCGAACTGCACCAGTACTTCGTCGCCCGCGTCGTGGCCCAGCGTGTCGTTGACGCGCTTGAAGTCGTCGATGTCGGCGAACAGCAGCGCGAGCTGCCGGCCCGCGCCGCGCAACTGCAGCAGGCGGCGGTCCAGGCTTTCGCGGAATGCGAGGCGATTGGCCAGGCCCGTCAGCGCATCGCTGTAGGCCATGCGGCGGATGTCGCGGTCGTGGCGCGCCACGCTGCTGCTCATGCGGCCGAACGCGCGCACGAGGTCGCCGACTTCATCGCCGCGCGTGGTCACCGGCGCGTCGGCTTCGAAGTTGCCGCTTTCGATTTCGTGCGCGACGTCGGCCAGCTGCCGGATCGGGCGCACCAGCGTGCGCTGCACCAGGCCGACCACGATCGCGCCGAGCGCGAGCAACGCCGCACCGAGCAAGGCGATCCAGCCGAGGTGCCGGCGCGCGATCTCGTCCAGCCGCGTGCGCATCGCCTGCGTCGCGCGGTCTTCGTCGCTGCGCATCGCCGCGAGCGAATAGCCCACGCGCACGCCGCCCAGGCGCTGGTCGCCGATCATGATCGGGCTGGCGATGTCGACGATGCGATCGGAACTCTGCGTGTGCGGCGAGCGCGCGGACACCACTTCGAACGCGAAGGGGTCGTTCATCGGCTGGCCGTACGCGGGGATGTCGCCGGAACCGTCGTGCACGATGCGGCCCTGCGGATCGAACACGATCACGTACGCCACGTCCGGCTGGCGCATCGCGGCGCGCGCGATGTTGCCGATCGCGTCCAGGTCCGAGTAGTACATCGGGTTGGTCAGCGAATCGGCAAGCTGCGCCACCGCGCTTTCGCCGCGGCGCTTGAGGCGGTCGGACACCAGCTCGCGCATGGATTCGCGGCCGAGGCTCGACACCTCTTCCTGCATCGAGGTCTGCCGCTGCCACATCAGGCCGATCAGCGCGAGCACGCCGACGAACACGATGGCCATGCCGGCGAGGAACTTCGCCTGCAGGCCGAACCGCACGCTCATTCGACCTCCGCGCGGATGCGCTTGACGCCGCTGCCGATGCGTTCCAGCGCGTGTTCGCTGTTGGCGTCGATCGGCAGGAAGCGCGTGGTCTTGAAGAACTGCAGCAGCGCTTCGCGGGCGTCGGGGTCCTTCGAGGCCTCGACCAGCACTTCGCGCAGGCGCGCTTCCACCTTCGGATCCATGCCGCCGCGCACCATCTCCAGCGCGCGGGGATAGGACGGCGTTTCATGCACGATCACCAGGTCCGCGCGGAACGCGAGCGGCACGCGCTGCGGGTTCTGCCAGTCCAGGTTGCTCATCACGCCGACGTCGACCAGGCGCTTGTGCACCCAGGTGGCGATGTTGAGTTCGGTGCGCGCGAAGAGGTAACCGACGCCATCGGGCGCGGGCCGGTCCATCGGCGACAGAAGGATTTCCAGCGGCAGGCCGCGATCGAGCACGTCCGCCGCGGGCACGTAATAGGCGCTGGTGGAATACGGATTCTGGAATGCGACGCTGCGGCCGCGCAGGTCGTCGATCGAGCGGATGCCGCTGTCGCGGCGCGCGAAGAACACCGTCGTGTACTGGCTCACGCCGTCGCGTTCGGTGATCAGCAGCGGCTTGGCGCCCGAGCCCTGCTGCAGCAGCATGCCGGTGCCGGCGGTCTCGGTGACCCAGTCGACGCGGCCGCGGCGCAGGTAGGAATTCATTTGTTGCACGTCGTGCGCCATCAGGATCCGCCCTTCGCGGATGCCGACGTTGGCCATGCGCGGCACGACGTAATCCAGCAAGGGCTTCAGCTGCTCGTAGTGCGCCTTGGGGTCGTCGCTGATGCGGCCGAGCACGAGCACGTGCGCATCGTCTGCGGTCGCGGCACGGGTCGGGGATGGGGAGCCTGCCGCGGCGAAAATGACCAGCAACGCGGCGAGACAGCGACGGAGCGCAACCAAAGCGTGTAGTCCTGCGAGACCCCAGCGGCAAGCCTAGCCGAATTGCCGCTACCAAAGAAGCGCAGATTCCCTGTAACTGCGAGTGAAACGCTTACGCGTCACCCGGTTTGCCGGTCCCCTGCCCCCGCCCCGCGAGCATCGCCATGCGCTGGGTGTCGGCAAGGATGCCGCGCAGCAGCCGCACCTCGGCGCTGTCCAGCGCGGCCCGCAGGTACAGGCGGCGCAACTTGCGCATGGCCGAATCGGGCGTGCGCCCCTTGTGGAAGTCGATGGCATCCAGGGCTTCGGCCAGTTGGGCGAAGAAGCCTTCGAGTTCGGCGTGCGGGGCGAGCTGTTCGCGGACGGGGGCCGATTCGGCCACCGCGGCCCGCGGGGCCGGCGCGCCGAGCAGGCCCATGCGGACCTCGTAGCTCATGACCTGCACCGCCGCGGCCAGGTTGAGTGAACTGAATGCGGGATCCGACGGGATGTGGACCGCGGCGTGGCACAGCTGGAGTTCGTTGTTGTCCAGGCCCGTGCGTTCGCGGCCGAAGACCAGGGCGACCGGGCCGTTCGCGGCGAACCCGAGGGCCCGCGCGGCCGCTTCGCGCGGATCGAGCTGTTCCAGCTGGACCCGCCGGCTGCGCGCCGTGCAGCCCAGGACCAGCGCGCAATCGGCGACGGCCTCGGCCAGCGTGGCGTGGACGGGAGCGGCCGCGACGAGGTCGTCGGCGCCCGCGGCCATGGCCTCGGTGTCGTGGTTGGGCGCCTTTTCGGGGGCGACCAGCACCAGGTGGTGCAATCCCATCGTTTTCATCGCGCGCGCGGCGGCGCCGATGTTGCCGGGATGCTGGGTGCCGACGAGCACGATGCGCAGGTCGGGCGTGGGGGTGATGCTCGGGGCCGGTTCGCTCATGGCGCGAATGTTAAACTCCGCGCCCCTCGCCGCCGGCCCTTCCCCCTTCGCCATGCAGAAACCCGCAGTCACCGTCATGGTCAAGGCCGCCCGCGCGGCAGGCAATGTCCTGCTCCGCCACCTCAACAAGCTCGATGCGCTCAACGTGGTCGAAAAGGACCGCATGGACTACGCGAGCGAGGTCGATGGCCTGGCCGAGGCCGAGATCATCCGCGAGCTCAAGCGCGCGATGCCCGACTGCGCGATCCTCGGCGAGGAGACCGGCAGCAGCGGCAAGGGCCGCCAGACCTTCGTCATCGATCCGCTCGATGGCACCAGTAATTACCTGCACGGCATCCCGCACTGGTGCGTGTCGATCGCGCTGGTGGAAAACGGCGAACCGCAGCACGGCGTGATCTTCGATCCGCTGCGCAACGAGCTGTTCACCGCCAGCCGCGGCAGCGGCGCGGTGCTCAACGACAAGAAGATCCGCGTGTCCGAGCGCAAGGACCTCACCGGCGCGATGCTGATCACCGGCTTCCCGCCGCGCGAACGCGAACGCCTCGCCCCACACCTGGCGTGCATCGGCGAACTGCTGAAGGACGCCGAAGACATCCGCCGCACGGGTTCGGCCGCGCTGGACCTGGCGTACGTCGCTTGCGGCCGCGCCGATGGGTACTTCGAAGCCGGCGTGAAGCCGTGGGACATCGCCGCCGGCGTGTTGCTGGTGCGCGAAGCCGGTGGCCGCGTCACCGATTTCCGCGGCGCGGGCACGGGACCGATGGATCATCGCGGCGTGCTGGGTCGCCAGATCGTGGCCGGTGGCTTGAAGCTGAGCGAGTCGCTGCAGAAGGGCATCGTCAATTCGGGATACGCGAAAGCCTTTTGAAAGACGGGGACCGGGGACCAGGGACCAGGGACCAAACGCAACAGCCCAACAAAAAGCCGCGCAAATGCGCGGCTTTTTGCTTTCCCTGGTCCCCGGTCCCGGGTCCCCGGTCCCGCTGTTACGGGCGACGCGCCAACGCCGCCTCGTCCTGCGCCTTCGGCAACAGGTCCTGCTTCGTCACGCCGAACCACAGCAGCAGCGGGCACGCGACGAAGATCGACGACAGCGTGCCGACGATGATGCCGATGATCTGCGACTCGGCCATGCCGCGCAGCGAACCGCCGCCGTAGATGTACAGCGCGAGCACCGTGAGGAAGGCGACGAACGAGGTGATCACCGTACGCGAGAGCGTCTGGTTGACCGACTTGTTCAGCACTTCGTACGGCGAGGCGCGCATGCCGCGGAAGTTCTCGCGCACGCGGTCGAACACCACGATCGTGTCGTTGATCGAGTAGCCCATCACCGACAGCACGCCGGCGAGCACCGTGAGGTCGAACTCGTGCCCGGTGATCGCGAACCAGCCCGCCACGACGACCACGTCGTGCAGCGTGGCGATGATCGCGGCCAGTGCGAACTTCCGCTGGAAGCGGAACGCGATGTAGAACAGGAAGCCGATCACGACGAACGCGAGCGCGTACGCACCGTTTCGGGCCAGCTCGCGGCCGATCTGCGGGCCGACGAATTCGCTGCGCAGGATGTGCGGGTTGGTCGCCCCCGCGGTGGTCAGCGCGCGCGTCACCGCTTCCTTGGCGTGCGTGGTGGCCTGCGTGCTCGACTCGCCTTCGCGCGGCTGCAGGCGGACCAGCAGTTCGTTGCCGGAGCCGTAGGTCTGCACCTGCGCGCTGTCGTAGCCCTGCTTGCCCAGGTCCTTGCGGATGTCGTCGATGTCGACCGGCTGGTCGGTGCGCACTTCCACCAGCGCACCGCCGGTGAAGTCGAGGGCGTAGTTGAAGCCCTTGAAGGCCATGGCGCCGATCGCACCGAACATCAGCAGCGCCGCGAGGGTGATGGACGCCCAGCGCAGCCGCATGAAATTGATGTTGGCGTCGTTCGGCAACAGCGTCAGCGGGAAAATCTTCATGTTCTGGTTCTTCCCGTCAGATCGCGATGGACTTGGGCTTGCGGCGGCCGCCGTACACCAGCGTCGCCATGGCGCGCGACACCGTCACGGCCGTGAACACCGAGGTCAGGATGCCGATGATCATGGTCAGCGCGAAGCCCTTCAGCGGGCCGGTGCCGAACAGCAGCAGCGCCAGGCCGGCGAGCAGCGCCGTCATGTTGGAGTCGAAGATCGTGCCGGAGGCGCGGTCGTAACCGGTGGCGATGGCGGCCTGTGGTGGCATGCCCGCCCGCAACTCCTCTCGGATACGTTCGTTGATCAGCACGTTCGCGTCGACCGACATGCCGACGGTCAATGCCAAACCTGCGAAGCCCGGCAGGCTCATCGTCGCGCCGATGAAGGGCAACGACATCACCGCGATCACCATCAGCAGGTTGAGCAGCAGCGAGAGGCAGGTGATCAGGCCGAACATGCGGTAGTACAGCAGGAAGAAGCCCAGCGCGAAGAGGAACGAGTACAGCACCGCGGTGGTGCCGCGCTTGACGTTCTCGGCGCCGAGGCTCGGGCCGACGACGCGTTCTTCGACGAAGCTCATGGGCGCGGCGAGCGCACCGGCCTTCAGCTGCTTGGCCAGGCTCTGCGCTTCTTCGCGCGACAGGCCGGTGGTCTGGAAGTCCTTGCCGAACACGCCCTGGATCGTCGAAGAGCTGATCACGCGCTCGTCGATGCGCGAGGAATGCACTTCCTTGCCGTCGACGATCTTCGTCTCCGGGATGCGCTCGACGTACACGATGCCGAGGCGGTTGCCGACGTTGTCGATCGTGTGGTCCAGCATGCGCTGGCCACCCGTGCTGTCGAGCGTGATGCTGACGTTGGGCACGCCGCGCTGCGCGTCGATGCCGGGCACCGCGTTGACCAGCTGGTCGCCGGACACGAGCAGGCGCTTGGAGAGCAGCAGCGGACGGTGGAACTGGTCGTAGTAGATGCGCGCGTCCGGCGGGACGCGGTTGTCGGCCAGCGCGGCGGCGGCCTGCGCTTCGTCGCCGACGACGGCGCGGAATTCCAGCGTGGCGGTCGCGCCGATCTGGCGCTTGGCTTCGGCGGTGTCCTGCAGGCCGGGCAGCTGGATCACGACGCGGTCGGTGCCCTGGCGCTGGATCACCGGCTCGGCGACGCCCAGGTTGTTGACGCGGTTGCGCAGCGTGGTGAGGTTCTGCTCGATCGCCTCGGTGGCGAGCTGGCGCAGGCCGGCGTCGGGCACGGTGATCGCCAGGCGCGTGGCTTCGCCGCCCACCTGGTAGGTCGGGAACATGCGGCGCAATTCGTTCTGCGCCTTGTCGTTGTCGGCGCCTTCCTTGAGCGTGATGCCGATGGTCGCCGGGCCGGTGCGGCTCACCGACGAATAGAGGATGCGCTTTTCGCGGAACGTGGCGCGGATGTCTTCCTGGAAGGCATCCATGCGCTTGTCGATCGCCGCCTTCTGGTCCACTTCCATCGCGAAGTGCACGCCGCCCTGCAGGTCGAGGCCGCGCGGCATGGGCTTGGCGCCGAACCAGTCGAGCCACTTCGGCGCGGTGGGCGCCAGGCTCAGCGCGACGACGTAGTCGCCGCCCAGCAGCGGGCGCAGCATGTCGGCCGCGCGCGTCTGCACGTTCGGGTCCGGCAGGCGCACCAGCAGGTTGTCCTTGCTCTCGATCGCCACCGAATCGGCGGTGATGTGGGCCTTCGTCAGCTCGGCCGCCACGCGGTCGCGCAGCGCCTTGTCGATCGCCACGCCCCCGGCGCGCGCCGCGGTGACCTGCACGGACGGGTCCAGCGGGTACGCGTTGGGCAACGCGTACAGGGTGCTGAGGATCAGCACCAGCAGGATGGCGAAATATTTCCAGCGCGGAAAGGTGAGCATCGAATTCCCCGCGGCGGCCGAGGCGGCCGCCGACTACAGCAAGTTGTTGACTACGTGTCGGTCTTTGGAACGTGTCCGGTGCTTACGCGGACTTGAGCGTGCCCTTGGGCAGGACGTTGGCGATGGCGCCGCGCTGCACGCGCAGCTGCACGCCGTTGGCCACTTCCACGGAAACGAAGTTGTCGCCCATCTCGGTGACGGTGCCGGCGATGCCGCCGCTGGTGATCACCTCGTCGCCGCGCTGCAGCTTGTCGAGCATCGCGCGATGGTCCTTCTGCCGCTTCATCTGCGGGCGGATCATGAGGAAGTACATCACCGCGATGAAGATGATCGGCAGGGCCAGCGTGGACAGCATGCTGGTGCCGGTGGCGGCGGGCGCGGCCGACTGGGCATGGGCGGAGGGGATCAGCAGGTCGAGCAGGTCCATGCGGTGCATCCGGTTGGGCGTGAAAAGGCGGGGGATTATGCCACGCGGGGGCGGCCCGGCCGGGGCCGGGGCCCGGGTTCAGGTGCGGGCGGCGTGGAAGGACTCGCGGAACGCCTGGAAGGTTCCCGCCTCGATGGCAGCGCGCATGTCGGCCATGAGTTTTTCGTAGTACCAGAGGTTGTGCAGCGTGCCGAGCATCGGCGCCAGCATCTCGTTGCAGCGGTCCAGGTGGCGCAGGTAGGCGCGCGTATAGCCGCCGGCGCAGGCCACGCAGCCGCAGCCCTCCTCGATCGGGCGCAGGTCCTTCTCGTACTTGGCGTTGCGGATGCGGACGGTGCCGGTGGCGGTGAAGTAATGGCCGTTGCGCGCGTTGCGGGTGGGCATCACGCAATCGAACATGTCCACGCCGCGGGCGACCGCCTCGACCAGGTCTTCCGGCCGGCCCACGCCCATCAGGTACCGCGGGCGGTCGTCGGGCAACTGCGGGCAGGTGTGGTCGAGCATCGCGTTGCGTTCGGCCTCGGGCTCGCCGACCGCCAGGCCGCCGATGGCGTAGCCGTCGAAGCCGAGCGCGCGCAGGCCCGCGGCGGACTGGTCGCGCAACGCGTGGTGCACCCCGCCCTGCACGATCCCGAACAGCGCCGCGTCGTTGCCTTCGTGCGCGCGCTTGCTGCGTTCGGCCCAGCGCAGGCTCAGTTCCATCGACTTGCGCGCCACGTCTTCCGTGGCCGGATACGGCGTGCATTCGTCGAAGATCATCACGATGTCCGAGTCGAGCACCTTCTGGATCCGCATGCTTTCCTCGGGACCGAGGAACACGGTGGAGCCATCGGTCGGCGCGGCGAAGGTGACGCCCTGCTCGGTGATCTTGCGGCGATGCGCGAGCGAGAAGACCTGGAAGCCGCCGGAGTCGGTGAGGATGGGCCCGCGCCAGCCGGTGAAGCCATGCAGGCCACCGTGCGCTTCGATGATCTCCAGGCCCGGGCGCAGGTAGAGGTGGAACGTGTTGCCGAGGATGATCTCCGCGCCCAGCGCGCGCACCTGGTCGGGCAGCACGCCTTTCACCGAGCCATACGTGCCCACCGGCATGAACGCCGGCGTTTCCACCGTGCCGCGCGGGAAATGCAGGCGGCCGCGGCGCGCGGCGCCATCCTGGCCGAGGAATTGAAACTGCATGCGGCTCACGCGCGCACCTCGTCCATCGACGGCCACAGCAGCATCGCGTCGCCGTAGGAGAAGAACCGATAGCGTTCGGCGATCGCGTGCGCGTAGGCCGCGCGGATGCGTTCGCGGCCTGCGAACGCGGACACCAGCATGAGCAAGGTGCTCTCCGGCAAATGGAAGTTGGTGAGCAGCGCATCCACGGAACGGATGCGGTAGCCCGGCAGGATGAAGATCGAGGTTTCGCCGGCGAAGGGTTGCAGTTCGCCATCGCGCAGCGCGGATTCGAGCGCGCGCACGACGGTGGTGCCGACCGCGATCACGCGACCGCCGCGCGCCCGCGTCGCGCGCACCTGTTCGACGAGGTGCGCACCCACGTTCAACCACTCGCTGTGCATCTTGTGTTCGGACAACTCGTCCACGCGCACGGGCTGGAACGTGCCGGCGCCGACGTGCAGCGTGACGTGGCCGAAGTCGATCCCGCGCGCGCGCAAGGCATCGAGCAGCGCTTCGTCGAAATGCAGGCCCGCGGTGGGCGCGGCGACCGCGCCGGTCTCGCGCGCGAACACGGTCTGGTAGCGCGCATCGTCGTCGGCGTCGGCCGTGCGCTGGATGTAGGGCGGCAACGGCAGGCGTCCCGCGTGCTGCAGCCATTCCTCGAGCGAACCGGGGACATGGAAGCGCAGCCGGTAGAACTCGCCTTCGCGGCCCAGGACTTCCACTTCGCCGCCGGCATCGAGCGCGATGCGCGCACCGGGCCGCGGCGACTTGCTGGCCTTGAGCTGCACGCGCGCTTCGGCATCGGGCAGCAGGCGTTCGATGAGGATCTCGACGCGACCGCCGCTCGACTTCTGCCCATGCAGGCGCGCGGGGATCACCCGCGTGTCGTTGAAGACCAGCAGGTCGCCTTCACGCAGCAGGTCCGGCAGGTCGCGCACGCCGCGGTCCTGCAACGGGGCCGGCAGCGGCGGGACGACCAGCAAGCGGCTGGCGGAGCGTTCGGGCAGCGGTGCCTGCGCGATCAGCTCGGGCGGCAGGTCGTAGTGGAAATCGGAGCGCTTCAAGGGGGTGGCCGCGGGGGCCCGGGTTTTCGAGGCCGCACAGTGTAGCCGCGCGTCGCTTTGTCGGTTCTTGCGGGGTTTTTGGGGGTTATATCGCCGGAATCGGGGTGGTAGAATCGCGCAAGTTTTTGAAATTGCTCGTTAAATCAACCCATTGTTGGTTCATCCCGGGATTTCCCACGCTGCGCGGCGCACACCGCGCAGTTTTCATTTCCAGCCTGTCCCAAGTGAGGCCGCCATGACCGCCACCGCCCTGCTCGCCCCCCTCGCCCCCCTTCGCGCCCATGCCGGTGCGCGACGCACGCAGGGCCTGGACGAAGCGACGCTGCAGCGCTTCGCGCCGACCCACCCGGACCTCGTGGACGCCATCGCCGCCGCCGCCGAGGAATACGCGCGCGTCCGTGCCGAGTTCCCCGAACTGCTGGACATGGACGAAGACGCGCAGCTGCGCACCGTGCAGGCCGGCTTCGTCAATTTCTATTCGATGGATGCGGTGAACCCGTACATCGCCCTCGCCGCGCGCGGCCCGTGGGTGGTCACGCTGAAGGGCGCCGTGCTGCACGACTCCGGCGGCTACGGGATGCTGGGCCTGGGCCACACGCCGAAGGCCGTGCTGGAAGCGATGGCGCGCCCGCAGGCGATGGCCAACATCATGACGCCCAACGTGGCGCAGCTGCGCTTCGACCGCGCCATGCGCAAGGAGATCGGCCATACGCGCGGTGGTTCGCCGTACACCAAGTTCCTGTGCCTCAACTCGGGGTCCGAATCCGTCTCGCTCGCCGCGCGCATCGCCGACGTCAACAGCAAGCTGATGACCGATCCGGGCGCCAAGTACGCCGGCCGCGCGATCAAGCGCGTCGTCGTCAAGGGCAGCTTCCACGGCCGCACCGAGCGCCCGGCGCTGTATTCGGATTCCTCGCGCAAGAACTACCTGCAGCACCTCGCCAGCTTCCGCGGCGAAGACTCCGTGCTCACGGTGGAGCCGTACGACATCGACGCGCTCAAGCAAGTGTTCGCCGATGCCGACGCCAACAACTGGTTCATCGAAGCGATGTTCCTGGAACCGGTGATGGGCGAAGGCGACCCGGGCCGCAGCGTGCCGCCGGCGTTCTACGCCGCCGCGCGCGAGCTCACCAAGTCGCATGGTTCGATGTTCCTCGTCGACTCCATCCAGGCCGGCCTGCGCGCCAACGGCGTGCTGTCGATCGTCGACTACCCGGGCTTCGAAGGCCTGGAAGCGCCGGACATGGAAACCTACTCGAAGGCGCTCAACGCCGCCCAGTACCCGCTGTCGGTCGTGGCCGTCACCGAGCGCGCGGAAAAGTTGTATCGCGCCGGCACCTACGGCAACACGATGACCAGCAACCCGCGCGCGCTCGAAGTCGCCGTGGCGGTGCTCCACGAGTTCACGCCCGCGCTGCGCACCAACATCCGCGAGCGCGGCAAGGAAGCGATCGCGAAGCTGGAAGCGCTGAAGGTCGAACTCGGTGGCCTGATCACCAAGGTCCAGGGCACGGGCCTGCTGTTCTCGTGCGAACTGGCGCCGCAGTTCAAGGGCTACGGCGTGGGTTCGACCGAAGAATGGTTGCGCGAGCGCGGCCTCGGCGTGATCCATGGTGGCCTGAACTCGCTGCGCTTCACGCCGCACTTCGGCGTGACGAGCGAAGAGATCGACCTGCTGATCGCGATGGTCAAGCGCGCGTTGCTGGAAGGGCCGAAGCAGCAGCAGCAAGCTGCGGCGTAACCCTTTACTGCATGGACATCCAGAGCGCGGCGATGGCCGCGCTCCCCAACGCCGTCAACGTCAGCACCATGCCGACCAGGCGGCCGAACGACGTGCCCTGGTAACGCGACAGGCCAAACGCGTGCAGCACGCGGCCCAGCAGCAACGTGCAGCCGCCGGCAAACAGCCATTGACGCGGGAACCCACTGAGTTCCAGCAACGCCATCAGCAGCAGCGTCAGCGGGACGTATTCGGTGAAGTTGCCATGCACGCGGACCCAGCGTGCCAGGTCGGTGTTGTCGCCGAGCCCGATGCCGACGCGGGAACGCACGCGCCAACGCACGACCTGCGCGGTGAGGCCGAGCAGCAGCAAGGCATGCAGGCCTGCGAACAGCAGCGTCGTTTTCGTCGCGATGACTGTCATGCGAATCATCGAGGGATTCGATTCCGGCGCAGCCAACGGCGCGGGATCGTTGATCGGATCGCCCGCGATCGGGAACCACGTGCCGCGCGACAACTCCACGCGGCCCTGCAACGGCGGTAGCGTCAGTTCGCGCCAGCCGATGCGCAGGTCGCCGACTTGCGGATCCAGCGGATTCTCCGCGCTGCCGAGGCCATCGCCTTCCGGCTGGAACGTGGCGGCGAGGTTGCCGGGCAACGCCGAGAAATTCGGGCGGAACGTGCGCCACTGGCCGAACTGTTCGATCACGCTGCGATCGAGCGGCTTGTCGTCGAGCGTCACGCGCTCGGCGAGCCAGCGGCGGCTGCGCAGCGGGAACTCGGGGTTGTCGTGGCCCGGCGCATAGCCCGTCGAGTCGATGGGGGCTTCGCTCCAGACGCGTTCGTAGCCCGCGCCCTTCGCGCGCCACTGGTACATCGACACGCGGCGTTCGAGGCCGAAGTGCCGCGCGGTGACGCCGAACTCGCGGTCGCGCGCGACGGCATCGGTGACGGGGTCGTTTTCCTGCGCGAATGCGAGGAGCGGGAGCAGCGCGACGAGGAGCGCGAAGAGCCACGTCCAGGTGCGACGCGACCGGGCTGCCCCCCTCCCGGCCTCCCCCGCAGGGGGGAGGAGATCGATGTTGGCGTCATGCCGCGAGCGCCCGCGCGTGCAGGGCTGCGACTTCGTGCGTGGTGCCGAACTTGCCGGCCGCGTCGCGCGTCACCTGCGCCAGCGCGCACGCCGGGTCGTGGGTGAAGAACAGATGGACGTTCCGCGCGAGCTTGTCCTCCAGGAACGCGCGCTTCTCGTCGATCAGCAATTCCGCGTTGCGGTCGTAGCCCATCGTGATCGGCACGTGCACCCACGGGCGACCGGGAATCAGGTCGGCGCAGAACACCACGCCGCCATGCGGTTCGCCGTTGACCATGTCGGGCCCGACGATCTCGCCGAGCATCAAGCCCGGCGTGTGCCCGTCGCTGTAATGGAATCGCACCGTCTTGCCGAGTGCTTTCGCGTACTCGCCTTCGACGATCTCCAGCCGACCGCTTGCTTCCAGCAGCCCCTGCAATTCCGGGATGAAGCTCGCGCGGTCGCGCGGATGCGGATCGCGCGCGCGGTCCCAGCAATCGCGGCTCACCAGGTACGTCGCGTTCGGGAACAACAGTTCCGGCGAACGGCCTTCCACCCACGGTGCAAGCAAGCCGCCCGCATGATCGAAGTGCAGGTGCGACAACACGACCACGTCGATGTCGTCATGTTCGAAGCCCGCCGCGCGCAGCGACTCGAGCAGCACGTGGCGGTCTTCCACCACGCCGTAGCGTTCGCGCAGTTTCGGTTCGAAGAACGCGCCGATGCCCGTTTCGAACAACACGGTCTTGCCGTTGAGCGGGCTGGCGAGCAGCGCGCGGCAGGCCAGCGCGATGCGGTTGGCGTCGTCGGGCGCGGACCAGCGCGACCAGAGCGCGCGCGGCGCATTGCCGAACATCGCGCCGCCGTCCAGTTTTTGCGAGTTGCCGAGGATCGACCAGAGTTTCATCGCCACGCGCCTTGCGGAGTGCGGCGATTCTAGCGCCGTGGGCGCGACGCGCTGCTAGCGAAGCGTTATTCGGCCGGATCGGCGGACAGGAAGAACACGAACGCGCCGGCCTGGGGCAAGGCCTTGGGGTTGGCGTGCGGCGCATCCACCCGGATCGGGCCGATGGTGCCGCTGGCGGAGAGCCGGCCTTCACCGGAGACGTCCGGTGCGCCGCCACCGCCGAAGATCATCCGGCCGCGCCAGCCCTTCACCACGATGCGCGCGCCGGGCTTGCCTGCCAGGCGCAGCGTGCCGTCGGCTTCCTTCGGGCGCGCGACGTTCATGCCGCCGGTGTCGTCCAGGCCGGGCTGCGCGAAGGCGAACAGCGGTTCGTCGTCGGCTTCCACGACGAAACGCCAGTCGGTGGTGCCGGGCGAACCGTCGTGCTCGACCGCGATGCGATCCACGCGCAACGTGAACTTGTCGATCGCCTTCGCCGGCGCGGGCTGGGCTTCGGTGGTTTTCGCGGGCGCGGCGGGCGCGACGGCTTGCGCCTGTTGCACGACGGGTTGCGGTGCGCGATCGCCGCGCACGTTCACGTACACCGCGGTGAGCGACGCGATCAACGCCGCGGCGCCCGTGAGGATCGCCGGCACCGTGTGCAGCGCAGGCTTGCGCTCGGGACGCTTCGACGGATCGTCGGTCACGGCTGCGCCCTCGCCTCGCCCTTGCCTTCGGGATGGCGCGGATCGCTTGCGCCGGACAGCGTGTTGGTCGCGCGGTTCCATTCCACCGTCTGCACGTTGCCCCAGATCGGTTCGGCGTCGTTGACGGTGTGGCCCATCTTCCTCAACGCCTCGACGACGTCGGGCTTCAGGGCGCCCTTCTCCGCCGAGATGACATCGGGATACCACTGGTGGTGATAGCGCGGCAAAGCGGCCACCTGCTGCGGCGTGAGGCCATCGTCGTACCCGAGGATCGCCAGCAGCACCTCGGTGATGATGCGGCTGCCGCCCGGCGCGCCGACGGCGATCACCTTGTCCTTCGATTGCAGGAACGTCGGCGTCATCGAGCTGAGCATGCGCTTGCCCGGCTTCGGCGCGTTCTTGTCGAAGCCCATCACGCCGAACGCATTCGGCGTGCCCGGGCGCAGCGCGAAATCATCCATCTCGTCGTTGAGCAGCACGCCCGTGCCCGGCACGACCATGCCCGAGCCGTACAGCAGATTGACGGTCTGCGTGGTGCTGACGCGGTTGCCGTCGCGGTCGATGATCGCGAAGTGCGTGGTCTCGTCGTCTTCCAGCGGCGCGGGCTTGGCGTCGAACAGGTCGCTCGGCGTCGCCTTCTCCGGATGGATGGACGCGCGCAGGCCCGCGGCGTAGTTCGGATCCATCAGGCGCGACAGCGGCACGGTGACGAAGTCCGGATCGCCCAGGTAGATCGTGCGATCGCGGAACGCGCGGCGCATCGCTTCCACGACGATGTGCGTGCGATGCGCGTCGTCGAGTTTGCGCAGGTCCCAGCCGGACACCATCTGCAGGATTTCCGCCAGCGCGATGCCGCCCGACGACGGCGGCGGCGCGGTGACGATGTCCCAGTCGCGGTACTTGAAGCGCAGCGGTTCGCGTTCGCGCACCTGGTAGGCGGCGAGTTCCTTCGCGGTCCAGTGGCCGCCTTCGGCCTTGACGCCCGCGACGAGCTTGTCCGCCGTTTCGCCGCGATAGAAGCCGTCGAAGCCCTTCTGCGCGAGCAGTTCGAGCGTGTGCGCGAGTTCGGGCTGCTTGAGGATTTCGCCGACTTCCGGCGGATCGCCGTCGGCCAGGTACACCGCGCGCGTACCGGCGTAGCGTTCCATCACGTCGCTGCGGCTGCGATAGCCGCGCGCGAGGCGGTCGTAGACGGGGAAGCCTTCGCGCGCGAGGCGGATCGCCGGGGCGAGCGTGGTGCGCAGCGGCAGCTTTCCGTACTTCGACGCGATGTGCACCAGCGCGGCCGGCAGGCCGGGGATGCCGGCGGACCACGGGCCGTTTTCGGCGCGGTCGCGGTCGAGCTCGCCCTTCGGATCAAGGAAGGCCTGCATCGTCGCGGATTCGGGCGCGGTCTCGCGTGCGTCGATGAAGACGTCGCGGTTGGTCTTCGCGTCGTGCAGCAGGAAGAAGCCGCCGCCGCCGATGCCGGAAGAAATCGGCTCGACGACCGACAAGGCGGCCGACGTGGCCACCGCGGCGTCGAACGCATTGCCGCCCTGGCGCAGCGCTTCGAACCCGGCTTCGGTGGCGAGCGCATGCCCGCTGGCGATCGCCGCGCCCGGCGGATGGGCTGCCTGCTTCGCCTCGGCGGCCGGTGCGGGAAGTGCGGTGAAGCCGACGCACAGCAGCAGGCCGGTCAAGGCGGAACGCAACATCATCGGGCGTCTTCCTGTTGGAGTCGCAGCAGCTTGGACAGCAACTGCTCGTTGGATTCGGGATGGGACGGATCGGGGTCGATGCATTCGACCGGGCAGACGACGACGCATTGCGGTTCGTCGTAATGGCCCACGCATTCGGTGCAGCGCATCGGATCGATCACGTAGATCGACTCGCCCTGCGTGATCGCCTTGTTCGGGCACACCGGCTCGCAGACGTCGCAGTTGACGCAGGTTTCGGTGATGCGGAGGGACATGATCGTTGGTGCTCTTTGCTCGTCATTCCCGCGAAGGCGGGAATCCAGAAGGTGGCGTCGCAACCGTCTGGATCCCCGCCTTCGCGGGGATGACGGATCGGCAAGGGCGTCGCCGCGATGCGGCGACGCGCCGATCCGTCACTTGGCTTCGACGAACACGTAGGTGACGCCGGCCGGTGCGACGGCGGCCTTGACGCGCTCGCTGTCGGCGGCCTGGCCGATGAAAAGGACCTTGACGCCCTTCATCGTGTTGGGCTCGATGCCGGTGAACGCGGCGGTGACCAGGTCGGCCATCTTGGCCGAGGCCGGCGACACGAAGGCGAGCATGTTGCCTTCGAGGATGCCGCGGGTGATGTCGGTCTTGACCTTGTCCAGCTGCGCGTCGTACTGGCCCTGGAAGTCGGCGGAGCTTTCTTCCGGCAGGAAGTACACGTACGGGCTGTTGGTGACGCCGTCCATGTTGCGCTTGACGACATCGCTGGCGTAGGCCTGCCAGGCGTTCTCGTTGCCGTCCTTCGGCGCGGTGACCGGCGCGGCGGCGGCAGCCTTCGGCGCTTCTTCCTTCTTGCAGGCCGCAAGGCCGAAGGCGAACAGCGCGAGCAGCGCGATGGTGGCGGTGCGGTGGAGCGTGGTGGTCAGGTTGCGCATCGGTGTGTCCCCCATAGGACGCAAGTAAGCGAATCGATCAAGTGGAAGTGCGTTGCCATTCTGCCTGCAACGCGGCGGCGACGGCCGCCGGCACGAAGCCCGAGACATCCCCGCCGAGGCGGGAGATCTCGCGCACGAGCGACGACGAAATGAAGCCGTATTGTTCGGCCGGCGTCAGGAACAGGGTTTCCACCTCGGGGATGAGGTGGCGGTTCATGCTCGCCAGCTGGAATTCGTACTCGAAGTCCGACACCGCGCGCAGCCCGCGCAGCAGCACGCCGGCGCCCAGGTCGCGCACGAAATGCGCGAGCAGGCCGGAAAAGCCCAGGACTTCGACGTTGGGGAAGGCCGACAACGCGGACTTGGCCAGGTCCACGCGCAGTTCGAGCGGCAGCGCGGGGCCTTTGCCCGGGCTCTGCGCCACGCCGACGATGAGGCGTTCGAACAGGGGCGCGGCGCGATCGACGAGGTCGACGTGCCCGTTCGTGATCGGATCGAACGTGCCGGGATAGACCGCGATGCGGGTGGCGACGCTCATTCGGGGGCTACGTTCCGGCCGGGACTGGCTCGGGCGCGAGTGTATCAGCGTCCGTCGCCGCGTCGCGGCGGTACAGCGCGTGCCGGGTTTCGCGCGTGCGGCCTTCGCGGTGCAGGCGCCAGCCGGCCGGCAGGTCGACCGCGCCCGCCAGCGGTTGCTCGACATAGAGCCAGGCATCCGGCCGCAGGCAACGCACCAGTACGGGCATCACCCCGCCCCACAGGTTGGCGTCGAAGGGCGGATCGACGAAGGCGATGTCGAACGCGCCTTCCGGCTGCGCGTGCAGCCAGGCCAGCGCGTCGGCCTGCACGATCTCGGCGATGTCCTGCGCCTGCAGGCGCGTCGCGCTGGCGCGCAGGTGGTCGGCGATGTCGCGGTCGTGTTCGACCAGCACCGCATGGTCCGCGCCGCGCGAGAGCGCCTCCAGCCCCAGCGCGCCGGTGCCCGCGAACAGGTCCAGCACGCGCGCACCCGGCAGCTTCGGCATCAGCCAGTTGAACAGCGTTTCGCGCACGCGATCGGACGTGGGGCGCAGGCCGGGACGATCGAGCACCGGCAGCTTCGTCCCGCGCCAGCGGCCGCCCACGATGCGCACGCTGCCGGTGGGCTGCGCGGGCGTGTTGCGGGGTGCGGGCGCGCGGTGTTTCATCGGGGACGCTCGGGGGCCGGTGCTACCATGCCGGCCATTCTCCACCATCGACGTGCCCCGGCCAGATGCGTTGGTTCCGCCGCAACAAACCCGACGCCCCCGCCGACGCCGCCGTGCCCGCGCCGACCGAGGCGCCCGCACCTTCGCCGTTCGAAGGCGCGCCCGTCGACGATCCTTTCCAGGCCACGCCCGTCGCCACCGACGTGGCGCCCGATGTCGTGCCCGACGTCGCGCCGCCCGAAGCGCCGGCCCGCGCGCCCGACCCGATCGACGCCAACGCATTGCCCGCGGCCGCCGCCGGGAAAACCGGCTGGCGCGAACGCCTGCGCGGCAGCGCCTTCGCGAAGAGCCTCGGCGGCTTGTTCTCGCGCAACCCGAAGCTCGACGACGACCTGCTCGATGAAGTGGAAACCGCGCTGCTCACCGCCGATGTCGGCGTGGCCGCGACGACGCAGCTGCTCGAAGGCCTGCGCCAGCGCATGAAGCGCCGCGAGTTCGAAGACGCGACCGCGATGCTGCGCGCGCTGCGCCACGAACTGATCGCGATGCTCGCGCCGGTCGCCGTGCCGCTGGTGATCGATCGCGATGCCAAGCCCTTCGTGGTGCTCACCGTCGGCGTCAACGGCGTGGGCAAGACCACCACCATCGGCAAGCTCGCGCGCCGCTTCCGCGACGAGAAGCGCAGCCTGATGCTCGCCGCCGGCGATACGTTCCGCGCCGCCGCGGTCGCGCAGTTGCAGGCCTGGGGCGAACGCAACGACGTGCCGGTGATCGCGCAGGGCCAGAACGCGGATGCGGCATCCGTCGCATTCGATGCGCTGCAGGCCGCGAAGGCGCGGGGCGTCGAAGTCCTGATCGCCGACACCGCCGGCCGCCTGCACACGCAGCAGGGCCTGATGGCGGAACTGGGCAAGATCCGCCGCGTGCTCGGCAAGATCGATCCCACCGCGCCGCATGAAGTGCTGATGGTGATCGACGGCACGACCGGGCAGAACGCCTTGTCGCAGCTGCGCCAGTTCAATGCCGCGGTCACGGTGACGGGGCTCGTCGTCACCAAGCTCGACGGCACGGCGAAGGGTGGCGTGGTGTTCGCGCTCGCACGCGAATTCGGCATCCCGATCCGCTATGCGGGCATCGGCGAACGCCCGGAGGACCTGCGCGTGTTCGACGCGGAATCCTTCGTGGACGCGCTGTTGCCGGAAGCCCTCGGCGGCGCGTGACGATCTCCCTGCGCGCACGCCGCTGGCTGCTGGTGTCGGCGGCGCTGTTGCTGCTCGCCGTCGTCGCGCTCCATTGGATATCGCGGCCGCAACGCGTGGCCTCGCTGGTGTTGTCGCAAATCGGCTCCGCGCTGGGGCTGCAGATCACGTCGGACGGCACCGCCGAATATCGCTTGCGCGGTGGCCCGCAACTCGTGCTGCGTGAAGTGGATGCGCGCGTGCCGGGCGCGAAGACCGCGGTGCTGCATGCGAAGCGCGTGAGCGTGGCCGTGCCGTGGTCGACGGTGCGCAGCCGTGGCGCAACGCTCGCGTTCACCCGCGTCGAACTCGATGCGCCGGTGATCGACGTGGTGGCGATGCAGCAGTGGCTCGCGTCGCTGCCGCCGAGCGAAACGAAGATGCCGACGCTCTCCGATGGCCTGCAGGTGCGCGATGGGCGCGTCGTCGGTGCGGGGTGGTCCGTGGACATCGATGCGCTCGACGTCCCGCGCTGGATGCCGGAGCGTGCGCTGGAAGCGACAACGAAGGGCCGCTTCGTGCAAGGCACCACGCGCGTGCCGTTCGCGCTGCGCGTGGATGCCACGCGGCCGGCGAGTGGCGCGCAGGTCACGGTGCGCGGCGATGTGTCGCTGGAACAGCCGCAACGCAAGCTGGTCGCGCGCTTGAATGCGCGTGGTCCGTTGCAACTGGGCGACGGCCTCCGGATCGTGCCGCTGCGGCTGTCGCTCGTATCGCGCTACACGCAGGACAAGACGGACCTGCCCTTCGTGTTCGCAATGAATGGCCCGCTGCGCGTTCGCAATGGCACGGTGGCGTTGTCGCCGGCCGGTGTCGCGTTGCGCGGTGACGATGTCGTGCCGGATTTCGACGCACGTGCCGCGTTCGCGTGGACGAACGCCGCGTCGCTGCACCTCGATGGCACGCTCGCCACGTGGCCCGACGCCTGGCCCGTGTTGCCGCCGCCGATCGGGCAGTCGACGTCGCCGCTGCCGTTCGTGCTCGATTACGCCGGCCCGTTCGATTTCTCCGACATCGCGCGCTTGCAATTGAAGCGCGATGCCACCGCCGTCGACGCGCGTTTCCGCTTGCCGGAAGTGCTCGCCTGGATCGATGCGGATGCGACGTCGCCGTTGCCGCCGCTGTCCGGCACCGCGCACACGCCGACGCTCGAGATCGGCGGCGCAACGCTGGAAGGCGTGGACGTGCGCATCGACGATCCCGCACTGGATACCGCCGCGCCGTGACCATCGAGGCGCGTTTCGCCGACTTGTTGCTTGCGTGGTTCGACGTCTCGGGCCGCCACGATTTGCCCTGGCAGCATCCGCGCGCGCCGTATCGCGTGTGGTTGTCGGAAGTGATGCTGCAGCAGACGCAGGTGCGCGTCGTCATCCCGTATTTCGAACGCTTCGTCGCCGCCCTGCCCGACGTGCGCGCGCTCGCCGCCGCGCCGCTCGACGACGTGATCGCGCTCTGGGCGGGCCTGGGTTACTACGCCCGCGCGCGCAACCTGCATGCCGCGGCGCGCATCTGCGTCGAACGACACGGCGGCGAGCTGCCGCGCGATTTCGATGCGCTGCACGCCCTGCCCGGCATCGGCCGCAGCACCGCAGGCGCGATCCTGTCGCAGGCGTGGGGCGATCGTTTCCCGATCCTCGATGGCAACGTCAAACGCCTGCTCGCGCGCGCGCATGGCATCGAGGGGTGGCCGGGCTTGCCCGCGGTCGAAAAGGCGATGTGGGCGATTGCCGACGCGCAGCTCCCGCACGCGCGCCTGGCCGACTACACGCAGGCGCAGATGGATTTCGGTGCGACGCTGTGCACGCGCGCGGACCCGGCGTGCGTGTTGTGTCCGCTGCAGCACGATTGCGTCGCGCTGCGCACCGGCCGCGTCGCCGAATTGCCGACGCCCAAGCCCGGCAAGCCGCTGCCCGAGCGGCGCGCGTTGATGTTGTGGATCGAGGATGCCGAAGGCCGCGTGCTGCTGCAGCGCCGCCCGCCCGCCGGTATCTGGGGCTCCCTGTGGTCCTTCCCCGAACACGCCGACCACGCGCCCGCGCGCGAATGGCTCGGCGCGCACGTGGATGCGGATTACGACGCGGCCGAAACGCTGGCCCCCGTCGCGCACGGCTTCACCCATTACCGGTTGCAGATCCAGCCGTTGCGCTGGCGCAACGCCACGGCGCGCGATAATCCCGGCGAGCACTTCCGCTGGATCGCGCGCGACGCCCTGCCCGCGCTGGGCCTGCCCGCGCCGGTCCGCAAACTATTGGAGCCATGACATGCCCCGTACCGTGTTCTGCGACGTCGACCAGGTGGAAACCGAAGGCCTGGATTTCGTGCCGTGGCCCGGCGCGTTGGGCAAGCGCGTGTTCGAACACGTCGGCAAGCCGGCCTGGCAGCGGTGGCTCGCGCACCAGACGATGGTGATCAACGAAAACCGCCTGTCGCCGCTGGACCCGAAGCATCGCGCGCAGCTGGAGGCCGAGATGGAGAAATTCCTGTTCGGCGGCGGCGCGACGAAACCCGAGGGTTACGTCGCGCCGGACGCCTGAGGCCGATCGTCAGGCCTTGGTGTCGCGCACCGCCGTCATGTCGACCTGGCGGATTTCCTCGATGCGGCAGCTCATCGACGAGTTGGGGAAACTCACCCGGTCGAACTTCGGCTGGATGACGCCGGCGGTGTTGCTGATCAGCATCGCGGCCGCACCGTTGTCGTAATCCAGGCACGGGCCGTTCAAGCGCATCAGGTACACCTCGGTCGGCCGCATCGTCACGAGGACGTGGTCGCGGTCGATTTCCTCCCAGCCCTGCGGGCTGAAGAACGGCACCTGCTTGACGGGCGCGCTGGCATGCGCCTGGTACATCGCGAGTTTCTCGGCCTTCGTCTGGCTGGAAGCGCAGCCTGCGAGCAGCGCCGCCGCGGCGATGCCCGCGGCCAGTGTCCAATGGATCCCTTTCATGGCGTCCTCCCTGTGGTGGCGGCCTCGCTCGAGGCCGCTGGCCGGATCATGCGCCTGCCATCGCATCGCGGAAGGGGTGATCCGCACGAGCATTCAGCCAACATCCGGCTTGCCCGGGCCGGGTCGCATCCGTATCATGCCGGGCTCGCTGGCCGGGTAGCTCAGTTGGTAGAGCAGGGGATTGAAAATCCCCGTGTCGGGGGTTCGATTCCCTCCCCGGCCACCAGCGGTTCAAATCGATTGGAAAAAGCCCGCACTGGTTGCGGGCTTTTTTTCGGCCATCGCTCAGCATGCTGAATGTTTCGCCGGACGAATTCACGGCGACGGTCTGACCATGTGCGACAACGCCCCATGGCAGACGATCGACATGGCGGGTCCCTCTCCGGATTGGTCGAGGTGCTGTTCGTGGGTGGGCCCCACCATGCGCAACGCGTGCTGATGGGCCGCCCCGAGTTCCAGATGGCGCTGGAGCAGCCTTCCGGCGAACGCGTCACCTACTGCCGGCACATGCTCGAAGCCGCGCTGCGCGATGGTCGCTGGATGAACATCGCCACCTACGCGCCCGTCGGCACTTCGGACGATGAATTCGCACGCCTGGTCATGGACGTCGCCCGACTTCGCTGACCGCCTCAGCGCTTGCCCGCGAACGCATTGGTGGTCGACGCGCAAGTGAAATCCGCTGGCGCTTCCCACAACGTCCGGGCGGTCTTCCCCTCGCCCGGGATCAACTGGATCGTTTTTTTCGCATCGGCGCGGCCGACGTTGATGAATTCCAACCACACGAGGTCGTCGACCGCACCGGACACGCGCAGCGACGCCACGTGACCGCGACGCCGCAAGCGCGTTGCGCCCAACGCGCCAAACTCGGCCGGCATCTGCGCATCCTGGAGCCTGCTGTCGTCGGGAAGCGCATCGACCGTGCAGAACGCATGGGCGAGCTGGGCTTGCGTGAGGTGTCCGATGCGCTTCACCGCCGCATCGTTGCCCGTGCATGCGACGAGCAACAGGGTCGAGGCCGTTGCGGCCAGCCAGGCGGGCACGCGAACGTCGAATCGCATCATCGTGTTGCGCCTCGGTCCTGTGCGTCGCACCAGCCTGGGTGATGTCGTCGGGTCATGTACGCGCGTCGAGGGGCGGCCACCTGACAGTAGCCGGGACGCGACCCCGTCCCAATCAGAATAATTCCGGCGAACGCCCGCATGCGCCGCGGCGCGCTAAGCTCGCGCATCAATGCCGGGAAGCCCCCAATGGCGCCTGATGTCCATGTCAATGTGATCGTGGTGCTGGTGACGGTGCTGACGGTCGGCATGGCCGTGGGATTGCACTACGAGGGACTCAACTGGCTTGCGCGACGCCTGTCGACGCAACCCCATGCGCGACGTCGCCGCGTGCTGTACGCCGTGGTCGGTGCGCTGCTGCTGCACATCACCGAAATCTGGATGTTCGGCGCCGCGTACTGGGCATGCCTCGCCCTGCCGGGCGCAGGCGGCGTCACGGGCGCCGCCGACGGCGGGCTGCTCGAGAACGTCTACCTGTCGGCGATGACGTTCTCCACCGTCGGGTTCGGGGACGTCGCCCCGCACGGCGCCATCCGCTTCATCGCCGGGACGGAGGCCGTGCTCGGGTTGTTCCTGATTGCCTGGTCGGCCACGTTCACCTATTACGAGATGTCGCAGAACTGGAAGGATCGGTGACGGACCGACCGCCGCACGTGGTCGCGCACCATCGACGTGGCGTCGCGCGCCGCTTCGCCCGGCTTCGCGCCGAGGGGGTGGGTGCGTTTGCTGCCTTCCTCGCCGTGCTCGGACCGGGTTTGCTGGCAGGCCTTTCGGACGACGACCCGGCCGGCATCACCACGTATTCCGTCCTGGGGACCGACCACGGCTATCTGCTGTTATGGATCATTCCCGCATCGACGGTGCTGCTCGTGCAGTTCCACATGATGGCGATGCGGATCGGTGCAGCGACGGGCAAGGGATTCGTCGGCGTCATTCGCGATCGCTGGGGACACCGATGGGGCTATGCCGCGGTGGTCGGTCTCGTGTTTGCGAACTTCGGGACCATCTGCGCGGAGTACGCGGGCATTTCCGCCGCGTGTTCGCTCGTCGGGATCCCGCCATGGATCAGTACGCCGCTGGCCGCGGTGCTGATCTGCCTGGTCGTCGTCCTCGGTTCGTTCCATCGCGTGGAACGCGTCCTGCTGGTCATCTCGGCGACGCTGGGCCTGTACCTGGTCGATGGCATCCTCGCGAAGCCGGACTGGTCGCAGGTCTTCCATCACGCGCTCGTGCCGCATCTTCCGCGCGATGCGATCGGATGGATCGCGGTCGCCGCCACCCTGGGCACGACGCTTGCGCCCTGGGGCCTGGCCTTCATCCAGTCCTACGCCGTCGACAAGAAGATCACGCTCGCCAACCTGCGCTGGGAACGCGTCGACGTCGTCATCGGTTCCCTGCTGACCGGCCTGATCGGCATTGCCATCGCCGTTGCCTGCGCCGCGACGTTGCATCGTGCGGGCGTGCACATCAACGAGGCGAGCGATGCCGCCGCCGCATTGCGCCCGCTCGCCGGTTCGTTCGCGACGGTGTTGTTCGGCGTCGGATTGCTGGGCGCAGCGCTCCTGGCCGCGGCCATCGTGCCGCTCGCGACGGCGTACTCGATTGCCGAAGGTGTCGGCTCCCCGGCGTCGCTGGACCTGGACGCACGCCATTTCCGGATCTTCTACGTCGCGTTCGTGGTGCTGACGGCGGCCGCGGCCAGCATCGTGTCCCTGCCCGACTTGCCCCTCGTCCCGCTGATCTACAGCAGCCAGGTGGTGAACGCGGTGATGCTGCCGCTGCACGTCATCGCACTCCAGCTGCTGGCGCGCGATCCGCAGATCATGGGCGATGCGCGATCGGGCGGAGGCTCGGTGATCGCTGGCTGGACAAGCATCGTGCTGATCCTCGGATGCATCGCTGCGCTCGCATGGAGCTGGATCGGTACGGTCACGCCGGGGTAGACCGGATGCGCGATCAGTCCTCTTCGTCGGGCGCGCCGATGCCGCGACTCACGCGGAACACATGCCCATCCGGATGGCGCACGTGCATCTCGCGGACATTCCATGGCATGTCCGTCGGCGGCCACGTCACTTCGATGCCGTGCTCCAGGCAATGTCGATGCACCGCGTCGACGTCCTCGACCCACAGCGACATCCACACGCCTTTCTCCGCCGCCTGGTTGGCGTCCGGTCCGAAGGTGGTCGGATAACCGCTTGCGCCCTTGCCGCCCTGCCCGCCTTCGCACAGGAAGATTTCGCAATGCCCGGAACACACGCCGCCGAACGTGGGCGGCGTGCCCCAATCCCATCCCTTCTTCCAGCCGAGTGTTTCGAACCACCGGAAGGACTGCTGGATGTCGGAGACGTTCAGGATCGGGGTGAGGTGCGTGACGCGCATGGTGGCTTCGCGGAGTGCTGGCTTACGCAGGAACGCGGCGCGCATGCGGTGTCGGCCAGTACGACGCGGGGCGCTTTCCGCGCTCAGCTTCCGGCGTAGCGCGCCCTGTCGATGAAGCGCTTGATGCCCGCACTGCCCAGCACCAGGAAGGCCCCGAAGCCGAGCTGGAACGCGGCCATGACCATCGAGGCGATCTGCTCGGGCCGCCACGAGAATTCCACCGGGGCTTCCTGCCTGGTGCGCAGGATCAACGCGAGCCAGTAGACCGCGTCGACGACGCCCTGCGCGAACAGCCAGAAGCCGATCAGCGTGAGGCCGAGGGAGAGGCCGACCGACGCGTCGATCGCCTGCTCGGACCGCGGCTCCTTCATGACGGGCATGAGCTTCCGCGCGATGGTCAGCGGGAAGAACCAGAGGAATGCGCAGAACGCCAGGGTCAGCAACAGCATCAGCGCATAGACCGCGACGTAGGCCATGGTGTCCGGTTGCGTCGACAGGATCCGCGCCGCCGTCGGGATCTGCAGCACGGTCTTGATGCCGACGTACACGGCGAACAGGCGCGCAGCGATGGCGACGTAGTCTTCTCTGCTCACGACGGCTCCTTCCGGTGATGGGTGGGCTTCCTGTCTGCGTCGCGACGACGGTCGTCCCCTGCGGCACGAAATAGCACGCCGCCCCCTTCGACGGCCAGTGGCTACGTTTTCGCCACCAGCCACGCGATGGCCGGCTCGCGCGCCTCGAACACTTCGAAGGCGATCTGCCGGACGGTCGCTGCGATCAAGGCGGGCCTGGCGTCGCGCGCCGAGATGCCGACCATCGCGATGCGCCGGTTGGTGAAAAACCCGTCGGTGATGGCGCGGGCCATGTAGTCCACGCGCGCTTCCTCGTCGGCATCGACGCCGGGGGTGCCCGTCAGCACCGACGCGTCGAGGAAGTTGATCAGGACCGGCAACCGCGCCTGCAGGCCGTCGGTGGCCTGCACCGATTGCAGCGCGGCCAGGCGGTCGGCATAACGCACCTCGCCCGTGTGGACCACTTCCACGAACCCCGGTCCAACCACGATGTGATGTGTCACGTGCCGCGCCTCCGGAACAAGCGATCCAGTAGGCGCGTTGCGGGGTGTGGTTTCGATGAAGTTTTCGTGCCGGCAGCGCGTTTCAGGGCGACGCTGCCTGCTTCTGCAACGCAGGAATGGACAGCGCCTGGTAGCGCAGCTTCGGCACCGTCATGTGCGGTTGCGTCGTGTGGCCCGTGAACAGCACGGCCGGGATGCGCTTCTGCCAAGCCTCCGAGTAGACCTCGCCGTCGTCGACCAGCGCGTGGCTGAACGTGGCGAGCACCGCGCCATCCGCGCCGACGGCGATGTCGTGGATGTCCCAGGGATAGCCCCAGAAGTCGGTCTGGTGTTTCGAGGCGTCCCGCAGCACGGGATGGACGCGCACGAGATACCGATAGCCCCCGTTCGCCTGCTTGCGATGGAAGGCGTATTCGATGCCGGCCTCATGCCCGATGGCGATGAAGCGCAGGCTCGGGTCCGAACGCAACATCCACTCGTGGCAGATGCCGTCCTTGCCAGCGCAATAGCCGGTCCCCTCCGGCACCGCGGTCATGCCGCGGTCCTTCGCGGCCAACGGACTGGCGAACGCGAACACCACCAACACCGCCATGGCGCCGATCGCCTTCATGCCATCCGCTCCTTACCTCGAGACGACATTCGTCCCCTGCGGCACCATGTAACACGCGGTCGCCTTCTTGCATGCGTCGGCCTGGATCTCGGCGAGCTGGCGCGCCAGGTACTGCTCGGGCGACAGGCCCATCTTGTTGCGATAGGCGTTGTCGGCGTCGGCCTTGGCTTCCTGTTCCAACTTGCGCTGCTGCTCGGCGATCGTCGCGGCGACCAGCGTGAGGTTGCGCTGCTGCTCGGCGGCGGTGTTGTTCATCTGCGTCAGGACGTTTTCGTTCGGCTTGGCCTTGCCGAGGTTCACCGCCATCACTTCCACGCGGATGCCGGAGGCCTTGATCAGCGCGCGCAGTTGTTCGGTGACTTCCTGGTCCACTTTTTCGGCGGCGACAGGGTCGGACATCATCTGCGCCATCTTCTCGGACTTCACCGCCTTGCGGACGATGGAGTTGTAGGGCGAGACGACGTTGTTGTCCCACCAGTTCGGGCCGAAGCGCTTCAGCGTGTCGGCCGCATCCACCACGCGCAACTGCACGCTGGTGTCGAAGTCCAGCAGGATGTTGTCCATCGACGACAGGTCCTGGAACGGCACGTGCAGCGTCTGCGGCGCGGTGGTGACGTAGATGATCGTGGTGGACGGCCAGGTCACGTCGCGCCCCTCCTTCAACACCTCGGGGCGGATGCCTTCGTGGCCGACGAAATATGGGCGGTCCTGGTAGACGGCGACGTCGCCGGGTTCGGGCTGGGCGACGGTGCAGCCCACGGTGGACAAAGTGATGCACGCGGCGATGGCGAGCATCGCGGAACGACGAACGAAAACCGACACTGGTACTTCCCCTGGAAATGCTGGGGGGCAGGCTACCGGACGGCGTGGCTCGATGCGAGCCACGCGATCGCGCGGTCGCGGTCGTCGAAGACCTGGAAGGGAATCTGCTGCACGATCGAAGTGACCCGGGCCGGCTTCGCGTCGTCGTTGGAGATGCCCACCATGGCGACGCGCCGGCCGACGAAGAACTGGCTATTGATGGTCCGGGCCATGTAGTTGACGCGTTCCTCTTCCGACGCGTGCAGGTCGTCGTTGTGCAGCACGAGCGACGCATTCGAGAAATCGATCAGGACCGGCAGGTGTGCGTTGACGCCCCTGGTCGCCTGCAGCCCTTCCAGCGCGATGAGCCGATCCTCGTAGCGGACCGGTCCGGTATGCAAGACCTCGACGAACTCGGGGCCGACGATGATGCGATGCGCCACGGGGCGGGCCTGCCTGGGGACGAGGGCAGGATTCTAGGGGATGCCCGATCCACGCTAGCATCACGGACGGGCCGCGAACCACCGGGGGAGCGCATGCGACGCACGTTGAAGGTGCTTGGGGTGCTGGTGGGGCTGGTGGTCGCGTTCCTAGTGTTCGCGTACTGGTACGACAGCGTGGGGCAGAAGGCGGATCCCGGCTTCGTCGTCGCGGTCGCGCACCCGGCGTATGCGGGGACGACGGCGCCGCGGGTGGCGTTCGACGTCGCGCATCGCAACTGGCACACGCCGACGGAGCGTTACCGTCCCCTCGCCGACTTGCTGCGCAAGGATGGTTACCGGGTCGACGCGCTCGCCACGCCGCTGAGCGCGGAAGCATTGCGCGATGTCGATATCCTGGTGATCGCGAACGCGATGGGGCCGGACGGGCACGAGACGCAGCCTGCTTTCACCGATGCGGAAGGGATCGCGTTGCAGCAGTGGGTGCACGACGGTGGCGCGCTGCTGCTGATCGCCGACCACTCGCCGTTCGGCGCGGCCGCCGCGCCATTGGCGAAACACTTCGGCGTCACGATGTACCTCACCTACGCGCGCGACGACGATCATCATTCCGGCTGGGACAACGAGCGCTTGTTGTTCAGTCGTGCGAACGGGTTGCTGCCGGATTCCGCGATCACGCGCGGGCGAACGAAGGACGAGCAGGTGTCCAGCGTCGTGACGTTCACCGGGCAATCGCTGTCGGTGCCTGCGGGTGCGACCGTGCTGTTGCGCATGAGCGATGTCGCCTACGACTGGGAATCGCGCAGCGTCCGCACGCCGGCGAAGGGGCATGCGCAAGGCATCGCGATGCAGGTGGGCGCTGGCCGCGTGGTCGTGCTCGGCGAGGCCGGCATGTTGTCGGCGCAGGTGGATCCACTCGGTTTCAAGATGGGCATGAATACCGACGGGAACGACAACCGTCAGTTCGCGCTCAACGTCTTCCACTGGTTGTCGGGCGCGCTTCGCTGATCCGGCAACGCGCCGGTTCACGCGCAACAATCGTGACGCCACACCATCGCAGGATCGGCCCGGTGATGAGCGCCCCCAGGATCGCGCTTGGCGTGCCCCAGAACTGGACGACCACGTAGATCATCGACGCGCCACCACCCGTGTAGGGCGCGATGCAATCGACGTAGATGGCCAGCAGCATCCATGGCGCAAGGAACAGCACGGCGCCTACGGCCCGCAGTGGATTGGCAGTCGCCATCGATACGATCGCCGGGACCAGGGGCGGCAGCACGAAAATGCCGAACCCTATGAGCAATGCGCGGAGCCACTGCTCGCCACCGGCGCAAAAACTGTAGATGAGATGCAACACGAGGATGCCGCACACGGCTGCGATGGCGAGTTGCAGCGCGCGCCTGCGGCTCACGGGACGTCGAGGCTGCAAGTCATCATCCATGGCGCGCAACAACGCCGACCGTGTGCCTGCGCGCAAGCAACTCACCCGAGCCCCCCGCGACCCCTGCGATGAGGGCGGTTCCGAACGCCGCCGACCCCAGCAACGCGACGGTGGCCGTGGAGGCCGACAAGGTGTCGAATTCGGAAAGCACGAGCGCCACCTGCACGGGCCCTGCGAGCAGGCCGCTCAGCGCGCCCAGCAGCAATCCGTCGCGCCTGGCCAGGAAACCGAGGACAAGCGCGGGCAGCACGCAGACGATGCCGTTGAGCGGCCCCTGCAGCAGCACGTACCACGTGGGTGCGTCGCCGAAGCCCGGATCCAGCCGGGTGTCTACCGCCGACAGGCCCCATGAGAACAGGACCTGGACGATCGCCGCGACGAGCACGAGCAGGGATTGCCGGGCCATGTGGTTTCCCCTGGAAGTCCGCCGGATGTTCGGGGTGTCCCGGGGTAGCGTCAAGTCGAACGCCGATCGCGATCCTGGCTAATCGAACGCACCCGTCTGCACTTCCCCACTGCGCACGTAGTGCGCCAGCAGCACGCCGCCGGGCGAAGTCACCGAACTCGTCACCTTGAAGGACGACGCGCTTGCCTTGTCGTCGAACAACCGCTTCCCGGGCCCAAGCAGCACCGGGAAAGTCTGCAGCCGCAATTCGTCGACCAATCCGGCAGCCAGCAACTGCCGCACCAGGTGCGCGCTGCCTTGCGTCAACAGCGCGTCGCCGTCCTGCTGCTTCAGCGTGCGCACCGCGGCGACCACGTCGCCCGACAACGCCACGCTGCCTTTCCATTTCAGCGAATCGGGACGGTGCGTCGCCACGTGCTTCGGCACCTTGTTGAACAGGTCCGCGATGTAGTTGTCTTTCACCTTCGGCCAGTACGAGGCGAAGATGTCGTACGTCCTGCGCCCCAGCAGCAATTCGAAGGGCGTGGCGAACATGTCCGCGATCGCCTGGTTGGTGGCATCGTCGGACAGCGGCACGGTCCAGCCGCCGTAGCGAAACCCGCCGCTGGTGTCTTCGTCCGGGCCACCGGGGGCCTGCATCACACCATCGAGACTGACGAACGCGGCGACGACGAGCTTGCGCATCGAGGCTTCTCCGGGCGGGAGGGCCTACGCTAGCGCCAGCGATGCGAAGGAATCGCGAGCGTTCTCAGCCACTTGCGACTTTCCTGTACGCCCCCAACGGGCCAGACCGCACGCGGGGAGGCTTGCGCGTATGGTGGGGAGATGATGTACGCGTTCCTCATCGCGCACCGGGCGGAACTCATCTCCCGCTGCCGCACGAAGGTCGCCCTGCGCGCCATGCCGGGCATGCGGGAGCGTGAGCTGGAATTCGGCATCACGGTGTTCCTCGACCAGCTGATCCGCACGCTGCAGATCGAGCAGACGGCCACGCCGATGCGCAGCCGCAAGGTGTCGGGCCCCGCCGGCGGCGGACAACAGTCGTTGTCGGAAATGAGCGCGTCGGCCGCTGCGCACGGCAGCGAGTTGCTGAAACACGGCTACACCGCCGAAGAACTGGTCCACGACTACGGCGACCTGTGCCAGGCGATCACCGACCTCGCGGTGGAAACGCAAACCCCGATCACGGTCGACGAGTTCCGCACGCTCAACCGGTGCCTCGACAACGCGATCGCCACGGCCGTCACCGAGTTCGGCTACCTGCGCGATTCGCAGGTGGCGGGCCAGCAGGCCGACGCCATGAACGAGCGGCTCGGGTATTTCGCGCACGAACTGCGCAACCACCTCAGCACCGCCACGCTCGCACTGGCCGTCATCAAGGACGGCTCGGTGGGCCTGACGGGCGCGACCGGCGGCATCCTCGACCGCAGCCTGGTCAACCTGCGCACGCTCATCGACCGTTCGCTCGCCGAAGTGCGGATGACGGCGGGCATGTCCGTGCAGCACGCGTTGTTCTCGCTGTCCGATTTCGTCGCCGAAGTGAAGCTGGCGGGCGACCTGGAAGCGCGCGTGCGCGGCTGCGTGCTGTTCGTCTCGAAAGTCGATGTGCGCCTGGCCGTCGACGCCGATCGCGACCTGCTGTTTTCCGCGGTGGGCAACCTGCTGCAGAACGCGTTCAAGTTCACGCACCCGGGTACCGAAGTCACCTTGAACGTGTACGCCGTCGCCGATCGCATCCTGATCGACGTCGAAGACAATTGCGGCGGGCTCCCCGCCGGCAGCGCGGACACGCTGTTCCAGCCTTTCGTGCAAAGCAGCGACGACAATCGTGGACTGGGCTTGGGGTTGTCGATCTCGCGGCGCGGCGTGGAAGCCAACGGCGGGACGCTCGGCGTGCGCGATGTGCCCGGCGTGGGCTGCGTGTTCACCATCGACCTGCCGCGCCATGAATTGCCGCGCACACGGATCGAATCCGAGTCCCGCCTGTTTCCGGACGAAGTGGCCTAGTGCCTGCCCGCGCGCGGGAATAGCAACGCCGCCATCCGCACGTACACCGAATCGGACATCCCGATCGGCGCATACAGGATGCGCCGCGCCAGTGCGGGTTCACTGCCGCTGCAGCGCGGCCCGTATACCGCCACCTGGCCATCCGGCAGCGTGTGCCACACGGGGCCTTCCACCGCATCGCAGGCGCGCACCGTCCCGTGCAGCGGACCGCCGACGAAGGTGACGACGGCGCGGGCGTTCATGGCGGGGCGTCGGCGCGTCGCGCGGTGCGCGCGATGACGAGGATGCACACCGCGAGGACGAGGAAGCAGGCGATGGCGGGCAGCACGGACATGCCCGTATCAATGGCACGGATGGCGGGCAGGAAGTGCGAAGCGCCCCGCAGTTGCGGGATTCCTCGCCCGGTTAGGGCGATTCAGTGACCGTCGAGCAGCAGGCGCAGGTCGTCCACGAAGCCGCGGTAGGCGTTGTCGCGATCGGCCGGCGGTTGGCGCAGCACCCACGCCGGATGCACGGTGGCGAAGGCGCGCGTGCCGTTGGCCAGGCGCTCCCACTGGCCGCGCATCTCCATCAAGCGGAAGTCTTTCCCGAGCACGCTGCCGGCGGCGGTGGCGCCGAGGCAGACGATGACTTCGGGCTTCAGCAGTCCCAGTTCCCGCACCAGCCATTGGCGGCACGCGCGCACGTGCGCCGGATCCGGGGTCTTGTGCAGGCGATGCTTGCCGCGTTGTTCGAAGCGGAAGTGCTTCACCGCGTTGGTGAGGTAGAGCGTGTCGCGCGCGATGCCGAGCTCGTCGAGCGCGCGTTGCAGCAGGCGGCCGGCGGGACCGACGAAGGGATGGCCGCTCAGGTCTTCTTCGTCGCCGGGTTGTTCGCCGACGAGCGCGATGCGGGCATTGCGCGGGCCTTCGCCGAAGACGGTCTGCGTGGCGGGTTCCCACAGCGGGCAGGCGCGGCAATCTCGGGCGCGCGTGCGCAGCGTGTCGAGATCGCTTGCGGGGCTGTCGATGACCGGCGCGGGCGCCGGGATGCGGCGACGCGGGGCCTGCGGTGCGCGATCGGCCATCGCTTCCACGCGCGCGCCGGCGTCGCGCAGCAGCGTGGGCAACGTGTGCGTTTCCGGCAAATGCTTCCAGTATTTCTGCGGCATCTCCTGGCGCATCATCCGCGGGTTGAGGCGCGCGGGATTGAAGATGTGCGCGTAGTACGTGCGCCACATCGATTCCTGCGCATCGTCCGCCGGTGTATCGCTGCGCAACGCACCGGGTGCGAACACGAGCGCTTCGCCATTCCAGTGCGCGCTGCGGTCGGGCGTGAGGATGGACCAGCGCATGCCCGCGAACCGGCGCGCGAAGAACGGCGAGACGCGATCGACGATGTGGTGGTCGGGTTCGAACCAGGCGATGAAGGCGTCGTCGACCCCGGGCACGGCGCGGAAACGCACGAAGGCTTTCATCTTGTGCAGGTCGCGGCGGACGGCCTGGTCGAGTTTCTGCGCGCGGTGCGTGTCGATGTCGGTGGCGAGCGTGCACAGGTGGCGTTCGCCGTGCGCGATGCGCCAGGCCATGCGGTAGAGCAGCGCGTGCGCGTCGGGGTCGCGATGGCAGGCGACGCGCGCGGCGAGGTCGAAGAAGTCGCGCGGCATGGTGGGGACGTCGCGCACGGGCGGTGCGGTGGTGATGGCATTGCCTACGAGCAGCGCGCCCTGGGCGTCGCCGCGCCAGTCCAGCGCCTCCTGCGCAATGTCCGCACGCAATGCCGCCCTCGCTTGCGCGCGCCACGCATCGAAGTCCCACGGAGGATCGACCGTCGCGGACCAGCGTTCGCTCATGCGGCGAACAGGTCCGCCTGCCGCGGCTTCGGCGCGAGTTGCGCGCGCAACGCAGCGGGATCGTCGAGCCTGCGATGCGGATGGTGGTCGAGCAACGCCACGAACGGCAGCACCTTCGCGAGCGGCGCGCGCAGGCGCGAGAGATCGGCGACGCGCAGGCGTCCGTGGCGCCGCGACTGCACGATGCGCGCGACGTTGCGCGTGCCCAGGCCCGGCACGCGCAGCAGGAGTTCCTTCGGCGCGGTGTTGAGGTCCACCGGGAAGCGATCGGGGTGGCGCAGCGCCCACGCGAGTTTCGGATCGATGTCGAGGTCCAGCATCGTGCCGCTCGAGTCGGCGTTGGGCGGCACGATTTCCTCGACGCCGAACCCGTAGAAGCGCAGCAGCCAATCGGCCTGGTAGAGGCGATGCTCGCGCTGCAGCGGCGGCGGTTGCAGCGGCAGCTTCGACGACGCGTCGGGGATTGGGCTGAAGCCCGAGTAGTACACGCGGCGCAGTTTGTAATTGCCGTAGAGGTTGTCGCTGGCGAGCAGGATCGCGCGATCGTCCGCGCCGTCGGCGCCCACGATCATCTGCGTGCTCTGCCCCGCCGGCGCGAACTTCGGCGGCTTGCGCACCTTCGTCGCCCTGCGCGCTTCCTTGCCTTCCTCGATGCGCCAGCGCAGGTCGCCCATCGCGGTGCGGATGCGCGGCAGGCTCTTCTCCGGTGCGAGCGTGGACAGGCCCGTCTCTGTGGGTAGCTCTACATTGATGCTGAGGCGATCGGCGTAGCGGCCCGCGGCGGCGAGCAACTCGGGCGATGCATCCGGGATGGTCTTGAGATGGATGTAACCGGCGAACAGATGGTCCTCGCGCAGGCAGCGCGCGACCTCGACCAGGCGCTCCATCGTGTAGTCGCTGTCGCGGATGATGCCGCTGGAGAGGAACAGGCCTTCGATGTAGTTGCGCCGGTAGAAGTCGAGCGTGAGGCGCACCACTTCGTCGGGGGTGAACCGCGCACGCCGCACGTTGCTGGAGACGCGATTGACGCAGTAGGCGCAATCGAAGATGCAGAAGTTGGTGAGCAGGATCTTCAGCAAGGACACGCAGCGCCCGTCGGGCGTGTACGAATGGCAGATGCCCATGCCTTCGGTGCTGCCGATGCCACCGGTCTTCGATGAGTCGCGCTTGCCGGCGCCGGACGATGCGCAGGAGGCGTCGTACTTGGCGGCGTCGGCGAGGATGGCGAGTTTGGTGAGCGTGTCCACCTGCAGAGCGTGCGCGTGGCGGGTCTCAGTCCGTGAGACGGCAGATGAAGCGTTCAGGCAACGCGAAACGATGCACGGCAGAGCTTCACTCACACATCACGTTGACACGCGCCGGGAGACGCTCGCCCACCCGTGCGTGAGGAACCTGCCATGCGTGGACCGCTGTCGCTCTTCGTCATCGCCGCCGCGCTGTGGTTGTCAGCGGGCACCGTCCACGCGCAAGCGCGCGTCACCAACTGCAACGATGCCGGGCCCGGGAGCCTGCGCGCGGTTGCGCAGTCCGCGCCAAACAACACCCAGGTGGACCTGCGCGGCCTGCCGTGCAACCAGATCGTGCTGAAGACCGGGCCGATCCGCCTGTCGCAATACACCATCGCGTTCCTCGGCCCGGGCTGGACGCACCTGACCGTGAACGGCGACAGCCGCGGCCCGGTGTTCGTGCACACGCCGCCGGCGCCGATTCCGTTCGAAGCGTTGCCGGTGCTGGTCCTGCAAGGCTTCACGGTGTCGTGGGGCCGCGCGCTGGATGCCGATGCGTTCGGCGGCTGCATCCATGGCGGTGGCCGCGTGCAACTGCAGAACATGCAGATCCACCACTGCGTTGCGCGCGAAACGCGCAGCGGCGGCGATGGCGGTTACGGCGGCGCGGTGTTCGCGTTGATGGGCGCCAGCGTGTTCTATTCGCGCATCCACACCAGCCGCGCCGAAGGCGGCGACGGTGGTGGCCTCTGGTCGGGCAGCGGGCTCACGTTGCAGACCAGCAACGTCCTCAACAACTTCGCGTCCGGTGATGGCGGCGGCGTGGTGTCCGTCTCCGGCGGGCGCATCGAGATGAGCAACGTCAACGGGAACACGGCCGGGGGTTTCGCGGGCGGATTCGCGATGGGCGGCGGGTTGATTTCGATCATCCGCTCGACGATCGCGAACAACCACGCGCACGATTCCGCCGGCGGGCAACTGCTGCCGGGTGGCTCGACGCGCATCATCCAGAGCACGGTGTCCGGCAACGTCGCCGACGAGAGCGTGGGCGGCGTGTCGATGCCGCACGAGAACGCGATCCGCGAAATCCTCAACAGCACGATCACGCAGAACCGCGCGCTGGCCGCGGGGACGCGGGGTTGCCGCGGGGGCGGGTTCGGTACCGGGAGCACGGTGCTGCTCAACAGCGCGATCGTCTCCGGCAACACCTGCGCGGGGCTGGCGAACGACATCGGGCTGGAGGATTCGGAAGTCGGCGGCGACGGGATCAATGGCCAGGACAACATCATCGGCGTGTCGACCGTGCCGGTGTCCGCGACGAATACGATCACGACCAACAATCCGCGGTTGGGTGCGCTGGCTGATAACGGCGGGTTGACGTTGACGCAGTTGCCGCTGGCGGATAGCCAGGCGATTGATGCGGGGAACAATGTGCAGAACTTCGCGACGGATCAACGCGGGGCGGGATTCCCGCGGACGAAGGGCGTCGGGACGGATATCGGGGCGGTGGAGCGGTAAGACATCGCAGGCGCAGGCCCGTCAGGCCTGCGCCTTCGCCGGTGTCCGTGCAAAGCGTCCCGGCGGTTGCCCTACGTGCCGGCTGAAGGCCGCGCTGAACGTACTCGCCGATCCATAGCCCACGCGTTCGGCGACTTCCGCCAGCGCGACGCCTTGCCGGCGCAACAGATCCTTTGCGACCGCCATGCGCCAGGCGAGCAGGTATTCCATCGGCGGCAGGCCCACGGTGCGCGTGAAGCGTTCGAAGAACGCAGAGCGAGAGAGCGCGGCCTTCGCGGCGAGTTGCGCCATCGTCCACGGGCGCGCGACGTGTTCGTGCATCTGGCGGATCGCGGGCGCAAGACGCGCGTCGGCCAGGCCACGCAGCAAACCGGGCGGTGCATCGTCCCCGGTCGTGGCGCGCAACGCTTCGATCAGCAGCACTTCGACGAGGCGCGTGAGCACGAGCTCGCGGCCGGGGCGTTGCGACATCGACTCGGCGCCGACCATGCGCACGAGTTCCGACAAACGCGCCACGCCGCGCACGTGGATCACGGCGGGCAGCAGCGACACCAGCAATCCCGCGTCCGGCGATTCGAAATCGAAGTAGCCCCCGAGCAGGCGCACGTCCGGCTTGCCGCCGCGCGTGCCGTGGCGCACTTCGCCTGATTGCGAGGCGGCCGCGACGAACGGATCGAGGTGCTGCGGCGCGACGTCGTCGAAGCCCACGAGCGTGAAGCCCGGCGTGGCGGGCAGCAGCACGAAGTCGCCGGCTGCAAGCCGCAGCGGTGCGTGCCCGTCGACGGCCAGGCGGCACGCGCCTTCGAGCACCGCGCAGAAACTCGGCTGGCCGAACGGCGCATAGCGCACGCCCCAGCGCCCGGCGCCGCTGATGCGCTTGGCGAACACGGTGCGCGGCTGGAGCAGCGCGATGGCCTCGGACAGCGGATCACCCATGGCTGGACGCTCGCCAATGAAAGGTGGACGCCGCATCGTAGATCGTCCGGCGCCCGGGCGTCATCGTGGCCCCTCCCCCACGACCCCGAGGTCCACACCATGAAAACCGTCCTGATCACCGGCTGTTCCTCGGGCTACGGCCTGGAAACCGCCCGCCATTTCCACTGGGCCGGCTGGAACGTCATCGCCACGATGCGCACCCCGCGCGAAGACGTGCTGCCCAAGTCCGAACGCATGCGCGTGCTGGCGCTGGACGTGACGCGGCCCGAGAGCATCCAGGCCGCGATCGCAGCGGCCGGCCCGATCGACGTGCTGGTCAACAACGCCGGCATCGGCGTGATGGGCGCGTTCGAAGCCACGCCGATGGCGACCGCGCGCGAAATCTTCGAAACCAACACCTTCGGCACGATGGCGATGACGCAGGCCGTGGTGCCGCAGTTCCGCGCGCGCGGCGCCGGCGTGGTGGTCAACGTGACGTCGAGCGTGACCCTGGCGCCGATGCCGCTGGTGGCGGTGTATGCGGCCAGCAAGCATGCGATCGAAGGGTTTACCGAATCGCTGGCGCTGGAGCTGGGGGCGTTTGGGGTGCGGGCGAAGTTGGTGGAACCCGGGTATGGGCCGACGACGAAGTTCATCAGCAACACCGGGCAGCGGTTGGAAGGGTTGATTCCGCAGGAGTACGCGGCGTTTGCGGAGCCGATCTTCCAAGGGTTCGGGAAGACGACGGTCACGACGAACGAGCTGGATGTGGCGGAAGGCGTTTGGCGCGCGGCGCATGACACGACGCGCCGGCTGCGGTTTGCGGCGGGGCCGGATGCGGTGGCGTTGGCGGAGGCAAAGTTCGGGGGTGTGGCGGCGTAACACCGGGTCCATCGGATGTGTTCGCGAAGATTGATGGAAGCGTCCGCAATCGGGTGGGAGGCGTTGACTGAAGACCAGTCGGCCGCTAGCCTCTCCCGCACGTTCCCTAGCCGGTGCAAGGAACCGCCCGCCATCGAAGGATGGTCCAGCAAGCGCTGATAAGAGGATCCGGTCCGCGACAACAAAAGCCCCGCATTGCGGGGCTTTTGCTTTTCAACGCTTGTGCGCTCGTTTGCGGGTCTTCGGGCCGATGAGCCCCATGGTAGCTGCGCAGACAGTGGCGAAGACCAACACCTTTTCGCGCTGCACACCGAGCGGGCGATCCTTGAGGTACGCACTTTGCACGTACAGCACGAGGCGCGGTTTCGGTTCGTTGGTGCGGTAGAGATCGAAGAAGACCTGGTAGTGCGGCCCGCCAGGCCCGGTGCCGTGCGGGCGCCAGACCATGTAGTTGTGCCTGCGTGCAGCGAAGCAACGGGTCGCCCCCGTCACTAGTCCAAGGATCAACGCGGGCAATGCCTTCGACAGCGCGTAACGGTCGGCATGAAAGAGGCGCATGGCGCCACCGGCGTCGAACCAGAGGTGCGCCGATGCGTCGAGAAGACCGCCCTTGGGGAAGCCGTGCTTCGCCGGGTCGTATCGCTCGGTCACCACATGGCAGTCGAAGACCACGCGAATGTCGACGCACATTTCGGGCAGGCCGGTGCGTGCCGGCCTGGTCAATTGCATGTCGAAGGGCCACAGGTGCGCGAAGGAAGTCGGCACATCGTCGATGACACGGTCGCGCCACGTCGCCCACAGCGAAGGGTTGCGCCACGGACAGCGATCCAGCTCGTGCCGGAGTGGCTTGGGAATCGCGGCAAGCGGGGCTATTGCATCCACGCAAACGTCCTTGTCTTCGCCGAGCCAAGCCTATCCGTGCGGGCACGTTTCGAACTTGAGCGCGCCTCGGCAAATCTAGGCGCGCTTCCTTCGTCGTACACACATTGCGAAACGTCGCAGTCAGTGTTCTGCAGTGCCGCTCGCCGCAGCCGCGGACCAATACGTCTCTTCAAGGATGTGGTCGATGTCGCGCGAGAGACGCGAGAACCACCACGACATCGCGTGGGGGCGCAGGGCCATGTCGTGGTCGCTGGCGGCGGTGCCGGGTTCGGTGAGGCGCGTCAGCAGGCGCAAGTGATCGCGGATCTGGACCAGTTCCAGGTGCGCGTGGTCGGGGATGACGAAGACGGTGGGCGTTTCGTGCGCGCGGGGCATGTCGTGCATGGGGACCTCCGTGTTTCCGGGAAGGAAAACCTTGCGTCGCGGGTGCGACGCAAGGTGTCGGGAGGTTGAAAGACCGCTCAACTACGGCTGGGCTTATTCCCTCTTGCGAGGTCTTGTATTAGTCCCCTCCCGACGCGGAGCGATGCGCTTCCGTGTCGCGACACATGGTTGAGCGGAGCTTTCAAACTCCGTGCGCAAATCATGTCTTGCGCCCCACTCCACCCCAATCAGACAACAACGCAGCAACGGAACGACACATCGCTACATCGCTTCACCCAATCGGGAGAACCTGCTGCATTCCGGCAATCAATGCGCACTCCCGCGCGCACGCATGTCGCGATTGCCCCACAACGCCTGCGGCGTCCTCGGCGCACGCAGATGGCGATAACCGCATTCCTTGCGGATCCCCTGCAGCCCGTCCTGGTCGCCGAAGAGCTTCAGCAGCCCATGGCCTGCGTGCGCGACATCCATGACATCGCTGCACAGCGCGGCCATCGTGTCCGCCACGCGCAAGGCGAGTTGCTGCAGCACGATGTCGATCCGGCGCATGCGGTCCAGCGCCGCCAGGTCGGCGAGTGCGCCGGCGAGGTCGAGGCCGGGCGGCACGAGGTGCGCGTTGTGCTGCAACTGGCGGATGACACAGCGGGCGAACCGCTCGCACTCCGGGCCCATCACCGGGAGTGTTTTGCGGTCGCCCGCCTCCAACGACACCAACCCGCGCAGCTGCGCCTCGATCTGCCGGACGGCCGCGAGGACGGCATCTTCCTGGTCCTGGGTGACGGTCATCGAAGCGAGGGTCTGCTGCTGCATTTGCGTACTCCAACACGGGAAACTTCGTGTCGGAGTTTTCTGCCGAAACGACGTGCGAACAATTGGGAAATGTCCCTATTAGCAATCCGCAGCGGCGACGGGTGTCCGCCGTTGATCCGTTCGTAACGCCGATCACGCCCACGAACACAATAAAAAAGCCCCGCCGCAAGGCGAGGCTTTTCGATTACAGATTTGGTCGGGGTAGCCGGATTCGAACCGACGACCACCAGTCCCCCAGACTGGTGCGCTACCAGGCTGCGCTATACCCCGGGTAGGCCGCGGATTATAGCGGCTTCGAACTCATCGGCGCAGCAGCACGAGGATTTCCTCGAGCTCCATCCGCACCTGCTTGATGATCTGCGTGCTCAGCGCACTCTCCTGCTTGGCCCCCTCGCCTTCCAGCCGCAGCCTGGCGCCGCCGATCGTGTAGCCCTGCTCGTACAGCAGGCCGCGGATCTGGCGGACCATCAGGACGTCGTGGCGCTGGTAGTAGCGGCGGTTGCCGCGGCGCTTGACGGGCTTCAGGCTCGGGAATTCGGTCTCCCAGTAACGCAGCACGTGCGGCTTCACGTCGCACAGCTCGCTCACCTCACCGATGGTGAAGTAGCGCTTGGCCGGGATGGCCGGCAATTCCTTGTTGCTGCCGGGGTCAAGCATTCCCCGCTCCCGTGTAAGCCTCGACGCGTTCCTTGAGCTTCTGGCCCGGCCGGAACGTGACCACGGTGCGCGCGGAGATCGGGATCTCTTCGCCGGTCTTGGGGTTGCGGCCCGGGCGCTGGTTCTTGCGACGCAGGTCGAAGTTGCCGAAGCCGGACAGCTTCACCTGGCGGCCGGCCTCGAGGGCCTCGCGCAGGGCATCGAAGAACGCGTCGACGAATTCCTTCGCCTCGCGCTTGTTGAGGCCGACCTCGTCGAACAACCGCTCGGCCATCTCTGCTTTGGTCAGTGCCATCTCGTCCCCCTAGACGATCAGACCCGCAACGCGGCGTGGTGGGAGTGCTGCAGCGCCGACACCACGTCGGTCACCACGGCATCCACGTCGCGGTCGGTCAGGGTGCGTGATTCATCTTGGAGAATCAAGCCCATAGCGAGACTCTTGAATCCCGATTCGACCCCCGCGCCGGCGTACCGATCGAACAGCACCAGATCGCGCAACGACGCGCCCGCGGCCGCTTCCACGGTGGCGCGCAGGTCGGCCCAGGAGACGGTTTCGGGGACGACGAACGCGAGGTCGCGGCGGACGGACGGGTACTTCGACAGCGGCCTGGCGCGCGCGATCGGCCGCGACAGCAAGGGCCCCAGCAGCAGCTCGAAGACCACCACCGGATGTTCCAGGTCCAGGGCGCGCTGCAGGGCCGGATGGAGTTGCCCGATCTCGCCGATCCGGACCTCGGTGCCATCGTCGTTGCGGCGATACACATCCGCCGAGCGGCCCGGGTGCAGCGAAGGCGTGTGCTCGGCGGGGCGACGGAACTCGAGCTTCGCGCCCGACAGCGCGGCCAGGCTTTCGATGTCGCCCTTCAGGTCGTGGAAGTCGACGTCGCGCGCCTTGCCGCCCCAGTGCTCGTCCGCCACGGGGCCGCACGCCACGCCGGCGACGAACGTCGCTTCGATCGGCGCGTCCCCGGCCTTGAACGGCTGCATGAAGATCTTGCCGAGCTCGAACAGGCGCACGCGCTTCTGCTGGCGCGCGAGGTTGCGCCCGAGGGCGGACACCAGGCCGGGCAGCAACGCCGTGCGCATCACGCCGAGTTCGGCGCTGAGCGGGTTGGCAAGGCGGACGGCGAGCTCCATCGCGTGCCACTTGGTGAGCAGCGCTTCGTCGACGAAGGCGTAGTTGACGGCTTCGAGGTAATCGCGCGAGGCCAGGTGGCGACGCACGGTGGAGGCTTCGACGCGCGTTTCCGTCGGCGCGGCCAGGCGCGTGCCGCCGCCGGGGAGCGTGGCGGGGATGTTGTCGTAGCCGACGATGCGCGCGATCTCTTCGATCAGGTCTTCTTCGATCGCGAGGTCGAAGCGGCGCGTCGGGGGCGTGACGGTCCAGCCGTCGTTGGACTTTGCAACGTCGAGGCCCAGCGCGCGGAGGATGCGTTCGACATCGGCGTCCGCGACTTGCATGCCAAGCACACGTGCGAGGCGTGCGCGACGCAACGTCACCGGCTTCGGCTGCGGCAGGTGTTCCGGCAACACGGCTTCGGTCACCGGGCCCGGCGCGCCGCCGGCGATTTCAACGATCAACCGCGTCGCAATCTCGATGGCCTGGCGCGGCAATTCCGGATCCACGCCGCGTTCGAACCGATGCCCCGCATCGGTGTGCAACCCAAGGCGACGCCCGCGCCCGATGATCGCGCTCGGCACCCAGTGCGCGGCTTCGAGGAACACGTTGCGCGTCGCGTCGGTCACCTTGGTGTCGGCGCCGCCCATGATGCCGCCGAGGGCGACGGCGCGGTCGTTGTCGGTGACGACGAGAAACTGGTCGTCCAGCGCGACATCGCGGCCATCGAGCAACTTCAGCGATTCATTGGCGCGCGCACGGCGCACACCGATGTCGCCCTTCAGCAGATCGCGATCGAACGCATGCATCGGCTGCCCGATTTCCAGCATCACGTATTGCGTGACGTCGACGAGCAGGCTGATCGGGCGGATGCCGCTGCGGCGCAAACGCTCGGCCATCCAGATCGGCGTGCGCTTCGTCGCGTCCACGCCTTCGATCACGCGGCCGACGAACCGCGGCACGTCGCTGCCGGCGCCGAGCGTGATCTTGAGCGCGGCGTCGTTGAGCGCGGGCATCGGCGTGGCGTCGAACGGCACGACTTCGCTGCCGAACGCGGCGGCCACGTCATACGCGATGCCGCGCACGCTGAAGCAATCGGCGCGATTGGGCGTGAGCTTGAGTTCGAAGCGCGCGTCCGGCAGGCCGAGGTAATCGGCGAGCGGCGTGCCGATCGGCGCGTCGTCGGGGAGTTCGAGCAAACCGGACGCATCGGCGTCCAGGCCGAGTTCCTTCGCCGAACACAACATGCCGTTGGAATCCACGCCGCGCAGCTTGGCGGCCTTGATCACCAGCGTGCCCACCTGCGTGCCGATGGTGGCCAGCGGCGCGACCAGACCGGGGCGCGCGTTGGGCGCGCCGCACACGATCTGCAGCATCTCGCTGCCGGTGTCGACCTTGCAGACCTGCAGCTTGTCGGCTTCGGGATGCTTCGCGCATTCGACGATGCGCGCGACGATCACGCCGTCGAGGTTGTCGCCGAGCGCTTCCATCTCCTCGACCTCGAGGCCGATGGCGGTGAGCGTGGCGGACAGTTGCTCGCGCGTGGCGTCGGTGCGCACGTGCTGGCGGAGCCAATTCTCGGGGAACTTCATCCTTGGACCCTCAAGCGAACTGGCGCAGGAAGCGCACGTCGTTGTCGAAGAAGCTGCGCAAATCGTCCACGCCGTAACGCAGCATCGCGAAGCGCTCCACGCCCAGGCCGAACGCGAAGCCGGTGTAGCGCTCCGGGTCGATGCCCACGTTGCGCAGCACGGTCGGATGGACCATGCCGCAGCCGAGCACTTCGAGCCAGCGCGTCGACCCGTCCGGCTGGTGCCAGGCGATGTCGACTTCGGCCGAGGGTTCGGTGAAGGGGAAGTAGCTCGGGCGGAAGCGCATGTCGAAGTCGCGCTCGAAGAACGCGCGGACGAATTCGGCGAGCGTGCCCTTCAGGTCGGCGAAGCTGGCGCGTTCGTCGATCAGCAGGCCTTCGACCTGGTGGAACATCGGCGTGTGCGTCTGGTCGCTGTCGCTGCGATACACCTTGCCCGCGGCGATCATGCGCAGCGGCGGTTGTTCGCCGCGCTTGATCAGGTCCTGCATGTAGCGGATCTGCACACCGGACGTGTGCGTGCGCAGCAGGCGACCATCGTCGAAATAGAACGTGTCGTGCATCGCGCGCGCCGGATGGTGCGGCGGGAAATTCAGCGCTTCGAAGTTGTGCCAGTCGTCCTCGATCTCCGGGCCGTCGGCGAGTTCGTACCCGAGGCGGCCGAAGATGTCGGCGATGCGTTCCAGCGTGCGCGACACCGGATGCAGGTTGCCGCGCGCGGCATGGCGGCCGGGCAGCGTGATGTCGATGGTTTCGGTGGCCAGGCGGGCGTCGAGCGCGGCGTCGTCGAGCGCGATCTTGCGGGCGGACAACGCCTCGCCGATCGCATCGCGCGCGCGGTTGATCGCTTCGCCGGCGGTCTTGCGTTGCTCGGGTGCCAGCGTACCCAGCGCCTTCAGTTGCGTGGTGACGCTGCCCTGCTTGCCGAGCAGCGCGACGCGCAGGTGTTCCAGCGCGTCGGGTGCGTTCGCACCGGCGATGTCGCGCAAGGCCTGTTGCAGCAGCGATTCGATTCCGTCCATCGCCATCCTTCCAGCAAATTTTTCGTGATCCCTGAAACGCAAATGGGGAAGGACTTGCGCCCTTCCCCATGCGTTGCTTCCCTTCGAAAGCCGCGCCTGGGGCGCGGACTTCGAGGTTGTTACGCCGCGAGCGCGCTCTTCGCCTTTTCAGCGAGCGCCGCAAAACCCACCGCGTCGTGCACGGCGATGTCGGCCAGCACCTTGCGGTCGAGGGTGATGCCGGCCTTCAGCAGGCCGTTCATGAAGCGGCTGTAGCTCATGCCGTTGATGCGGGCCGCGGCGTTGATGCGCGTGATCCACAGCGAACGGAAATTACGCTTCTTCTGCTTGCGGCCGATGTAGGCGTACTGCAGGGCCTTCGTGACCGCCTGCTTGGCGACGCGGAAGACCTTGCGGCGGGCGTGGTAGTAGCCCTTGGCCTGCTTCAGGATTTTCTTGTGTCGACGGCGGGCCGTCACACCACGTTTGACTCGTGCCATTTGTCAGCCCTCCTCAGAGATACGGAAGCATGCGGTCCAGACGGCCCGCGTCCTCGGCACGAACGTGGTTCGTCTGCCGGAGGTTGCGCTTCCGCTTGGTCGCCTTCTTGGTGAGGATGTGGCTCTTGTTGGCGTGGCCGCACTTGTACTTGCCGGAAGCAGTCTTCCGGAAGCGCTTGGCCGCCGCCCGATTGGTCTTGATCTTGGGCATTGGGGTATCCGTTCGAAATCTGTCACTGGCCCGGGCGGTGGCTCGCGCCACGCTTTCCGTCCTGCCCTTGCCGGTCGTAAGCCATTGATCCGGATGGATCAAGGCGGGTCCTGGTGCTGCATGAAACAACCCCGGACGAGCCGGGGCCGCGCATTATGCAGGGGCCTGCGCCCCAACACAATGAATTTGCTTGGGTTTTCCGGCCTGAATGGCCGGAACCCTCAGGTCTTCTTCTTGGGGGCGATCATCATGACCATCTGGCGGCCTTCCAGGCGCGGCCGCGACTCGATCACGATGTCCTCGCCAAGGTCGGTCTCGATCCGCTTGGCCATCTGCTGGCCCAGTTCCTGGTGGCTCATCTCGCGGCCACGGAAACGGATGTTGACCTTGATCTTGTCGCCCTCTTCCAGGAAGCGGCGCATGTTGCGCAGCTTGATCTGGTAGTCGCCCTCGTCCGTGACGGGGCGGAACTTCACTTCCTTGATCTCGACCTGCTTCTGCTTCTTCTTCGCAGCAGCCGCCTTCTTTTGCGTCTCGAACTTGAACTTGCCGAAGTCCATGATGCGGCACACCGGCGGATCGGCGTTGGGCTGGATTTCCACCAGGTCCATGCCTTCGTCCTCGGCCATCCGCAGCGCTTCGTCGCGCGTCAGGACGCCGATCATTTCGCCGTCGCTGCCGATGACGCGCACGCGGGGTACGCGGATTTCGCTGTTCTTTCGATTCTGCTTTTCGGGCGTGCTGATGTCGCAATCTCCAACGTGGAATGATCCGGCCGCGCGAGGGAACGCGACCGGGCCTTTGAATGCTTACGCTGCTGCGGATGACTCGTCGCGCAGGCGCTGCGCGAAGTCGGCGATGGACATGGTGCCCAGGTCTTCGCCACCGCGCGTGCGCACGGCGACTGCGCCGTTTTCCTTCTCGCGGTCCCCGACCACCAGCAGGTACGGCACGCGCTGCAGCGTGTGCTCGCGGATCTTATAGCCGATTTTCTCGTTCCGCAAATCGGCGTCGACCCGGAAGCCTTGATTCGTAAGGGTTTTCCGAACCTCGGCCACCCAGTCTGCCTGCGCGTCGGTGATGTTCATGACGACGGCCTGCACCGGGGCCAGCCACGGCGGGAAATGGCCGGCGTGGTGCTCGATCAGGATCCCGATGAAACGCTCCATCGACCCCACGATCGCCCGGTGCAGCATGACCGGGTGGCGCTTGGCGCTGTGTTCGTCCACGTACTCGGCGCCCAGGCGGCCCGGCATCATGAAATCGACCTGCATCGTGCCCAGCTGCCAGGTGCGGCCGATGGCGTCCTTGAGGTGGTACTCGATCTTCGGGCCGTAGAAGGCGCCCTCGCCCGGCAGTTCCTCCCATTCCACGCCGGCGGCGCGCAGGGCCGAGCGCAGGGCGTCCTCGGCCTTGTCCCAGGTGGCGTCGTCGCCCAGGCGGGGCTCGGGGCGCAGCGCGATCTTCAGCTGCACGTCCTGGAACCCGAAGCGGGCGTACACGTCCATCGCCTGCTTGTGGAAGGCGGTGACCTCGGCCTCGATCTGGTCCTCGGTGCAGAAGATGTGCCCGTCGTCCTGCGTGAAGCCGCGCACGCGCAGGATGCCGTGCAGCGCGCCCGAGGGTTCGTTGCGATGGCACGCGCCGAATTCGCCGTAGCGGATCGGCAGGTCGCGGTAGCTGTGCAGGCCGTGGTTGAACACCTGCACGTGGCCCGGGCAGTTCATGGGCTTGACCGCGTACGTGCGCTTCTCCGATTCGGTGAAGAACATGTTGCTCTGGTAGTTGTCCCAGTGGCCCGAGCGCTTCCACAGCGACACGTCGAGGATCTGCGGGCAACGTACTTCCTGGTAGCCGCTGTCGCGGTACACGCCGCGCATGTACTGCTCGACGACCTGCCAGATCGACCAGCCCTTCGGATGCCAGAACACCAGGCCCGGCGCTTCTTCCTGCAGGTGGAACAGGTCCTGCTGCTTGGCGATCTTGCGATGGTCGCGCTTCTCGGCCTCTTCCAGCTGCGTCAAATACGCCTTGAGGTCCTTGTCGTTCAACCACGCGGTGCCGTAGATGCGGCTGAGCATCTGGTTGTTCGAATCGCCGCGCCAATACGCGCCGGCCACCTTCATCAACTTGAAAGCGCGCAGCTTGTCCGTGCCCGGCACGTGCGGGCCGCGGCACAGGTCGGTGAACTCGCCCTGCGAATACAGCGAGAGGTCTTCCGTCGCGGGGATCGATTCGATGATCTCCGCCTTGAAGTGTTCGCCCATGCCCTTGAAGAACGCCACGGCGTCGTCGCGCGACTTGACGCTGCGCGACACGGGCTGCGCTTCCTTCACGATCTTCTGCATCTCCGCTTCGATCGCCGGCAGGTCTTCCGGCGTGAACGGGCGCTCGTAGGCGAAGTCGTAATAGAAGCCGTTGTCGATCACCGGGCCGATGGTGACCTGCGCGCCGGGGAACAAGCGCTGCACCGCCTGCGCCAGGAGGTGCGCCGTGGAGTGGCGCAGCACGTCGAGGGCGTCGGGATGCTTGTCGGTGACGATCTCGAGCGAGGCGTCGTGGTCGATGCGGAAACTGGTGTCCACCAGCTTGCCGTCGACCTTGCCGGCCAGCGCGGCCTTGGCCAGGCCCGCGCCGATGGAGGCGGCGACGTCGGCGACGGAAACGGGATGGTCGAAATTGCGGACGCTGCCATCGGGCAGCGTGACGGCGACGGCGTGCTGGACTTCTGCGTTCATGGCTCGGAGCACCGGGAAATGTGGCAAGGGCTGGAAACGAAAAAAGCGCCCGAAGGCGCCTGCAGACCAGCCAGCGACTCGGACGGGATCAAATGTGGGCGTCGGTAGTGCTCATGTCGCACGCTCGGCCAGCGTTTCCGCGGGCCACCTCGTTCTGTCGTTTGGATGCCACGCCGTGGAAGCGTGGTGGGCGGTACAGGTTTCGAACCTGTGACCCCTACCATGTCAAGGTAGTGCTCTACCGCTGAGCTAACCGCCCGTGTTGCCCCTCGGCGACGAAGCCGCCAAGGGGCGCGAAGTGTAGCCCAGCCCTAACGCCACCGACAACCGGTCACTGCGCCGGATCCGGGCGCAATGCACCGCCCGTCCTGCGGGACTCGACGATCCACATGCGGATCCGGGTCACGGGCAGCGAAGCGCCGGAGGCCTGGTCGACCTCGAAGTCGAAATATTCCGACCCTTCGCGCTTGTCGTCGCCCAGGATGTGGGGGGCGCTGAACTGCACGAACTGCTGCCCTTCGGGAATCGTGACCGTCCCGCTCTCCGCGTCGAAGTCCTCGCCTGCGTGCGCCGTGCCGTCCACGAGCCGGTAATGGAACGTCGTACCGCCGACGGGCGCCGGCGCGCTGAGGTACGCCGAGACGAAGAAGTAGCCGTGGTACTCCGACGTCGGCGCCTCCATGCTCCAGTTGCCGCAACACCAGCGCAGCGTGGGCAGCGTCGACAACTGGACGTCGAATGTCGTGTCCTGGCGCAGGTCGAACAGGTAGTACGAGTAAGGCAGGAACGGCTTCGCGTTGCCTGCCACCGGCAGCGCGTCCGGCATCATCACGTGCAGCGCCCCGCCCGTGACCACGCGCCACGAATAGGAGAAGTCCGGCGGCGACACGGCCACCGGGTGTTCGACCATGTGGTTGACCACGCCGTCGCGCAGGGTCAGCTGCACCGGTCCGGTGGGCAACGCCATGCCCGGCGGCGCACGCAGGCGGCCGGTCACCACGACACCGCGCTCCGCACGCAGGTCGTAGGCCGTGTCCCGGAGCACTTCGTTGAAGCGGGCACGCGGCGTGACGAACGTCGCCGCCATCGATGGTTGGATCACCAGCGGCGCGCCCGGCGAGGCGGGGATCGAATAGCGGAAATCCGGCGGCGCGACGCGCAGCACGGCGCTCGACCACGGGTTGTCGCCGATGCCGGTGACCGTCAGGTCGAACGACGTCGCAGGCGGCGTCACGTTGGCGGGAAACACCACGCGGCCCTTCACCGACGGGCGCGGATCGTCGTTGGCGATCGTGACCACGGCATCGGCATCGTGGATCGCGTACCCGGACGACGTCGCGATGTGCAGGAGCACGGTTTCGTCGGGTTCGATCGCATCGTCCGCGAGGACCTCGAACGCGAACGTCGCTTCGCGTTGTCCCTCCTCGATGACGATCGACGAGGCGTACGGCGTCGTGTAATCCACGCCCGGCGTCGCCGTGCCGCCCGTGACCGAGACCTGCACCGTGACGCCGCCGACCGGCGCCTTCGCGGAGAGCCGGATCGGCACCCAGCCCGTGCGCGTGCCGTCCGCGGCTTCGAGCATTTCCACGTCGGCGATCGACAGCGTGTTCGGCGGTCCGCGGAAGGCGGCGATGGAAGGCGCCATGCGGTTGAGGCTTTGCACGTTGTCGGTGTCGTCGGGCAGGCCGCAGGGCTGGCCGGCGCATCGCGTGGACGCGGGATTTGAGAAGAAGGGGATCGACGGCTGGCCGTGCGCGTACGCCATGATCGTCGCGAATTCCGGCGTGGCGCGCCCGAACGAATACACGTACGCCCCGTGGCTGAGGTCGCCTTCGTACGACGTCGCGGTGCCGCGGTCGTGCATGGACCCCATCAGGTGGGCGAGTTCGTGCGCCAGGGTATTCGCCCAGCACGGATCCACGTCCACGACGCTGTAGGCGTAGGTGGCCGCCAGGTTGCTGCTGCGCGCGAGCTCGGCGCCGCCGAGCCAGGCGATGCCGCAGGACCCATCGAAGTCGTGGTATGGGCGCACCAGCGTGACCAGGTCGGCGCCGTAGCTGTCGCGCATCGCCTCCAGGTCGACGCCCGGCACGCGTCCGTAGCTCATGTCGTTGAGGATCTTGCTGTTGGTGTCCGTGTCCGGCACCGCCAGTTGCTGCACGCCCACGGCGTTGAGCCGTACGCGCGAGCCGCTGTCGACGTGGCTCTGGTTGGCGACGGCGAACAGGTTCGCCATCTCGGTCTGCACGGCGGACACGCTGCCGCGCTTGGTGACGAGGTCCGGCGAATAGAACGCCAGCACGTCGATCTGCACGGGCGTGGTTTCGGGCGGCGCGGCAGCCGTCGAAATGACGGGCGTGACCACCGAAATCGGCGCATCGCCGACGAGGCGCGTGCGGCCGCGCGCGTCCGGGCGCACGCCGTCGACGACCGCGCGCGGCGGTTCGGGACTGGGGTCGCGCGGTGGCACGAGGAAGTCCGGCGCGACGTCGAGCCCCGGCTTGCCTTCGGGCACCATCCCGCCCGAAGGCGCGATGGAGACGACGCCGCCGGGACCGGTGGTCACCTGCATCGTGCGGCCGTCGGGCGTGGGCAGCACGCCGAAAACCGCGTCGCCGCCGAACGTGAGCACCATCGGCTGTGCACCGAACGGCGTCTGCACGCGCCCCACGAGCGACCAGTGCCCGTGTGCATCGGTTTCCTGGCGTTCGATGCGCACCGGATAGCTGTCGCCATCGGCGAGCGTCACGCGCAGTTCGCCATCGTGCAGCGCCCGGCGCGCCAGGCTGGCATCCAGCGCGATGCGTTGCGGGGCACGCGGTGTCGTCAATGCCGGCACGCGCAATGCGGGGCGCGACGATGACGTGGCGACGATCTCGCCGGTGCCCGCCCGAACGGGCGCTTCATTCCGATGGCCGAGTCCCCACCCGACGATCCCCACGCACGCAAACACCCCGGCCCACAGGGCCGTCCCCTTCCATCGCATCATGCGCAACATTCCCCTGGTTCCCCGCCGCGCAGGATAACGTCAGGCACCTGCGTGCGGGAGGGGCGAACTGGGACGCGCGCCCGACTTCAGGTCGCCAGGCTGGCGTCCTTGAGCTTGCGGATCTGGTCGCGCACGCGCGCGGCGTCCTCGAACTCCAGGTCGCGCGCGTGCTGGTACATCTTCGCTTCCAGCGCCTTGAGCTTCGCCGCGGCCTGCGCGGGGTTGAGCACCGTGTAGTCGGCGTTGTCCTCGGCCACGGCGGCGGCGGTGCGGCCCTTGCCCTTCTTGCGTTCGCCGCCCGGTTCGGTGCGCGCGCCTTCCAGGATGTCGACGATGGGCTTGGCGACGGAGCGCGGCACGATCCCGTGCTCGGCGTTGTATTCCACCTGGCGCGCGCGGCGGCGATCGGTTTCGTCGATGGCGTGCTGCATCGACTTGGTGATGCGGTCGGCGTAGAGGATCGCCTTGCCGCGCAGGTTGCGCGCGGCGCGGCCGATGGTCTGGATCAGCGACCCGCCGGACCGCAGGAACCCTTCCTTGTCGGCATCGAGGATCGCCACCAGCGAGACCTCCGGCATGTCGAGGCCTTCGCGCAGCAGGTTGATGCCCACCAGCACGTCGAACTTGCCGAGGCGCAGGTCGCGGATGATCTCCACGCGCTCCACGGTGTCGACGTCCGAATGCAAATACCGCACGCGGATGCCGTGTTCGCCGAGGTATTCGGTGAGGTTTTCCGCCATGCGCTTGGTCAGCGTGGTGACCAGAACTCGGTCGCCCATCGCGATGCGCAGGTTGGCTTCGCTCAACAGGTCGTCGACCTGCGTGGCGACGGGGCGGATCTCGACGACGGGATCGATCAGGCCCGTGGGGCGCACGACGAGTTCGACGACTTCCCCGTTGGATTCGCGCAATTCGTACGGGCCCGGCGTGGCGGACACGTACACGCTGCGCGGCGAACGCAATTCCCATTCCTCGAACTTCAGCGGGCGGTTGTCGAGCGCCGACGGCATGCGGAACCCGAACTCCACCAGCGTTTCCTTGCGCGAGCGGTCGCCCTTGTACATCGCGCCGATCTGCGGGACGGTCACGTGCGATTCGTCGACGATCAGCAGCGCATCCGGCGCGAGGTAATCGAACAGGCACGGCGGCGGCTCGCCGGGCATGCGCCCGGTGAGGTAGCGGGAATAGTTTTCGATGCCGTTGCAGTAGCCGACTTCCGACAGCATCTCCAGGTCGTACTGGGTGCGCTGCTGCAGGCGCTGGGCTTCGACCAGCTTGTTCTGCGCGTACAGCTGCTCCAGGCGCTCGCGCAGTTCGGCCTTGATGCCTTCCACCGCGTTGAGCACGGTGGGGCGCGTGGTGACGTAGTGCGACTTCGGGTAGATCGTGTAGCGCGGCACCTTGCGCATCACCTCGCCCGTCAGCGGATCGAAGAGGGACAGCGTTTCGATCTCGCCGTCGAACAGCTCGATGCGCAGCGCTTCCATGTCGCTTTCGGCCGGGTGCACGTCGATGGTCTCGCCGCGCACGCGGTAGTGGCCGCGCTGCAGTTCGAATTCGTTGCGCGTGTACTGCATCTCGGTGAGGCGGCGGATCAGCTCGCGCTGGTCGATGCGCTCGCCCCGCACCATGTGCAGGACCATGTTGAAGTATTCGTTCGGGTCGCCCAGGCCGTAGATCGCCGACACGGTGCACACGATGATCGCGTCGCGGCGTTCCAGCAGCGCCTTGGTGGCGGACAGGCGCATCTGCTCGATGTGTTCGTTGATCGAGCTGTCCTTCTCGATGTACGTGTCCGACGAAGGCACGTAGGCCTCCGGCTGGTAGTAGTCGTAGTAGCTGACGAAATACTCGACCGCGTTGTGCGGGAAGAACGCCTTGAACTCGCCGTACAGCTGCGCGGCCAGCGTCTTGTTGGGCGCCATCACCAGCGTGGGTTTCTGCACCGCCTGGATCAGGTTGGCGACCGTGTAGGTCTTGCCCGAACCGGTGACGCCGAGCAGCGTCTGCTTCGCCAGGCCCGATTCGAAGCCCTGCACCAATTTCTCGATCGCCTGCGGCTGGTCGCCCGCGGGCGTGTACGGCGCGACGAGCTGGAACTTCGTGTGGTCGGACGGTGGTTCGGGTCGCGGCATCGGGTGCGATCGGTTCTGGAACGGGAAGCGGGCGAGTGTAGCCCCGGGGTCATGAAGCCTGACGCGCTGGCGGGGGATCTCCTGACACGGTGTGGCAGCAATGTCCGATGGGGCGGAGGCGGCGCGGTGCGTAGCGTTCATCGGCATGAAGCCGCCCTGCCCCCGATCCCGCAACCGCTTGCCCGTCGCGGGCGTGTCGATGATCGAAGTGATGATCGCCGTCGCGGTGCTGGGGGTGCTGGCGGCCGTGGCACTGCCGGTGTTCGACGGCGCGCGCGAGGCCACGCGGAGCGGCACGGCGCAGCAGGCGCTGGCGGCGAGCGTGTTGCTGGCGGCCAGCCGGGCGGCGTCGGGCGCGCAGGACGTCGTCGTGTGCCCCGGCGTGCCGCATGCGTGCGGGGGCGGGATCGACTGGCATCGCGGGTGGATCGCCTATGCCGACGCGGATGGCGATCGCGTCCACGATGCGGGGGAATCGTTGCTGCAGCAGGTCGGGCCGCTGGGCGGCAAGGTGCGCCTGCGCAGCACGATCGGGCGCACGCGGCTGGTGTTCCAGCCCGATGGCAGCAGCGCGGGGACGAACACCACCTTCACCCTGTGCGACGGGCGCGGCACGGGGCACGCGACGGCGCTGGTGCTCAATAACGCGGGGCGATTGCGCGCTGCTGCGCCGGACGCGGGCGCGGCGCGTGCGTGCGTGGATGCGCAATGAAGCGCGCACCTGGACCGCAAAAACGAAAGGCCAGCCTGGTGGCTGGCCTTTCGCGGAATCTGGCGCCCGAAGTTGGACTCGAACCAACGACCCCCTGATTAACAGTCAAGTGCTCTAACCGGCTGAGCTATTCGGGCGGGGGCGCGTATTTTGGGCCGCCCGCCCGGGTGCGTCAATCCGTCAGATGCATGTTTCTTGCTGCATCCGCATCAGGGCGCCAGCCACGACTTGGTCCACGTGCCCGTTTCGAAGTAGTAGTTGTTGCCCTGCTTCGTGGCCGTGCACGCCGTCAGGACCGCCTTGATCGGGCTTCCCGACTGCTCCGCGAGGGTCACGGTGATCGTGCCGTTCTTCGGCAGGGCGGTGAACGAGATCGTGGTGGTTTCCGTGGCCTTCGTGTCGTTGACCGGGAGGCCGATGCTCGCGCCCGTCCCGCCGGTAACGCCAGTCACGACGTAGTTGCGGAACGAAGGCACGTCGATGTTCGCGTTCTGGCCGTTGGTGGCGATGGTGACGGCCGATCCGTTGTACGTGCACTGCACGCTGCCCAGCACGGTGCTGGCCGCGGTGGCGATCGTCGTTTCCTGCCAGTAGTGCTCGAGGCGGATCGAACCCGCCGCGGGCAGCGCGGAGTTGGTGGAGCAGCGACGGTTGCCCGAGGTCGGCTTGACGCACTCGCCGGTGTCGCTGGCGATCACGTAGAAGGCGTACGGGTTGGTGCCGCCACCGGACAGCGCGATGTAGAACTCGTCGCCGGTCGGCGGCGTGGTGGCGCCGCCCACCGTGTACGCCTGCAGGTCGCTGACCAGGGGTTCGTCGCCCAGCTTGTCGGTCGCGGCCGGGATGATCGAACTCACCGCGACGCCGGAGTTGGACGTGCGCACCGAGGCGGTGTTGTTCGACGTGCCGACCTTGACGCCGTACGCGCGACCGCCCGAAGGCTGCGACGGATTGAGCGACAGCAGGTTGCCGGTGTTGACGGCGAGCACCGTGTCGTCGGACGCATCCCAGTCGGCGATTTCGGTCATGTTGACCGTGGTGAACGGCAGGTACGGCAGCACGCAGTCCGGCAACGTGGAGCTGCCCGCGGCGCACTGGCCCTGCGCGCGCTTGTCGGCCAACGCCTTGGCCAGCGTTTCGCGTGCCTGCTTTTCAAGATGGTCGACGTACAGGCCACGGGCATGCAGGTAGCGATAGTCCGTGGTGGACGGCGTGCTGATCGTGATCGTGGCCGGGTTGTTGAGGCCGCGCGCGGAGTCGTCGTACATCGACTGCGCGTTGGTCGGCGCGCTCGCGGACGTCCCGTCGTACTGCTTGAGGTAGTCCTTGACGTAGGTGGTGTACGCCGTGGTGGCGGCGGTCGTCGGCAGGCCGGTCTTGGCCTGGACGCCCTGCACCGTTTCGGTTTCCAGCAGGCCGAACTGGCGCGAATACATGTCGGCCGCCGTGCGCCAGAACCCGTCGACGCGGATGATGCGGCACGAGTCGACGTACGTGGACGAGGTGGTGTTGCCCGCGTTGACGAGCTGGTTGGAGCCGTTGAGGTCGTACTTCTGGTACGTGGTGCCCGTGGCTTCCGGATCGAACTTCGCGTTGGTGCTGTCCGCCGGGTTGTCGTGGTGGTCGCGGCAGCATTCCTGGCACAGCGGGCTCTGCGAGACACCCGCCTTCGGGCCGGACGCGTACTGCTGGCCCGGCGCGGTGGTGGCGGTGTCCGGGATGTACACGTCGTAGCGCTTGCCGGTCCACACGGCCGGCCATTGCGACGCGCGATAGATCTCGCCGAGGTTGTTGCCGCCCGCGCCGTACTGGCACGTGCACTTGAGCACTTCGGTTTCGATGCGCTGCTGGATGACGGCCATCGTGCCCGACGGCGTGTAGGTGAGCACGTTGAACTTGGTGCCGACCAGCTGCTGGTTGTTGTTGCGGCCCACGAGTTCCGGCGTCGGGTTGGACGCGGCGGTCGAGTCACCGTTGCCCAGCGCGATCGGGATCATGCCGGCGGTGGTGGGATCGGCCTGGCGCACGACCGGCGACTTCGGCGGCGCGTTGCCGGAATTGTTGTCGACGAGCGGATTGTTGACGTCCAGCGCGAGCGGGCTGAGCGAGGTGCTCATGTTGGCGCTGCGCGCCTGGCCCTGCGCGTCGGTCCATGCCGCGGTGACGGTGATCTGCTTGAACTCCGCCTTGCTGGGCGCCACCGGCGCGCCGGCACCGAACGCGCTGCCGTTGGCGAGGCCGCCGTACTGCGTGACGGTGCGCGTGAGCGTGAGGTTGCCTAGGCCCGCTTCGCAGGCGGTCACTTCCACCGCGTTGAGCACGGTGAGGTCGGAGCAATCCGGGTTGGTCGCCGTGATCGGCGCGCCCAGCGACGCGACGGTGGTGTATGACGTGGACCGTTGCGTGTCGAGGTCCGCCTCGAGCAGCGCGACCACGCGCGACCGGATCTTGGCGTCCGCCGAGTTGCGCGCCAGCGCGCCCTGCAACGCGGCGAGCGCGAGCAGGCCGGTCGCGAGCAGCACGACGGCGAGGAGCACTTCGAGCAGCGAGAAACCGCGGGCCCGGGCGCGAAGAGTGTGTGTGCGAGTCATGTCCATGCTCCGCTCAGTAGGTCAACCGGTCGGTCCACGCGCCGGGGAGGTTGGAAGTCTTGGGCGGAATGCTGCCGGCGAAATTCTTGAACACGTCGCCGCTGTAGATGATCGCGGCGGTGCCGTTGGCCTTGTCGATCTTGCCCTGCACGACGACCGCGCCGTACACGGTGGCGCCGGCGTTCATGTCGAGCGTGGCCGTGCCGCCGGTGGCGGGATCGAGCTTGTCCGCGGTGTGGTCGTGCGCGCCGTTGAGCGGATGCTTGGCCGGCGTGGCGGCCGGCGTGCGCATGAACACCAGGCCGAACACGCGGCCCTGGATGCGCGCGTTGCCGTCGATCACCAGCACGACCGGCTTGGCCGGCGTGCCGACCTGCGTGTTGGAGCCGATGTTGCAGTTGGTCTGGCACCAGACGATGCCGGACAGCGAGGAGGACGGATAGCCGCCGCCCCACGTCTGGCTCGGATCCATCAGGCTCTGCGCCGTGCCGTCGCGCGGCAGGATGTACGTGGCGTTCTTGTAGAGGAACGCTTCGTCGGCATCCAGGTTCACCGTGGCCATCGTGGTCGGCGAGGTGTACTGCACCGCCGGGACCAGCGTTTCGCAGAAGAAGTCGCCGTTGGTGTCCATGCGTGCGTTGACGCCGAAGACGTAGCCGAACAGGTCGCACGGGAATTCGGATGCCACGACGTCCGCGTTGACGCCCTTGCCGTTGGTGCCGGTGCTGCCGTCGACGTCGAGGATGTCCATGCCCTCGTCCTGCTGGTTGCCGGACTTGTCGTAGGACAGGCTGACGTCGCCGTTGCAGCCGCAGGTGTCGCACAGCACCACGCCGCTCGTGTCGAGCGTGGGCGGCGCGTTGTTCTTGGCGCCGTAGCGGTAGAACTCGTCGGCGTAGCAGGTGTTGGGCGTACCGGTCTTGGTGATGTCCTTGCGCGTCCACACCGACACCGGCACGCCGGGGCCGCCGCCGTTGGGATTGGTGACGAGTTGCAGGCCGCCGGTGACGTCCACGCTGCCGGACGCGATGACCGGCGGCATGTTCATGTTCGGCTGGAAGATCTGGTACTGGCCCAGCATCTGCGACACGGTGGTGCGCGTGCCTTCGGTCTCCGTCTGGCCCAGGCCCGCGATGCTGACGAAGTTGTAGACGTAGGTGCTGCTCTGCTCCGACGCAACGGTGGTGCAACGCGTCGGATCGCCCGGGGCGGTCGGCAGCGCGATGCGGCACAGCACGACGCCGACGCCGTAGGCCACGTTGTTGAAGTTGCCGACGGTGGTGATGCGCGCCGGGGCGCTGCCGCCGGTCAGCACGCTGCCGAGCGGCAACATGCGCTGGTCGAGCAGGTCGTTGCTGATGCCGTCGCCGTTGACGTCGCCCGGCGTGCTGCCGTTGACCCAGTAGTACATCGTGTCGCGTCGGCCGGCGTCCGGGATGGAGCCGCACGGGAACTGCGTCTTGTCCGCCAGGTCGATGCAGCGCGCCCAGTTGCCGGACGTGGCGAGCAGCGACGTCGGCTTGAGGCGGAAGTATTCCGCGCCCTGCGAGACGCCGGCCTCGGCCACTTCGGAAATGATCTTGGCGCGCGCGTCGTTGCCCGACGAGCGTTGCTCGAACAGGCCGACGTTGAGCGTGAGCAGCGTGATCACGCTGGCCAGCAGCAACAGGATGACCGCGACGAGCAGCGCGTTGCCGCGCGCGTGGCGTTGCGGGGTGAAGTTGCGATTGCGGGTCATCGTCGACTCCTGCGATGTCTCGTGCGTGTCCATCAGGTCCCGTTGGACCGGATGGAAATGGTCTGGCGGATCGTCTTGGTGGTGATGGCCATCGACGGCGTGGCACCCATGTAGGCCGGCGGGTTGCGCAGGCGGCCCGTCATCAGGATGTCGATGCGCCGCGCGTTGCCGCCCGGGTTGGTGAAGGTGAGGCTGGTGATCTCGATGCCGTTGGTGTTGAGCACCGTGCCCGCGGCGGCGCACGTGGCGGCGGCGGCGGTGGCCTGGCGCACCAGCACGACCTTGCCCGCGTTCAACCGGATCGCGCGGAAATTGGTGGTGCCGCCGGCGATGTCTTCGGCATACGAGTAGCGCGCGCAACCCGCCGTCGAGACATCGACGTTGGAGAAGGGATTGGTGACCGTGCCGCCCTGGTTCACCGCGGCGATCGGATCGGCCAGGCCGCGCGCGCGGCGCAGGTCGTTGGCGACCAGCGACATCGTGGCGCGCAGTTCCTGGTTGAGGCGCGTGGACAGCACGGTTTCGCTGTTGGCGCGGATCAGGCTGAAGATGAAGGCGAGCACCGCGGACACCACCAGCAGGCCGAGCACGATGGCGACCATCATCTCGACCAGGGTGAAGCCGCGTGCGTTGCGCGGCGACGGAAGCGCGCGACGGATCAGCATGTCGGATACCCCAGGATGTTGCCGGACTTGCTGCAGACGGAGGCCTGGCCCAGCGGCGAGACGCTCACCGTGAGCACGTAGCGCCCCGACTGCGACGTGAGATCGAAGCTGCTGGCATCGGCATCGCCGGTGAAGGCGTCGGAGCGCGCACCGAGGCGGCCGTCGAACACGAGTTCCGACGCGGCGGAGCTGAGCGTCACGCCGGGATGCTGCACGTTGCCGATCACCATCTCGCGGCTGTCGACCATGCACGCGCTGGCCTGCGTGCAATCGCACGCGACCGGGGCACCCGTCTGGCTGCCGACGGTGGGCGTTGCCGCCTGGTTGGCGCCGAGGCACCACGTGGCGCCGGTGCCGGTGGTGGACAACGACACGCTGCGATCGAACTTGACCGCGACCTGCCGCGCCTGCCCGATCTGGTTGACCACCGAATCCGCGGCGCCGCGCACGCGCGCCTTGTCCAGATAGGTGATGAAGCTCGGTGCCGCGAGCGCGGAGAGGACGATGAAAACGGCGACCGCGACCATCAGCTCCAGGAGCGTGAAGCCGTCTTGCGCAGTACCGGATTGGCGTTGCATGGCGCGCATGGGCCGAAGCCCTCCCCCTGAGTTCGATCGCAGTCTCACGTAGGTCCCGGCCCCGTTTCCAGCGCTTACCGATGAGTGGGAAGTCCGATGGGGCCAACGGTTTTGCGCCCCGAAGGGCACCGGCGTAGCATCGCAGCGGGACTACAGGGGAAAACCGTGATGCACGCCACACGTTCGAAGGCCAGGCGCCCGAAGGGCTTTACGCTGATCGAGTTGATGATCGTGGTCGCGGTCATCGCGATCCTGGCGATCATCGCGATTCCCCAGTACGTCGAGCATGTCCGCAAGGGCAAGCGCGCGGAGGCGATGCAGGCGATCGGCGACATGCAACTGCGCGAAGAACGCTGGCGCGCCGACAACCCGACGTATGGCACCCTGGACCAGTTGACCGGCAATGCCGCGAACAGCACCGCGTACAACGCGTCGCTGAAGTACTACACGGTCAGTACGACCATCGTCGCGGCAACCGCCCCGACGACTTACGTCCTGACGGCGACCCGCAAGGGCGACCTTGCCAATGACCCCCGCTGCGCCAATTTCGTCCTCACGATGGCAGCGGGCATCGCGACCAAGGGCATGAGCGACAGCAACAACGTGGATTACTGCTGGCGCCAGTAAGCCGTAAGCCGCTAGTGGTGCCGCCGCTCGGCGGCACCTTCGCTTCAGGCCGCCACGCTCACGACAGCACGCGATAGCACGGCCGGTATTCGCCGGCGATCTTCATGCGGCGCTGTTCGACGAACGCCCGGAGCAACGCATCGAGCGCCTGCATCATGTCGGCGTCGCCGTGGATCTCGAACGGCCCGCGCTCCTCGATGCGGCGCAACCCGTCTTCCTTGACGTTGCCGGCGACGATGCCGGAGAACGCGCGGCGCAAATCCGCGGCGAGTTCGTGCGGCTTGCGCCCGTGGTGCAGGTCGAGCGCGGCCATCGCTTCGTGCGTCGGCACGAACGGCTTCTGGAATTCCAGCGGCACCGTCATCGACCAGTTGAAGTAGAACGAATCCTTGTGCGCGATGCGGTACTCGCGCACCTTGCGCACGCCCGCCGACATCCGCTTGGCCACCTTCGCCGGATCGCCCACGATAATCTCGTAGCGCGACGTGGCCGCATCACCCAGGGTAAGGCGCAGGAAGTGGTCGATCTGTTCGAAGTACGGCGCCGATGCGGTCGGGCCGGTGAGGATCAGCGGGAACGGCAGGTCCGCGTTCTCCTCGCGCAGCAGGATGCCGAGCAGGTACAGGATTTCTTCCGCCGTGCCCACGCCGCCGGGGAACACGATGATGCCGTGGCCCATGCGCACGAACGCTTCGAGGCGCTTCTCGATGTCCGGCATGATCACGAGGTGGTTGACGATCGGGTTCGGCGATTCGGCCGCGATGATGCCCGGCTCGGTGATGCCGATGTAACGCGTCTTGCGACGGCGCTGCTTGGCGTGCGCGATCGTCGCGCCCTTCATCGGGCCCTTCATCGCACCCGGGCCGCAGCCCGTGCAGATGTCCAGGCCGCGCAGGCCGAGTTCGTAACCGACCTGCTTGGTGTAGACGTATTCGTCGCGGCCGATCGAATGGCCGCCCCAGCAGACGACGAGGTTGGGATCCGTCGGATGCAGCACGCGCGCGTTGCGCAACAGGCCGAACACGGCGTCGGTGATGCCGGGGCCGCTTTCGAGGTCGCGGTCTTCGTGCAGTTCGATCGCGGTGTAGGCCAGGTCGCGCACGACGGCGAACAGCAGCTCCGCGACGCCGCGGATGATCTCGCCGTCGACGAACGCCATCGCCGGTGCGTGGTGCAGGTCGATGCGCACGCCGCGATCCTGCTGCAGCACCTGGATGTCGAAATCGGGATAGAGCTCCTGCGCCGCGCGCGGATCGTCCGACGCGCTGCCGCTGGTGAGCACGGCGAGCGCGCAGCGACGCAGCAGGTCGTGCATGCCGCCGGAGGAAGCGTCGCGCAGGCGCGCGACTTCGGCGCGCGACAACACGTCGAGGCCGCCGCGCGGATAGATGCGCGCGTTGACCGTGGGCAGGAGGGTGTCGTTGTGGACGGCCGGCTGTCCGGCGTCGGTGTGGTCGTGTGGATTCATCGGCAGGACTTTATCGCGTCGGGGCCCGGCTTGCAGCTTCCCCAACGAAAAACGGCCGGGTTTCCCCGGCCGTTTTCGTGACGCCTTGGTGCTGGATCAGAACTCGTAACGGAGCGTCACGTTCGCCGCCCAACGCTGCGACGGGTTGAAGTTCTCGTTGACCGGCAGCGGCGCCGGCGCGTAGTTGCCGAACGCGTCCAGCTGGGCATTGATGTTGTAGATGTAGTGGCCCTGCGCATCGATGCCCGCAACCGTCGCCAGCGTGCGCTCGAGCGGGAAGCTCGCGCGGTGCTCGACGCCCCAATCCTTGTTGAGCAGGTTGAGGAAGTTGAAGATGTCGAGGCGGATTTCCGCCTTGTGGCCTTCGCCGAAGCCCGGGAGCTCCTGCGCCAGCGACAGGTCGATCTGGTTCACCCACGGCGCGCGACCTTCGTTGCGGTCGAAGATGCCGCCCTGCTGGCGCACCAGCTGGTCGTTGTTCGCGATGTAGTTGAAGAACGAGTCGATCGAGGCCTGGCTGGTGCCCGGGGCGAACGACACGTCGCCGCGGTTGACCGGGATGTAGGCCAGGTCGCGGAACGAGGTGTCGCCGTTGACGTCGTTGAAGAACACCCAGCTGTACGGCGCGCCGGAGTGGCCGTCATAGAACGCCGACACGCGCGTCTTGTGCTCGCCCCAGAACGCGTGTTCCCACGTGACCTGGCCGATCAGGCGCTGCGGGATCGAGTAATTCGACGTGGCTTCGTAGTCGTCGTTCGGGTTGATCCAGTCGCGGTTGCCGTACGAGGAGCTGGCGACCGAGCTGGTGCCCGGGTTGACGTCCGTCGCGTCGCTGATCGTGTACGCCACCATGGCGGACCAATCGTTGGCGAACGGCTTCTTCCACGAGAAGGTCAGGTTTTCGGCGTGGCCCTTGTCCGTGTTGGTCAGCAGGATGTTCTGGCCGAACGAGGGGTTGGCGTTCCAGCGGGCCGGGTTGGCGCCACCGGTGCCGGTGGTCGTGCCGTTCGGGGTGCGCTGGTACGTCAGGCGACCATCCGGCAGCACGCCGGTCGGCGCGCCGAGGTTGATGTTGTCGTACTTGATGCCGTGCACGGTGTCGATGTACTGGCCTTCGACGGTGAACACCGAATCCAGGAACGGCAGCTGCATGTCGAAGCCGAGGGTGTACTTGGCGACGGTCGGCAGCTTGAAGTCCGGATCGACGACGGCGAGCGTCATCGAGGAGGTGCCCAGGCCCGGGTCGGTCAGCGTCACGCCCGGCACGGTCTGCGTGCTGCCGTTCGGGCTGAAGGGCGGCGTGACGGTCGGGGTGGCCGGGTTGAAGCGGCCGATGTCGTACGTGGACACGGCGACGCCGTTGTTCGAGTACGGGTTGGCGACCCACACGGCCGGCGTGTTCGACACGAACAGGCCTGCACCACCGCGCAGCTGCATCTTGTCGTTGATGGTGTAGTTGAACGACGCGCGCGGCTGGACGATCGAGTTGCCGTCGATCGTGCCGGTGTTCGGGTAGCCGTAGCCGCCCGTGGCCGACGCCGTGTTGGAACCGACGGCCGTGTTGGCGCGCAGGCCGCACGGGCCGAGGTCACCCAGGGTGCCCGGGGGCGCGGCGAAGCACGGGTTGTACGTCGGGTCCGGCGAGATCTTCGGCACGTCGTAGCGCAGGCCGTACTGCAGCGACAGCTTGTCGCTGGCCTGCCACGTGTCCTGCAGGAAGAAGCCGTACTGCTTCATCGTCAGCAGCGCGGCGACGTTGTTGAGCGTGTAACCCGGCGCCGGCGTGGCGAGCTGGTAACGGTTGTACACGCCGTTCTGGAAGTCGGCGAGGTTGTTGAACTCGTAGTTGCCGTTGTACTGCTGCAGGAACAGGTTGTAGATCTTGTCGCTCTGGTAATCCAGGCCACCCTTGACCACGTGGTCGCCGAGGTACCAGCTGCCCGCGAAGTAACCGTTCCAGGTTTCCACGTTGAGGCGGTTGGCGTGGGTCGGCGGCTCGGTGCCGAGGAAGATGCCCGGGCCCGTCGTGCCGTTGACGCGCACGAGCACGGCCGGCTGGTGGCCGCCGACCATCGGGTCGCGGTCCTGGTTGAATTCGCTGTAGCCCACCGACGCTTCGGTCGAGAAGTTCTCGGACCAGTCGTCGTAGAAGCTCAGGGCGTAGCTGGTCGACTTCTTGTCGAGCACGTACCAGTTGGACGACAGCGCCAGGCGCGGCGACGAACCGGTCACGGTGCCGTTGGTGACGATGGGTTCGAATTCCTTCGTCTGGCTCAGGCGCAGGCTGGCGCGGTGCGCGTCATTGATGTTCCAGTCGAACTTGACCAGGCCACGCTTGGTGTCCATGTCCGGCGCCTGGCCGTTGTCGCCCGGCGTCAGGCCGCGCGCCTGCGCGGTGGCGATGACGCTGTCGATGAAGGTCTGCGAGATGCCCGGGACCTTCAGCGTCGCGTTGGATTCGGCCGGGCCGGTGATAGAACCGATGCCGTCCTTCTTCTGCTTCTCGAGCGAGAGGAAGAAGAACAGCTTGTCCTTCACGATCGGGCCGCCGAAGGTCAGGCCGAGCGTGCGGTCCTTGTCGTAGCCTTCCCACTTCTTGCCGCTGGCGTTCTCGCCGACCATGCTCGAAGCGTTCTGGTAGACGTAATACGCCGAGCCGTGGAAGTCGTTGGTGCCCGACTTGGTGACGGCGTTGATCGTCGCGCCCACGCCGCGGCGCGTGGCCACGTCGTAGTTGGCGGTGGAGATGTTGTATTCCTGGATCGCGTCCTGCGAGATCGGCGTGCCCTTGGTCGGCAGGCCGTTGTCGTTCAGGCCGAAGGGGTCGCCGGCGTTGATCGTGTCGACGGTGATGCTGTTGTAGCGGAAGTTCTGGCCGTTGGCCGAGAACGCGCCGCGGTCGCGGTCGGTGACAACGACGCGGGGATCGGCACGCACGATGTTCTGGATCGAACGATCCGGCGACGGCATGCGGTCCATGTCTTCGCGCGACATGTTGGTGCTGATGCCCTTGTTGTCGGGCTGGAACTGCGTCGAGGCGCCGACGACGGTGATCGTGTTGAGCTGCTGCGCCGGGGCGAGCGAGAGGTCGACTTCAGCCACCTTGTCCAGGCCCAGGAACACGTTTTCCTGCGAACGCGTGCCGGCATCGGCCTTGTTCACCGTGACGGTGTACGGGCCGCCGACGCGCAGGCCGCGCGCAGCGTAACGACCGTTCGCGTCCGTGACGGCGCGGCTGACGGTGCCGGATTCGGCGTGCACGATGGTGACTTCGGCGCCGGCGACCGGCTGGCCGTCCGCACCGACGACGCGACCGCCGACACCGGCGGACGTGCTCTGCGCGAATGCGGGGGCTGCAGCGAGTGCAGCGATCAGCGCCAACGACAGCTTGGACAGCCGGACGCGGTTACGATCAGTCATCTTCTTCAAGGCCTCGGATATACGGGATGGTTTGGCGGCGTACGGGCGCAGTCCCACGCACGCAAATCCGTTTGCGAATGAGGTGGAACCTCGTGGAATCCCCGCCCTACGAGCGTCTCGTGGGGTTAACGCCAGTTTAACACCATAATTTCGGTGTGTGACTGAGCCGTGTCAGGGGGAAGACGGACCGGATTCGGGCTTGCCGAATTCAGGAAGGGCCGACCGTGCTTGAGATGTAAACCCCGAGCCCGTCCAGGAACATCTGGACCGAAATGGCGACCAGCAACATGCCCATCAGCCGCTCGACGGCGATCAGCACCCGCGTGCCCAGCCAGCGATAGAGATAGGTGGCCGAAAACAGGATCACGGCGGTCGCCACCCATGCGATCAGCAGCGCCAGGCTCCATTCCGGCAGGCGGCCCGGCTCGTTGGATCCCATCAGCATCACCGCGGCCATGCCGGACGGGCCGGCCACCAGCGGTATGGCCATCGGCACGATGAAGGGCTCGCCGCCGGGGATGTCGCCCATCAGGCCTTCGGGCCGCGGGAAGATCATCCGCAGGCCGATCAGGAACAGCACGATCCCGCCGGCGATCGACACCGACTCCTGCCGCAGGTGCATCAGCTCCAGCGCGTACTTGCCGCCCCACAGGAACACCATCAGCACGCCGAGCGCGATGAGCAGCTCGCGCCCCAGCACCACGCGGCGGCGGGCTTCCGGCAACGGCTTGAGCAAGCCCAGGAACACCGGGATGTTGCCCAGCGGATCCAGGATCAGGAACAGCAGCAGCGCGGCGGAGGCGATGGTCATCGGTCTGCGTCAGGCGAGGTGGCGGATGGTGCCGCGGTCGGCCGCGCCGGCCGGCGACAGCAACGCCACGCACGCGGCCGCTGCGAGCGCGGGATCGCGGGCGTCGAGGTCCTGGTCGTCGACGTAGGCCTTCGCGCGCAACGCCGTGCGCATCGGGCCGGGTTGCAGGCCGGACACGCGGATCGGCGTGCCGGCGAGTTCGGCGTGCAGCATGCCCACGAGCGCACCGCGCCCGTGCTGGGCCAGGCCGTAGCCGCCCCAGTACGCCTGCGACACGCGCGCCGCATCGTCGACCACGAACACCACCGCGGGATCGTCGGACTTGCGCAACACGGGCAGCAGCGCCTGCGTCAGCCACCACGGCGCGGTGAGCCCGATGTGCAGCGCGCGCGCGAACGTGGCCGGATCGGTGTGCTCGAGCGGCGTGAGCCCGCGGAATTCGGCGGCGCAATGCAGCAGGCCATCGAGGCGGCCGTACGCATCGCCGATGCGTTGCGCGAGTTCGGCGTAGTCGTCGGGCGTGGCGCCTTCCAGGTCCAGCGGATACAGCACCGGCGCCGACGCGACCTGCGGGTCCTTCGCGATCGCATCGTGCAGGCGTTCGAGGTTGCGCACGCGACGCCCGAGCAGCACGACGGTTGCACCGGCGCGCGCGCACGCCATCGACGCCGCAGTGCCCAGGCCGCCATGCGCGCCGGCGATGAGCACGACGCGCCCGGCGAGCGGCGCGTGCGTGGACTCCCCTTCGACCGCCACGCTCACGCCTTCTGCGCTTCGGAAATCATGCGCGCCAGCTCGCCCGACTCGGCGAGCTCGCACGTGATGTCGCATCCGCCGATGAGTTCGCCGTGGATGAACAGCTGCGGGAACGTCGGCCAGTCGGAATAGCGCGGCAGGTTGGCCCGGATCTCGGGTTCTTCGAGCACGTTGACCGTGTGCAGCTGCGACGCGCCGGCGGCCTTGAGCGCCTGCACCGCGCGGCTGGAGAAGCCGCACATCGGGAACTGCGGCGTGCCTTTCATGAAGAGCACGATGGGGTGGCCGGTGACTTCCGAACGGATCCGGCTCTGGATGGGGGTGCCCTGGACGGACATTCAGACTCCTGCATGACAAGCGTAGGGCTAGAATTGTAAGCCTTCGCGCACTGCGCCCCCACCGCCCGCAAGGAGCCTGACATGGCGATCGAACTGCCACCCCTGCCCTACGACCGTACCGCGCTCGAGCCGCACATCTCCGCCGAGACGCTCGATTACCACCACGGCAAGCACCACAAGGCCTACGTCGACAACCTCAACAAGATGATCGAGGGGACGGAGTTCGCGGCGATGGACCTGGTCGGGATCATCCGCAAGTCGCAGGGCGCGGTGTTCAACAACGCAGCGCAGGTCTGGAACCACACCTTCTACTGGAACTGCATGAAGCCGGCCACGGCCGGCGGCGGCGGCGATCCCTCCGGCAAGCTCGGCGAGGCGATCAACAAGGCCTTCGGCGACGTGGCCAAGTTCAAGGAACAGTTCACCGACACCGCCATCAAGACCTTCGGGTCGGGCTGGGCGTGGCTGGTGCAGCGCCCGGATGGTTCGCTCGCGCTGGCGAGCACGTCGAACGCGGCCACGCCGATCACCGGCGAAGACACGCCGCTGCTGACGTGCGACGTGTGGGAACACGCGTACTACGTCGACTACCGCAATGCGCGGCCGAAGTATGTCGAGGCGTTCTGGAACCTCGTCAACTGGGATTTCGTCGCACAGCAGATGCGCTGAAACACGCGCGCATGAAAGAAGCCCCGCGATGCGGGGCTTTTTTTTGCCTCATCGCAGCGCGGCGATGACGGGTTGCACCTGGACTTCGCGCCCGAGCGACTTGCCCACGCGTTCGAGCGTCGCCGCCAGTTCCTGCGGCGTATCCGCGCGCAACGTCGCGTGCCCGACCTTGCGGCCGGCGCGCGATTCCTTGCCGTAGTCGTGCCAGTGACCGCCCGGTTCGGCGAGCACCGCGCGCGCATCGGGCATCTCGCCGATCCAGTTGAGCATGCACGCCTCGCCCACCATGCGCGTGGCGCCCAGCGGCAGGCCGAGCACGGCGCGCAGGTGATTCTGGAATTGCGACGTCTCGCTGCCTTCGATCGTCCAGTGCCCGGAGTTGTGCACGCGCGGCGCGAGTTCGTTGGCGAGCAGTTCGCCACCGCGGCAGAACAACTCCAGCGCGAACACGCCGACGTACGACAAGGCTTCGGCCAATGCGCGCGCATGCGCGACGGCGGCGTCCGCGAGCGCGGCGTCCACCGGCGCGGGCGCCAGGCTCGCCGACAGCACGCCATCGACGTGCCAGTTCTGCGTGATGGGCCACGCGCGGAACTCGCCATCGCGGCCACGCACGGCCACCACGCTTACTTCGCTTTCGAACGCGACGAACCCTTCGAGGATCAGTCCCACCGTCGTGGCCTGGACGCCGAGCGCATCCCATGCTGCATCCAGGTCGCCCGGCGACTTCAACCGGAACTGGCCCTTGCCGTCGTACCCGAGGCGACGCGTCTTGAGGATGCACGGCGTGCCGATGCGCGCGATCGCCGCTTCGAGCGACGCGCGCGAATCCACCGCGGCGAACGGCGGCACCGGGATGCCGAGGTCGCGGAACAGGGTTTTCTCGGCGAGGCGATCCTGCGCGACGGCGAGCGCCGTCGGGCTGGGGAACACGGGCACGCGTTCGGCGAGCCATTGCGCGGCTTCGGCCGGCACGTTTTCGAAATCGAACGTCGCCACGTCGACGCGCGACGCGAATTCCGCGAGCGCGGTTTCATCGCGCCAGTCGCCGACGATCATCGGCGCGAACTGCCCCGCGCACGCATCGGCCACGGTATCCATCACCAGGAAGCGCAAGCCGAGCGGCGCGCCCGACAAGGCGAGCATGCGCGCGAGCTGGCCGCCGCCGAGGATGCCGACGGTGGTCATGCCGTGCACTCCGTGCCGTTCACTTGCGCGGATCGTCATTGCGCGCGACGTCGTCGGTCTGGCGCGCGCGGAAGTCTTCGAGCGCCCTGGCGATGCGCGCGTCACCCGACGCCAGCATCGCGGCCGCGAACAGGCCCGCGTTGGACGCCCCCGCATTGCCGATCGCGAACGTCGCGACGGGAATGCCGGCCGGCATCTGCACGATCGACAGCAGCGAATCCATGCCGTTGAGCGCCTTGCTCTGCACGGGCACGCCGAGCACCGGCACCGCGGTCTTCGCAGCGAGCATGCCCGGCAAGTGCGCTGCACCGCCGGCGCCGGCGATGATCGCGCGCAATCCGCGCGACGCCGCCGTGGCTGCGTATTCGAACAACACGTCGGGCGTGCGATGCGCGGAGACCACGCGCACTTCGTGCGGCACGCCGAGCGCTTCGAGCTTGGCCGCCGCGTGCTGCATCGTCTCCCAGTCCGAGCGCGAGCCCATCACGATGCCGACCAGCGGCTTCGCCGTGCTTGCCGCGGTGTCTTCGTTGGCCATGGGTTTCCCGGGGCTCGCGCCTGCTGCGAAGGGGCGTATTCTAGCGGCCCCGCCGCGCCGACGAGGCCACAGCCCGCCGATGGATCGCAAGCTGCTCGACATCCTCGCCTGCCCCGCCACGCGCCAGCCGCTGTCCTTGCTCGAGGCGCGCGGCCTGCAGGCGCTCAACCAGGCGATCGCCGCGGGCAGCGTGAAGCGCGCCGACGGCCAGCCGCAATCCGACGCCCTGCGCGAGGCGCTCGTCACGCGCGACCGCAAGCTCGCCTACCGCATCGACGACGGCATCCCGGTGCTGCTGGCCGATGAAGGCCTCGCGACCGGCCAGGTCGCGGACTTCCCCGCCGCGCCATGAGCCACGAGTTCGCACCGCCGCCGGCCGACGTGGTCGCCGCCGATGTCGCGCGCGCACTCGCCGAAGACCTGGGCACCGGCGACGTCACCGCCGCCCTGCTCCCCGACATCACCGACACCGCCTACCTGTTGTGCAAGGAATCGGCGGTCGTGTGCGGCCGTCCGTGGTTCGATGCGTGCCATCGCGCGCTCGACCGCGACGTCGCCATCGCCTGGCACGTGGCCGAAGGCGACCGCGTCCGCGCCGACACCGTCATCGCTACGCTCGAAGGCCGTGCGCGCGCGCTGGTCAGCGCCGAACGCGCGGCGCTCAATTTCCTGCAGACGCTCAGCGGCACCGCCACGATCACCGCCGAGTACGTCGAAGCCGTGCGCGGCACGGGCGCGGTGATCCTGGACACGCGCAAGACGATCCCCGGCCTGCGCATCGCGCAGAAGTACGCCGTGCGCGCGGGCGGCGGCGCCAATCACCGCATGGGCCTGCATGACGCGGTGATGCTGAAGGAAAACCACGTGCGCGCCGCGGGTTCGATCACCGCCGCGATCAAGCGCGCGCGCGAAGCGCAGCCGTCATTGCCGCTGATCGTGGAAGTGGAAACGCTGGCGCAGCTCGACGAAGCGCTGCTGGCCGGCTGCGAACGCATCCTGATCGACGACTTCGACGCGGCCTCGCGCCGCGAAGCCGTGCAGCGCGCGAAGGGCCGCATCCCGCTGGAAGTCTCCGGCGGCGTGGACCTGCAGACGGTGCGCGCGATCGCCGAGGACGGCGTGGATTGCATTTCGATCGGCGGACTGACCAAGCACGTCCGCGCGATCGACCTGTCGATGAAGCTGGGCCGCCGCGGCGGTTAGCGGAACGCGGCCACCAGTACGATCGCGACGACGGCCAGCAGGCCCATCGCCACCAGCCACGCGCGACGCGACGTGCCGCCATCGACGCTGGCGAGCACTTCTTCGTGCGTGGCATCGGCCTGGCCCGGTGCGATCAGGCGGAAGCGCAGCGTGTCGAAGCCGATTTCGTCGCCGATGTGCGCTTCGCCGCGGATGACGCGCTTGCCGTTGAGGAAGGTGCCGTTGGTGGACCCGAGGTCTTCGAGCAGCACGCCGTCGTCGGTGGGCATCAGGCGCGCATGCACGCGCGAGAGGCCGGGTTCGTCGATGCGCAGGTCGCATTCCGGAGAACGGCCGACGCTGGTGCTGCCGTGGATCGCATGCGAACGGCCGAAGCCTTCGCCCGAGACGCCGCGCAACACGTAGCGCGGCACGACGGGACGCACGGCGGTGGCGCCGGGATCGTCGTTGGCCGATTCCGGCAAGCGACCCGCCACGCCGACCTGGTGGCGCACGGACGCGACCGCGGTTTCGATCGAGGCCAGGCGCGCTTCGACGCGATCGAACGCGACGCTGTCGCCCGGACGCAGGGCGATGAGCCCGTCGACCTGGCGGCCGTTTACGCTGACCGTGGTGCCGTGCGGCACGTCGAGCATCACGCCGGTGGGCGTGACATGCAGCTGGCAGTGCTGCGGGAGGACGCCGGGACTGTCGAGCACGATGTTCGCCCGCGGATCGGAGCCGATGCGATTGACGCCCGGGCCGAGCAGGACCTGCGGGTGTTCGCCGCCAGGAAAGACGAGTTTCATGCGTGGGTTCCCCAATGTTTGGCCGACGGCCTTGCAGGGCCGCGGAAGCGCCGTCACATTAGGTGCATGCCAAGTATTCTCGTTGTGATGATCATCGCAGGGTGCGCACTGGCGTACTGGGAACGGGCGCGTGCCGCCGCCGAGCGCGCCGAAGCCCTGGGACGCGATGCCTGCAGCGCCGCCGGCGTGCAGTGGCTCGACCAGACGGTGCATGCCGCGGGCTTGCGCATCCAGCGCAACGACGACGGCAAGCTCGGGTTCGAGCGGACGTTCCGGTTCGAGTATTCCTACGACGGCAGCGATCGGCACGTCGGCCGGCTCGTGTTGCGTTCCGGTCGCCTGGTGTCTTTCAGTGGCCCGGTGCGCGCGGCGAACGTGGTGCAGTTGCATTGATGCGCGCTGGATCCCCGCCTTCGCGGGGATGACCACCTCCGGTGGTCACTTGATGACGCGCAAATGCCCGCGCCGCGGCGGCGTCGTGCTGCCCGGCGAATCCGGTGTTGCATCGGAAGGCGGTGGCGGTTCGTCGTGCGAGCCCGTCGGATCGTCCGGCAGCGCCATGCCCTGCCCCGTCTCGCGCGCATAGATCGCAAGCACCGCGGAGATCGGCACGACCACCGGATGGCTCACGCCACCGAAGCGCGCGGTGAAGCTGACGGCGTCGTTGTCGATGAGCAACCGCGCGACCGCGCGTTCGGCGATGTTGAGCACCACCTTGCCGTCGCTCACCGCCTGCGCCGGCACCTGCACGCCGGCGCGCGTGGCGTCCACGAGCAGGTGCGGGGTCATGTTGTTGTCGGCGATCCACTCGTTCAACGCCCGCAGCAAATACGGGCGATGGCTCGTCATGGCCGGACCGTCGACGCCGGGACTGTCTTCGCTCATGCCGGAAGTCTAGCGCCCGTCCCGTGCATCACGCAGGGATGTCGCGCAACTTCTTTTCCTGGTCGGTGAGGCTGCGCATGAAACCGGGGTTGCGGAAGATCCGGTTGCCGTAGTCCTCGATGACCTTGCCGTCCTTCGGCAGCGGGATGTCGAGGGAATTCAGGCGCCAGATGATCGGGGCCATCGCGCAGTCGGCGAGGCTCATTTCCGGGTTCAGGAAGAACTTGCTGGCCTTGAACAGCGGCACCGAGGCGGTGAGCAGTTCCTTCAGGCGCTTGCGGCCGGCCTCGGCCTGCTGGCGGTTGCCGAGCTGGATGGCCTGGACCTGCGGCACCCAGTCGTGTTCCAGGCGCAGCATCGCCAGGCGCAGGCGGGCGCGCGAGAGCGGGTCGACCGGCATCAGCGGCGGATGCGGGTAGCGCTCGTCGAGGTATTCGGTGACGACGGAGGCCGCGTACAGCACGAGTTCGCGCTCGACCAGGGTCGGCACGGAGTGGTACGGGTTGAGGTCGATCAGGTCTTCGGGCGGGTTCTGCGGATCGACCGGGATCAGGTCGTACGTGACGCCCTTGGCGGCCAGCACCAGGCGCACGCGGTGGCAGAGCACGTCGTCGGTCGACGAGAACAACGTCAGGGCATTACGCATACGCGGGCTCGCGGCCATCATCGATCTCTCCATCGATCGGTAGCGCCGGCTGCGGACCCGTCGATGCGGGCCCTGCCGGAAGGCGCCATCCACCCCTTGCGGACGGTCACCGGCCCCCGAGCCTAGCGTTCATTCCGCGAAATGTCGCCACCCCCGGGGTGGTCCGGGTGCCGGACGCCCCTTCCCGCGTGGCGTCCGGGTGCGAAACCCGGGCGCCATGGGGTCGATCTCAGTGCACGTCCTTCCAGTATTCCTTCTTGAGGAGCCAGGTGAGGAACGTGAACGCGGCCAGGAACAGGATCACCCACACGCCCATGCCCTGGCGCTTGAGGGAGGCCGGCTCGCCGGCGTATTCGAGGAACGCGGTGATGTCGCGCACCGTCTGGTCGAACTGCTCGGCGTTCTGCGCGCCGGGCTGCGTGAGCGCCAGGCGCTCGACGTGCGCTTCGCCGTTGGCGTCCTTCGCGCCCATCACGCCGTGCTGCAGGCCCTGCATCTGCCACAGCGGGTTCGGCATCGAGGCGTTCGGGAACACGGTGTTGTTCCAGCCCACCGGGCGCGTTTCGTCGAGGTAGAACGACTTGAGGTACGTGTAGATCCAGTCGTTGCCACGGACGCGCGCGATCAGGGACAGGTCCGGCGGCATCTTGCCGAAGGCGTCCTTGGCATGCTCCGGCGTCATCGCCGTGCCGATGGTCTCGCCGAACTTCACGCCGCTGATGTTGAGGTTGTCCATCACCTCGTCCTCGCTCAGGCCGAGGTCTTCGGCCATGCGCGAGTAACGCAGGTACTTCAGCGAATGGCAGCCGCTGCAGTAGTTGATGTACAGCTGCGCGCCGCGTTGCAGCGAGGCGCGGTCGTCCAGGCGCGCGCCGGCCGACTGCAGGTTGCCTTCCTCGGAAGCGAAGGCGGCGCCGGCGAGCAGCAGGCCCGCCGCGAAGGCGGCCAGGCGGGAGAGCGTCTTAGTCATGCATCGTCACTCGTTCCGGCACCGGCTTGGTCCTGTCGAGCTTGGTCCAGATCGGCATGGTGATGAAGAACACGAAGTACAGGAAGGTCAGCACGCGGCCGATGATCGTCTCGACCGGATCCGTGCCCGGACCCGCGCCGATCTTGCCCAGCCACACGAAGCTGATCGCGAACATGATCAGCATCGCCCACGACAGCAGGCCGCGGTAGCGATAGGACTTGACCGGCGACTTGTCGAGCCACGGCACCAGGAACAGCACCGCGATCGCCGCGAACATCACCAGCACGCCCCACAGCTTGATCGCGAAGAACGACGGGATGACGCGCAACATCGCGTAGTACGGCGTGAAGTACCACACCGGCTTGATGTGCTCCGGCGTCACCAGGCGGTTGGCCTCGGTGAAGTTGTCGTGCTCCAGGAACCAGCCGCCGAACGTCGGCGCGAAGAAGATGATGAAGGCCGCCAGGATCAGGAAGAACGCGACGCCGAACAGGTCCTTGCCCACCGTGTAGTACGGGTGGAACGGGATGCCGTCGGCCGGCGCGGTGGTGGACCAGCGGTTGCCCTTCGGGCCCTTTTTGATGTCCACGCCGTCCGGGTTGTTGGACCCGACTTCGTGCAGCGCGCCCAGGTGCAGCACGACGAGCAGCAGCAGCACCAGCGGCAACGCGATGACGTGCAGCGCGAAGAAGCGGTTGAGCGTGGCGTCGCCGGGCAGGTAGTCGCCCATGATCCATTCGGTCAGGCCGTTGCCGATGACCGGGATGGCGCCGAAGAGCGAAATGATCACCTTCGCGCCCCAGAACGACATCTGGCCCCACGGCAGCACGTAGCCCATGAAGGCTTCGGCCATCAGCACCAGGTACAGCACCATGCCGATCAGCCACACGAGCTCGCGCGGCTTCTGGTACGAGCCGTACATCAGGCCGCGGAACATGTGCAGGTAGACGCAGATGAAGAACAGCGAGGCGCCGGTGGAGTGCATGTACCGGATCAGCCAGCCCCATTCGACGTCGCGCATGATGTATTCGACCGACGAGAACGCTTCCGCCGCGGACGGCTTGAAGTGCATCGTCAGGAAGATGCCGGTCAGGATCTGGTTGACCAGGATGACCAGCGCCAGCGAACCGAAGTAGTACCAGACGTTGAAGTTCTTCGGCGCGTAGTACTCGGACATGTGCTTGCGGTACACCGGCATCATCGCCGGCGCGCGCGCATTGACCCAATCCATCATGTTCTTGGAAGTGCGGGCAAGGAAGTTGGCCATGGCTTATGCCTTCCCCGTCGGATCGACGCCGATGACGATGGCGTTGTCACCCTCGAAGTGGTGCGGCGGGACCAGCAGGTTGATCGGCGCCGGGACGCCGTCGAACACGCGGCCGGCCATGTCGAAGCGCGACTTGTGGCAGGGGCAGAAGTAGCCGCCCTTCCACTGCGGGTCGAACGGTTCGGGCTTGATCTCGGCCTTCATTTCCGGCGAGCAGCCCAGGTGCGTGCACAGGCCGACCAGCACGGAGATCTCCGGCTTGATCGAGCGCAGTTCGTTGCGCGCGTAGGCGGGCTGCTGGTCGAGGTTGTCCGACTTGGGATCGCGCAGGCGCGGATCGAGCGTCGGCAGGATCTCGAGCATCTGCTTGGTGCGCTTGACGATCCAGATCGGCTGCCCGCGCCACTCGAGCACCATGCGCGTGCCTTCGGCGAGCGCGCTGATGTCCGCGGTGATCGGCGCACCGGCGAGCTTCGCGCGGGCGCTGGGATTCCAGGACTTGATGAAAGGCACGGCCGCGACGCCGACACCGACCGCACCGACCACCGCGGTGGTGGCGGTCAGGAACCGGCGACGGCTCAGATTGACGGGTTCACCGTCATGGACATGAGCGGGATCGTTGACCCCTGACCCAACGTTGGACATCCGGCACTCCGCTTTAAGACGCTGATGCGATGCACGGCTTGCCTGGCGCAGGGACGCGCGTGGGACAGGCCGCAAAGACGGCGAAGTGTAACGGAACGCTTAATCGGCCGACAATCCGAGCGTGGGTCCGGGCGGCGGATTTGTGCCGTGGGCAGAACTCTGCCGCAGTCCGGCGACGCCGGATTACTTGGCGGCGACGGCCGCCGGGCCCGCGATGGCGCCGCGGTAGCGCTCGGCCAGCAGGGCCACGCGCTCGACGTAGCGGCGGGTTTCGCTGTACGGCGGGACGCCCCGGTACTTGTCGACCGCGCCTTCGCCGGCGTTGTAACCGGCCGCGACCAGGCTGAGGTCGCCGTGGAAGCGCTTGATGAGCCAGGCGAGGTACTGCACGCCGCCGGCGATGTTCTGGTTGGCGTCGAAGGCATTGCCCACGCCGAAGCGACGCGCGGTGGCCGGCATCAGCTGCATCAGGCCCTGCGCGCCCACGCGCGACAGCGCATTGGGATTGAAGGCGGATTCGGCATGGATGATCGCGCGCACGATGGCTTCGTCGACGCCGTGCTGCTTGGCGGCCGCCGCGATTTCCGCCGAATACGCGTTGGTGTTGAGGCGCAACGTATTGAAGTTGACGCCCGGGCGCGCACCGCAGGCATAGCAGGTTTCCATGAAGCTGTACTTGATGGTGCGGACCGCCGACGCACCGGCCACGCCCTTCGGCGCCTTGCTGGTGTAGTGGCGCACGCCATCCTGGATGTACGAATAGACCTGGCCCTGCACGAGGCGCGGCGCCTGGTACGGGCGGGTGGCGACGGGTGCGGGCGGCGGCGCGATTTCCGTGGCGGCGGGCGCGGCCGGGAGGCTGGCGGTGACCGGCGTGCCGGCGACGTTGCTTGCGGTGGTGGTGCTGCCGACATGCAGGGACGGCGCGGGCCCGGTGGCGCGCGCGGCCTTCGGCGAATAACTGATGACGGTGCACTTCGCGCCGGGGACGCGCTTGCTGACGTAGCTGCGCGCGCCGTCGGCGCCGTCGCAGCGATACAGGGTGCCCGCGAAGGCCGGCATCGCGCCCAGCGCGAGCGCGCCGACGACGATGGCCCCGAGGACTTTCCCCATGCCCCTTCCCCTAGTCATGGCGCGGGATCGTCCTCTCAATCATGAGGTTTGACAAGTCCTTGATTCCTATGAACGGCCGGTTGATTTCAGTGAACGCGGACCCCGTCACGATCCGGCCGCGGTAGACTCCCGCGCCTTCACACCCCGGCGCGGATTCACCGCCGCCCACCCGGACCAGACCCATGACCGAACTGACTGTCCTCGAGACGGCGCCCGTCGCCGCCGACCCCCGCCCTGCCCCCCGCGGCAAGCTCTTCATCAAGACCCACGGGTGCCAGATGAACGAGTACGACTCGGCCCGCATGGCCGACGTCCTCGCCGCCAGCGAAGGCCTGGAGCTCACCGACAACGTCGAGGACGCGGACGTCGTCCTGGTCAACACGTGCTCCATCCGCGAGAAGGCGCAGGAAAAAGTCTTCAGCCAGCTGGGCCGGTGGAAGGCGCTGAAGAAGGACGGCAAGCCCGTGCTGATCGGCGTCGGCGGCTGCGTGGCCTCGCAGGAAGGCGCCGCCATCGTGAAGCGCGCGCCGTACGTGGACCTGGTGTTCGGCCCGCAGACGCTGCACCGCCTGCCCGAGCTGCTGCGCGAGCGCCGCGCCACCGGCCTGCCGCAGATCGACATCAGCTTCCCGGAGATCGAGAAGTTCGATCGCCTGCCCGAGCCGCGCGCCGAAGGCCCCAGCGCCTTCGTCTCGATCATGGAAGGCTGCTCGAAGTACTGCGCGTTCTGCGTCGTGCCCTACACGCGCGGCGAAGAAGTCAGCCGTCCGTTCGAGGACGTGCTGGTGGAAGTCGCGCAGCTCGCCGCGCAGGGCGTGCGCGAGGTCAACCTGCTCGGCCAGAACGTCAACGCGTATCGCGGCCCGCTGGGCGATGGCGACCATGCCGATGAAGGCGTGGCGGACCTCGCGCTGCTGATCCGCGCGATCGCTGAAATCGACGGCATCGGCCGCATCCGCTTCACCACCTCGCATCCGCTGGAGTTCTCCGATTCGCTGGTCGAGGCGTATCGCGACGTCCCGCAGCTCGCCAACTACCTGCACCTGCCCGTGCAGGCCGGCAGCGACCGCGTGCTGTCGGCGATGAAGCGCGGCTACACGGCGCTGGAGTTCAAGTCGAAGATCCGCAAGCTGCGCGCGGTGCGCCCGGACATTTCGATCTCGTCGGATTTCATCGTCGGCTTCCCCGGCGAGACGGATGCGGACTTCGAGAAGACGATGAAGCTGATCGAGGACGTCGGCTTCGACCAGTCGTTCTCCTTCATCTATTCGCGCCGCCCCGGCACGCCGGCCGCGGACCTGCAGGACGACACGACGTCCGCGGAAAAACACGCACGCCTCGAACGCCTGCAGGCGCACATCAACGCGCATGCGGCCACGATTTCGCAGGCGATGGTGGGCACGGTGCAGCGGGTGCTGGTCGAGGGCCCGTCGAAGAAAGACCCGAACGAACTGACCGGCAAGACCGAGAACATGCGGTCGGTGAACTTCGCCGCGCCCGCGCGCCTGATCGGCCAGTTCGTCGACGTGCAGATCACCGAAGCGTTCTCGAACTCGCTGCGCGGGCGCGTGGTCGTTTAATCCAGGCGCTTGCTGAAGCGCAGGATCGCCGCCGTCATCATCACGGCGGTGAAGGCCAGCAACGCCAGCACCTCCGGCCACAAATCCCCCAGCGTCGCGCCGCGCAGCATCACGCCGCGGATCATCCGCAGGAAGTGCGTCAGCGGCAGCACTTCGGCGATCCACTGGATGAGCTTCGGCATGCCCGCGAACGGGAACATGAAACCCGACAGCAGGATCGACGGCAGGAACACGAAGAACGTCATCTGCATCGCCTGGAACTGCGACTGCGCCTTGGTGGAAATCATCAGGCCCAGCGACAGGTTGGCGAGGATCAGCAGCACGGCCGCGAAGTAGACGTCCAGCAAGCTTCCGCGGATCGGCACTTCGAACAGCCACGCGCCCAGCAGCAACACCAGCGTCGTCTGGATCAGGCCGATGCCCGCGAACGGCAACACCTTGCCGATCATCAGTTCGCTGCGGCTCACGGGGGTTGCGATCAGCAACTCCATGTTCCCGCGCTCGCGTTCGCGCACGATCGCGACCGCGGTGAACATCACCATGGTCATCGTCAGGATGATCCCGATCAGGCCTGGCACGATGTTGATCGCCGAGCGCCGCTCCGGGTTGTAGAAACCGACCACGTTGATCTGCGACGGCTTCAGCTTCACCGTGGACGCACTGTCGATCGGCACCTGCGAGAGCTGCGCGGCCGCGCCCTGCACCGCCGAATCGGCGCCGTCCACCAGCACCTGCACCGCTTCGCGGCCATCGATGCGGCGGCGTTCGAAATCCGAGGGGATCACGATGCCCACGCTGATCTCGCCACGCCGCAGCATCGTCATCAGTTCCTGCGGGCTGCTTGCGTCCTTCACCGGGTGGATCACGCCGGTGTTCACCATGTCCATCACCAACGCGCGCGAGCCCGCGGTCGAAGCCTGGTCCGATACCGCGGTTTCCAGGTCGCGCAGGTTGAAGTTGATCGCGTAGCCGAACAGCACCAGCTGCATCACCGGGATGCCGACGATCATCGCCAGCGTGATGCGGTCGCGGCGCATCTGCCGCAATTCCTTCTGCATGATCGCGAACAGGCGGCGCGCGCTCATGCGGCGGCCTCCTGCGTGGCGGCGTCGTGCTTGCGCGTGGCGGCGACGAACACGTCTTCGAGGTTCGCCTCGGCGGGTTCGACCGTCGCGTCCAGGCCGGCCTGCGCCAGGCCTTCGCGCACGCGGGTGATGGCATCGCCGCCGGCCTCGGTGAGCACGCGCAAGGTGTTGCCCACCTGCGCGGCGCTGATGACGCCCGGCGCGGCGATGATCGCGCGCTGCGTGCGGCGCGGTTGCTTGGAATGCACGGCGAGCGTGCGGCCGGCGAGCGCTTCGGTGAGTTCGGCCGGCGTGCCGTCGGCAACCAGCGCGCCGCGATCCAGGATCGCGAGACGATGGCAGCGTTCGGCTTCGTCCATGTAATGCGTGGAAACGAGGATCGTGGTGCCGCCGTCGGCGAGTTCGAACAGCTTTTCCCAGAAGTCGCGGCGCGATTCCGGATCCACCGCGCTGGTGGGTTCGTCGAGGAACAGCAGTTCCGGCGAATGGATCACCGCACCGGCCAGCGCGAGGCGCTGCTTCTGCCCGCCGCTCATCGTGCCCGCGAGCTGCTTCTGCCGATCCTCGAAGTGGTAGCGCTGCACGAGTTCGTCGATGCGCACGCGCGCCTTCGCCTTCGGGATGTCCTGCACGGCGGCGAGGAATTCCAGGTTCTCGCGCACGGTGAGGTCGTCGAACAGGGAGAACTTCTGCGTCATGTAGCCGATGCGGCGGCGCAGCGCTTCGGCCTGCGCGGGGATCTCCAGCCCCAGCACTTCGATGTCGCCTTCGGTCGGCGTCATCAGGCCGCACAGCATGCGGATGGTGGTCGACTTGCCCGAACCGTTGGGGCCGAGGAAGCCGTACACGCTCGCCTTCGGCACGCTGAGGTCGACGTGGTCGACCGCGGTGAGGTCGCCGAAGCGCTTGGTCAGCCCGTGCGCGACGATCGCGAGGTCGTCGTCCTTGCTCATTTCCCGAACTCCACGCGCACCGGCAGGCCCGGCGGCAACGACGCGGCGTCGCCGCTTGTCAGCGTGATCTCCGCGACATAGCTCAGGCGCGCCGCGTCCTTGCCGATCAACGCGTAGTACGGGGTGAAGCTGGGCTCGGTGCGGATCATGCGCACGGTGCCGGGCCGCGATTCCTTCTGCCCGCCGACGAACACGCGCGCGGCATCGCCGACCTTCACGTTCGCGCGGATCGTCTCCGGCACGTACACGCGTGCATACGGCGCACCGCCGACGAGCAGGATCGCGAGCGGCTGGCCCACCGGCGCCTGGTCGCCGAGCTTGTAGGGAATGCTGTCGACGAGCGCATCGCGCGGCGCGACGACGGTGAGTTTGTCGAGCGTCACCTGCTGCGCGGCGGCCTGCGCTTCGGAGGCGGCGAGCGCGGCTTCGCCCTGCGCGATCTGTTCGCGGCGCGTGCCGGCTTCGAGTTCGCGCAAGGCTTCGGCCTGCGCGCGCGCGGTGGCGGCGGCGTTGTCCACGGACGCGCGGGCGCGCTCGACTTCCGCGGCGGCAATCAATTGCTGGCGACCCAACGGCCGCACGCGCGTGTAGTAGTCGCGGGCCTGGCGTTCCTCCGCCTGCGCGGCGACCAGTTGCGCGCGGGCCTGCGCGATCTGTTCGCTGCGCGGGCCGGCTTCCAGTTCCTGCAGCGAGGCGCGCTGGCGTTGCGCTTCGGCGCGCGCCACGTCCGTGCTCGAACGCGTGCGGTCCAGTTCCAGCCGCAGCAGGGACTGACCCGCTTTCACGCGCTGTCCTTCGCGCACGTCGATCGCGACGATCTTTTCCGCGGCCGGCGACGGCAACGTGATGCGGTCGTATTCCAGCGTGCCGAGCGCCTGCGGCGTGTCGTTGCGGCACGCGGGCAGCGTGGCGGCGATGCAGAGCGCGAGGAGGGCGGGGGCGATGGTCGTGCGCATCTGGGATCTCGCAGGCAAAGGGGGGTCAGGGCGTACCGAGGCCGCGATCGAGCAGCGCGATGGCGTGGTCGCGCATCGTGGTGGCATCGATGTCGTCGGCGGCGAACAGGCGGCGCCAGATCGGCGCGCCCGCGGCGGGGAACAACGTCAGGCCCACGAGCGAGGCGACCAGCAGGCGCGGATCGAGGTCGGGATTGAGCTCGCCGGCGTCCTGCGCGGCGGCGAAGCGCGCCGCGAGCAGTTGCGGGACCTGCGGCGCCATCGTCGTGAACAGCACTTCGCGCAGCGCACCGCCTTCGCACAGCACTTCGCGCACCCACAGCGGCGGCAGCCAGGGATGGCGTTCGACGGCGTCGCACATGCCGCGCACGAACCCGGCGACCAGGCCGGCGATGTCGTCGCCGGATTGCATCGTCGCGTTGCGCACTTCGGCGAACGCCGGCATCAGCCGTTCGGCGATCACCGCCTGCTGCAACTGCAGCTTGTCGCCGAAGTAGTAGTGGACGAGCGCCGGATTCACGCCGGCATCGGTGGCGATCTCGCGCAGCGTGGCGGCGGCGATCCCGCGGCGCGCAAAGCACCCGACGGCGGCGTCCAGGAGGCGGGCGCGCTGGTCCGGGCTTTCGCCCGTGGGACGGCCGGGGGCGCGCTGGTCGGCGCTGCGGGCGCGCACGGCCGGTTTGGCCGGGCTGCGGCCCGAAGCCTTGCGGGGCGCGGGTTTGGCGGGGGTGCGGGGCATGTCGTGCATATTTAATTCAGCAATGAATTAGGGGCAAGCGAGGTCCGACGGACGGTCCGCGGGGCCCTGCCCCCGGCCGTCCCCGGTGCGCTGCATTCCAATCCAGGGCCCGATCTTTTTGACCTACTTTTCCCGAAGCGCCCGTGATCGCCTCCAACACGACGCCGCGCTACGCTTGCCGCGATGAATGCACCCGCACAACGCGACTTCACCCTCGACCCGCCCGACAGCGAACGCCTCGCGAACCTCGCCGGCGCCTTCGACGCCCACCTGCGCCAGATCGAACTGCGCCTGGGCGTGGAGATCGCCAACCGCGGCAACATCTTCCGCATCACCGGTGCGGAGGCGAACGTGCAGCGCGCCGAGCGCTTCCTGCGCGAGCTCTACGCCGAGGCCGGCGAGGAAATCTTCGACGGCCACGCGATCAACATCCGGCTCAACGCCGTCGACGCCGATCCCGTGCGCGCCACCGACGGCATCGAACCGCAGGACGTCGCCATCCGCGTCAAGCGCGGCACCATCCGCGGCCGCGGCGCCAACCAGGGCAAGTACCTGCACGCGATCGCGACCAACGACATCAACTTCGGCGTCGGCCCCGCCGGCACCGGCAAGACCTTCCTCGCGGTGGCGATGGCGGTGGAAGCGCTCAACGAATCGCGCGTGCAGCGCCTGATCCTCGTGCGCCCCGCCGTGGAAGCCGGCGAAAAGCTCGGCTTCCTCCCGGGCGACCTCACGCAGAAGGTCGATCCCTACCTGCGCCCGCTCTACGACGCGCTGTACGAAATGCTCGGCGTGGAGAAAGTGATCAAGCTGCTGGAGAAGAACGTCATCGAGATCGCGCCGCTCGCGTACATGCGCGGCCGCACGCTCAACGATGCGTTCGTGATCCTCGACGAAGCGCAGAACACCACCATCGAACAGATGAAGATGTTCCTGACGCGCCTGGGCTTCGGCGCCACCGCCGTGGTCACCGGCGACCTCACGCAGATCGACTTGCCGAAGCACCAGAAGTCCGGCCTGCGCGACGCCATCGACGTGCTGCATGGCGTGGACGGCATCAGCTTCACCTTCTTCCAGGCGCGCGACGTCGTGCGCCATCCGCTGGTCGCGCGCATCGTGGATGCGTACGACGCACGCGATGCGCAGGACGCCTCGACAGGAAAGAATCCATGACCCGTGGTCCGGTCCGACTCGATGTCGGCGTCGAATACGCCGTCCCGCGCGCCGGCCTGCCGGCGGCGGTGAGCTTCCGCAAATGGGTGGCCGCCGCGCTGCAGGGCCGCATCCGCGAGGCGGACCTCGCCCTGCGCATCGTCGGCACCAAGGAAGGCCGCGCCCTCAACCGCCATTACCGGGGCAAGGACTACGCGACCAACGTCCTGAGCTTCCCGGCCGACCTGCCCGAAGGCGTGAAGCTGCCCCTGCTCGGCGACATCGTCCTGTGCGCCCCGGTGGTGGCCCGCGAGGCGAAGGAACAGAAGAAGCCCCTGCTCGCCCACTACGCCCACCTCACGGTCCACGGCGCCCTGCACCTGCTGGGCTGGGACCACGAGGACCCGCGCGACGCCGAGGCGATGGAGGGCCTGGAACGCGAGATCCTGGCCGACCTCGGGATCGAAGACCCCTACGCCCTCGAGTGAAACGGCCGTTTCACCGAACCTGCGCACTTCCGCGCTAGACTCGCCGCCCGTTCGTTCCGCGTTGCCCGGAACTGCTTTCCCCCCGCCCATGGCCGACGACGACAGTCCCCAGCAGCACGAAGACAAGAGCCGCCGTACCTGGCTCGATCGCATCACCGCCGCCCTTTCCGGCGAGCCCACCACCCGCGAGGATCTCGTCGAGTTGTTGCGCGACGTGCAGGCCGATGGCCTGATCGCGGCCGACACCCTGCGGATGATGGAAGGCGCCATCGCGGTGTCCGACCTCACCGTGGGCGACGTGATGATCCCCCGCGCGCAGATGGTGGCGCTGACCCCGGAAGCCGACCTGATGACGCTGATGCGCCAGGTCGTCGAGTCCGGCCATTCGCGTTATCCGGTGCATGGCGAAGACAAGGACGAGATCCTCGGCATCCTGCTGGCCAAGGACCTGCTGCGCGGCGTGGTCGCCGAACACGCCCCGGCCAGCGTGCGCGAACTGCTCCGTCCCGCGGTGCTGATCCCCGAATCCAAGAAGCTCAACGTGCTGCTGCGCGAGTTCCGCCAGTCGCGCAACCACATGGCCATCGTGATCGACGAGTACGGCGGCGTCGCCGGCCTGGTCACGATCGAAGACGTGCTGGAACAGATCGTCGGCGACATCGACGACGAGCACGACGAAGCCGTCGACGAGAACCAGCTGATCGCCGCGCAGGCCGACGGCCACTTCGTGGTCGATGCGCTCACGCCGATCTGCGATTTCAACGAACGCTTCGGCGCCGATTTCGACGACGACGAGTACGACACCATCGGTGGCCTGCTCACCGCCGCGATCGGCCACCTGCCGGAAGCCGGCGAGGAACTCACGCTGGGCCGCTTCGGCTTCCGCGTCGCCCGCGCCGATGCGCGTCGCCTGCACGCGCTCCATGTCAGCGTGCATGCGGACTCCTGACCGCTTCGCGCAACTGCTGATTGCCTTCGCGCTGTGGCTCTTCGCCACGGTCGCCTTCGCCACGCCGCGCATCGGCGTGATGACGATGCAGCCCGGCGAAATCTTCTTCGAACGTTTCGGCCACAACGCCATCGTCGTCGCCGATCCCGATGCGCCGGGCGGGCCGATCTCCTACAACTTCGGCTTCTTCGACCTCGACGAACCGGGCTTCATCGGCCGCTTCGTCAAGGGCGACATGGAATACATGCTCGTCGCGCTGCCGCTCGAGCAGGACCTCGCGTATTACCGCGACGTCGGCCGCGGCGTGTCGATCCAATGGCTGGATCTCACGCCGCAACAGTCGGAAGACATCGCCGCCGCGCTCGCCGAGAACGCGAAGCCCGAGCACGCGCGCTACCGCTACGAATACTTCACCGACAACTGTTCGACGCGCGTGCGCGATGCGGTCGACCGCGCACTCGGCGGCGCCCTGCAACGCCAGCTCGCGGGCCGTTCGCAGGGCAACACGTATCGCTACGAAGCCGTGCGCCTCGCCTCGCCGGCCTGGTGGATGGGCACGGGGTTCGACATCGGCCTGGGCCCGTACGCCGACAAGCCTTTGTCGCGCTGGCAGGACGCGTTCGTCCCGATGCGCCTCGCCGACAGCCTGCGCGAAGCCCGCAACAGCGCGGGCCGCCCGCTGGTGTTGTCCGAGAGCGTCCTCGTCGAACACCGCCTCGCCCCCGAACCGCCGGACGCCCCGCGCCGCTGGTGGCCGTGGCTGCTCGCCGGCCTGGTCGCGGCCGGACTGGTGCGCATGCTCGCCGCGCGCGCGCCGCGCCTGCTCGGCGGGATCGCGCTGCCGTTCTGGACGGTGCTCGGGCTGCTCGGCCTCCTGCTGGCTTTCATCTGGTGCTGCACCGCGCACGTCGCGGGCTGGGCCAACCACAACCTCCTGCTGTTCTCGCCGCTGTGCCTGCTGTTGCTGCCCGGCGCCTGGGCGATGCTGCGCGGGGGCGCGACGTCGCGTTTCCACGGCATCGTCCGCTACGTGGTGTTCGGCGGCGGCGTGCTGGCGCTGGCGCTGCAGTTGCTGCCGGGGGGCCAGGTGCAGATCGCCTGGCTCGCGTTGCTGCTCCCGATCCACGCCGCGTTCGCATTCACCCCGCGCCCACGCTGACGCGATGCTTGCCCCGGCCCCGTCCGACGGGGCACGATCCGGGCAATGAACGATCCCGCCGCCCTGCCCGCCTGCGTCATCAACTGCGTGGTGTACGACCGCCACGGCAAGCGGCGCGACATCAGCCTCGATGCGATCAGCGACGTGCTGGCCGTCGATGACGGCAGCTTCGTCTGGGTGGGCCTGTACGAACCCGAGGACGCGCTGCTCGACAAGCTGCAGGAAGAATTCGGCCTGCACGACCTGGCGGTGGAGGATGCGCAGCACGCGCACCAGCGCCCGAAGATCGAGGCGTACGGCAATTCGCTGTTCGTCGCGGTGCACACCGCGCAGATGATCGACGACCACATCCGCTTCGGCGAAACGCACGCCTTCCTCGGCGCGCGTTACCTCGTGACGGTGCGGCACGGCGCATCGCTGTCCTACGCGCCGGTGCGCACGCGCGTGGAGCGCGAACCCGAACTGCTCGCCCTCGGCCCCGCCTACGCGCTGTACGCCGGGCTCGACTTCATCGTCGACAACTATCTTCCGATCGTCTCCGAGTTCCGCGATTCGCTGAACGCGCTGGAGAAGGACATCTTCGCGGAGAGCTACAGCCGCGACACGGTGGTGAAGCTGTACGAGCTCAAGCGCGAACTCACGCAGCTGCGCCTGGCGGTCTCGCCCATGCAGGACATCCTGGCGCAGCTCACGCGCATGCACGGCGGGCTGGTGCCGGAAGAAGTGCGCCTGTACTTCCGCGACGTGCTCGACCATGCCGTGCGCATCAACGAAAGCACCGACACGCTGCGCGAGATGCTCACCGCGGCGATGAGCGTCAACCTCGCGCTGGTCACGGTAAACCAGGGCGAGGTGGTGAAGAAGCTCGCCGGCTGGGCCGCGCTGCTCGCCGCGCCCACGCTGATCACCAGCTGGTACGGCATGAACTTCAGGCACATGCCCGAGCTGGAAGGCCGCTACAGCTACGCCATCCTCGTGGTGGTGGTGGGCGCGGTCTGCATCGGCCTGTACCGCTATCTCAGGAAAGTCCGCTGGCTGTAGGCCGCGCGACGGGGAGTTCGTGCATGCGCTGGATCAAGGGGCTGGGCTGGGCCGCGGTGGCGGTGTTCGCGGCGTGTTGCCTGGGCGTGCTGGCGTTGTCGCGCGGCGAAACCGTCGGGGCGATGTGGGTCATCGCGGCGTCGATCTCGGTGTTCGCCATCGGCTATCGCTTCCACGCGCGCTACATCGCCACCCACGCGATGCAACTCGATCCCTCGCGCGCGACGCCCGCATGGCGTCGCAACGACGGGCTCGATTACGTGCCGACGCAGAAGGTGGTGCTGTTCGGGCACCACTTCGCGGCCATCGCAGGCGCGGGTCCGCTGGTCGGTCCCGTGCTCGCGGCGCAGATGGGCTACCTGCCCGGACTGTTGTGGATCCTGTTCGGCGTGGTGCTCGCGGGCGCGGTGCAGGACATGCTGGTGTTGTTCCTGTCCGTGCGGCGCGACGGGCGTTCGCTCGGCGAAATGATCCGCAACGAACTCGGCGCCGCCGCGGGCGTGACCGCGATGATCGGCATCCTCGCGATCATGGTGATCCTGCTCGCAGTGCTGGGCCTGGTCGTCGTCAAGGCGCTCGCGGTGAGTCCGTGGGGCACCTTCACCGTCGCGATGACGATCCCGATCGCGTTCCTGATGGGCGCATGGCTGCGCTGGTGGCGGCCGGGCCGCATCCTCGAAGCGTCCGTCGTCGGCCTGGTGCTGTTGCTCGCGTCGATCTGGTGGGGCGGCCACGTCGCGGCATCGCCAACCTGGGCGGCGCTGTTCACCTTCGACGGCAAGGCGCTGGCGTGGATGCTGATCGCCTACGGCTTCGTCGCCGCCGTGCTGCCGATCTGGATGCTGCTCGCGCCGCGCGATTACCTGTCCACGTTCCTCAAGCTCGGCACCGTGGCGTTGCTGGCGGTCGCGATCTTCATCGCGATGCCGCAATTGCAGATGCCGGCGGTCACGCGCTTCATCGACGGCAGCGGGCCGGTGTTCGCGGGCAGCCTGTTCCCGTTCCTGTTCATCACGATCGCGTGCGGGTCGATCTCCGGCTTCCACGCGCTGATCGCCTCGGGCACCACGCCCAAGATGATCGCGAACGAACGCGAGATCCCGGTGATCGGCTACGGCGGCATGCTGATGGAAGCCTGCGTCGCGGTGATGGCGCTGGTGGCGGCGTGCGTGCTGGACCCGGCGGTGTACTTCGCGATGAACGCACCGACGGCGGCGATCGGCACGACGGTCGAATCTGCCGCGCAGGCCATTTCGCAATGGGGCTTCGTGGTCACGCCCGACGTGCTCGCGCAAACCGCGCGCGACATCGGCGAGACGACGATCCTCTCGCGCACCGGCGGCGCGCCCACGCTGGCCGTGGGCATGGCGCAACTGCTGCACGGCATCGTGGGCGGCGGCGGGATGCTCGCGTTCTGGTACCACTACGCGATCCTGTTCGAAGCCTTGTTCATCCTCACGACGCTCGACGCGGGCACGCGCGTGGCGCGCTTCATGATCCAGGAGGTGGTGGGCCTGGCCGTGCCGTCGTTCCGGCGCACGGAAAGCTGGACCGCCAACCTCGTGTGCACCGCGCTCGCGGTGTCGGGCTGGGGCTGGTTCCTCTACCAGGGCGTGGTCGATCCGCTCGGCGGCATCAACACCTTGTGGCCGCTGTTCGGCATCGCGAACCAGATGCTCGCGGGCCTGGCGATGATCTTCGTTTGCGCGGTGCTGGTGAAGATGAAGCGCGAGCGCTACCTGTGGGTCGCCGCGTTGCCGACCGCCTGGCTGCTCGCGTGCACGCTCACCGCCGGGTGGCAGAAGCTGTTCCATGCCGATCCGAAGATCGGGTTCCTGTCGAACGTGCGGCGTTACACCGACGCCCTCGCGCACGGCGAAGTCCTGGCGCCGGCGAAGTCGCTCGACGACATGCGGCGCGTGCTGCTCAACAACCAGATCGACGCGGCGTTGTGTGCGTTGCTGATGGCGGTGGTGGTGCTGACGCTGGTTTTCGCGACGCGGGCGGCATGGCGGGCGCGGCGCGCGGACCTGCCGACGGCGCGGGAGAGCGACTATGTGGCGCTCGATGCGGTTCGCTGAGCAATGGCGCGACGCCTGGCGCGCGGCGCTGCAGACCGCGCGGCTGGCGATCGGCGTGCCGGATTACGACGCCTACGTCGCCCACGTGCGCGCGCATCATCCCGGCGACGTGCCGATGACGCGCGAAGCGTTCTGCGTCGAGCGCATGCATGCGCGCTACGGGCGCGGACGGTCGCGGTGTTGTTGAAGCTTGCGCTGCCTCTGACTCAATAACGCGAGAGCGGCTTCCCCCACCCGTCCTGCTGCCGGCGATCCTTGCCGCTGCGGCGATCTTCCTTCGTCAGTTCGAAGCGGATCATTTCGCGGCGATCGTGGTTCTGGCGGCGCTCGCCGCCGCGGCGACGTTCCGGACCGTGGTAGCGCACGCCGTCGTTCGGACCGTGGTGATGCGTTTCCATGCGAGTTCCCCCTGGCATTGCGCGAGAACGTCCACTGCGCGGCGTGGAGGCGGCGTGAACGCGAAAACATCGCGAAAACGCCGCTAATTCCCCGATATGCACCGTTGGTCGTCGAATGGCCGAGCTGGCCGAACTCGTCCGTTTCCTTGGCCAGCGACAACGTGTCAGGGCGCGTTCCTCGCGAACTCCCAACGCAACCAACGGACATCACGAGGTGCATCCATGATTCGCAACATCCCGCGCCGGCGCGCCATCAAGCTGGCGGTGCTCGCCACCGCGCTCAGCGCCTCCACCGCCTTCGCCTGCATCTGCTCGAGCGGCATCATCCTCGTCAAGAAGTTCTACGACGCGAACGCGAACGGCATCCACGATCCCACCGAACCACGCCTGCGCGACTGGCCGATGACGCTGGGTTCGGCGAGCCTGGGCGACATCGCCACGCTGCTCACCGATTCGTTCGGCTATGCGCAGTTCAACGGCGTGATCCCCGGCACCGACTACACGATGTTCGAAGCCGTGCCGGTCGAAGGCAACTGGTTCCAGTCCAAGCCCGTCGACGCGGGCGGCGATCCGATCAATCCGCAGACCGGCATCGTCGTCACCGTGGGGCACACCACGCAACTGAGCTTCGGCAACTACTGCACGAAGGGCAGCGGCGGCAAGACGCCGGGCTTCTGGAGCAACAAGAACGGCCAGGCGACGATGCTGGATGGTTCGCCCGCCAGCCTGTTGCCGGAACTCAACCTGCTCGGCAGCCTCAACCTCGTCGATGCCAACGGCGTCGGGTTCAACCCGGTGGACTATCCGTCGTTCCGCACGTGGCTGCTCGACAGCAATGCGACCAACATGGCGTACAAGCTCTCGTCGCACCTGGCGGCGATGCAGTTGAACGTCGAAGCCGGGTTCGTCAGCGGCAACGCGATCTACGCGCCGTTCGGCGGCACGGTCAACGAACTGATGGCGCTGGCCAATGCCTCGCTGGGCAGCGATCCGTACACGCCGTCCGGCCACCCGGAACGCGCTTACCAGGAACAGCTGAAGGACTACCTCGACGCGCTGAACAACGGCGCCGGCGTGGTCAGCCCGACGCCCTGCAAGCGCACCTTCACGACCACGTACTGACACCGCGCACCTCGAGACGCTTCCCCCTGTTGCGTCGAGAGTGGAACGCCCCGTGGAAACACGGGGCGTTCTTTTTGCGAAGGCGCCTCGCATTCGGCGCGAAACAGCAGCGCACTCCGCGCGTCCGACCAGCGCGAGATCGCGACCTTTCCACGCGCTGCACTAGAAACCCGAACACCGCCGACCACGCGCCGATGGAATCCGGCGACTGCGTCACATCCTCGCGTCCACGAGAAAACTCTCGTTCGTCCACGCCGTGCATCCGCTGGCGCGCGTCCCGCCCCGTTGCCTCCACTGCGATCGGATTTTCCCGGCCACGCATGAGGACGCACGATGACGCCACGCACCCCCACCGCCCTGTCCACGTTCTGCGCGCTGCTGCTCGCATCGCCGGCCTACGCGCTCGAACCGGCGCCCACGACCGAGTGCGACGGTCCCTTCGGCGATGCGACGCAGGACTGCGACAACGCGCTCCCGGTCGCGGGCGCATCGTGGTTCGACGCGCGCATCGGGGCACCCGTCGCCGCGTTGCTCGGCTTGCACCTGCTGTCCTCCGACGAGGCACCGGTCGCCCCTGCGTCCACGCCCGCGACACCCGCGACGACGCCCGCCACGCCCGTCGGCGTGTCCTCGCGCCTGTTCGACGCGGACGGCCTGGAAGACGGCACGCAGGATGCACGCGCCACCGGACCGCATGCGGTCGCCGCAGGGGCGCGTTCGCTGGCCACCGGCCAGTACGCCATCGCGGCAGGGTTCGAATCGGTTGCACTCGGACGCCATGCGTTCGCGGGAGGCGTTTCGGCGCACGCGCTCGGGGATTTCTCGATCGCGCTCGGCGGTACCGCGTATGCGACGGGCGTGTCATCGATCGCCATCGGGCCGAGCGCCTTCGCCGCGCACGATGACGCCATCGCGCTGGGCCAGTGGACGCAGACCGACCGCGCACGCTCGGTCGCGTTCGGACTGCGCCAGCTCACGCAGGTCGCCGCCGGCACTGCGCCCACCGATGCGGTGAACGTGCAGCAACTCGAAGCCGCGCTGGCCGGCGTGATGCCGGTCGCCGCGACGCCGCGCTACTTCAAGGCGTCCGGCAACGACGACGGCAGCGACGATGCGCTGGTGGTCGGGCGCGACAGCGTCGCGGCCGGTGCGTCTTCGCTCGCGCAGGGCGACGACAGCACCGCCGTCGGCGGCTACGCGCTCGCGGTCGGGGATCGCAGCGTCGCGCTGGGCAGCAACGCATTCGCCGACGGCGAAGACAGTCTCGCCACCGGCAACAACGCGGCCGCGATCGGACAACGTGCGATCGCGCAGGGCGCCGGCAGCGTCGCGTTCGGCGACGACAGCGTGGCCACCGGTTACCAGGCGCAGGCGATGGGGCGCAACGCCGTATCGCATGGCGCGTTCGCCTTCACCGAGGGCGCGGATACCGCTGCGTTCGGCGTGCGCGCCCGCGCCGTCGGCGACTTGAACATGGCCTTCGGCGCCGACAGCTTCGCCACCGGCAACGGGGCCGCGGCCTTCGGTGCATGGAGCGAAGCGAAGGGCGTGCAGGCCACGGCGGTCGGCACGGGCGCGTTCTCGTACGGCTGGCGCAGCACCGCGATCGGCGGCGCGGCGTACGCGCGTTCGCTGAACGCCACGGCGATCGGCTTCGACAGCGATTCAGCGGGCGACAGCGTGGCGGTGGGGTCGTATTCGTTCGCCGATGCGAATGCCACCGCGACGGGCCATCGCAGTTACGCGAACGTGCAAGGCACGGCATTGGGCAACTGGACGGTCGCCGGCGAGCGCAGCGTCGCGGTGGGCAACGATGCACGCGCCGGCACGCAGGCCGCCGCCGTCGGCATCTACAGCACGGCCGACGCGTTGCGCGCGTCGGCGTTCGGCGCGGAAGCGCGGGCTTCGGGGATCGCGAGCACCGTTGCGGGCTATCGGAGCCTCGCGATGCCGGAGCGCGCGTTGGCGCTCGGCGCATGGGCGAACGCCAGCGGCGAGCGCGCCAGCGCGATCGGGACCGGCAGCGCGGCACAGGCGGCGCACAGCGTCGCGCTGAGCGAAGGCTCGCTGGCGGACCGCGCCAACACCGTGTCCATCGGCGCCGCGCAGGCGTGGACGGATCGCGGCAACGTGGCGCACGCGATGCGCGCACGGCAACTGGTGAACGTCGCGGCGGGCGCGGAAGGCACGGACGCGGTGAACGTCGACCAGCTCAACGCGGCGATCGGCACGGTCGCCGACGGCGATGCGAATCGCTACTTCGCCGCGCACGGCAAGCGCGACCGCAGCGACGATGCGAGCGCTGCGGGCATCTCCGCAATCGCGGCCGGCGCGAATGCGCACGCGGCCGGTGCCGAGTCGGTAGCGATCGGCCATGCCGCGCACAGCGCTTCGACCGGCGGCATCGCGATCGGCGCACGCGCCGAAACCACGCACACGAACGCGATCGCCATCGGCGCGAACAGCCAGGCGGTGGCGACCAACACCGTCGCCTTCGGCCCCAACGCCACGTCCGCGGCGACCAACGCCCTCGCCTTCGGCGCCAATGCGCAGGCGCTCGCGCTCAACAGCGTGGCCATCGGCGCGCAATCGAGTGCGATGCGCGCCAACACCGTGTCCTTCGGCAGCGCGGGCGCGGAACGCCAGCTCACGCACGTGGCCGCCGGCACGCAGGACACCGACGCGGTGAACCTGGCGCAGCTGCGCCAGCATGTAAATGCCTTCGGTGTGCGCGCGGCCGCGTTCGACAGCGGCGTGGCCCAACTCGACGCCTTGCACCAGCGCGTGGCGATGCTGGAATCCACGTTCAACGCATCGGCGCCGATGCAGGAAAGCGCGGCGCCATCGCGCCCCGCCACCGGGCACGACGTGGCGCAGACCGAGGCCGTCGTCGCCACGGCCAACCGCTACGCCGACACCGCCGCACAGCAGAGCGTCCAGCAGGCCACCGCGTATGCCGACCTCCAGATGCAGGCGTTGCAGGGCCAGCTCGATGCGTTCGAGACCCGCGTGGACGCGCGATTCATCGACCAGGACCGCCGCATCGACCGGCAAGGCGCGATGAGCGCGGCGATGACGCAGATGGCGATCAACACCGCGGGCCTGCGCACCGACAACCGCCTGGGCATCGGTGTGGGCGGCGCGCATGGCGAAGCGTCGATGGCCGTGGGCTTCCAGCGCGCGTTGAGCGAGCGCGCGACCTTCAGCCTAGGCGGTGCGTTCTCCGAAGGCGGCGAGCACTCGCTCGGCGTCGGCGTCGGCTTCGGCTGGTGACTTTCCCCTGCGCGGGCGGGTCCCGGCCGCGCGTCTTTTTTCGCCGCACCCGCGGCTTCCACGAGGAATCCTGCATGACCTCCATCCGCTTCCCCCGCGGTGCGTTGCCGTGCGTGGCGACGCTCGCAACCCTGCTGGCTTCGCCCGTCGACGCGCACGCGCAGACTGCTTCGCCGCTGTACGTCGTGCCGCTGGCCACCACTACCGAAGGCCCGGCCAGCCAGCGCATCATCGTGAAGTTCCGCGACGGCACGCCCGAGCAGCGCCAGCGCACGGTCGCGACGCAGCGCATCGCCGACCTGTCCGCCCACGCTTTGCGCACGACGACGCGCGTGGTCGCGCGCGATGCAATCGTGCCGGCCAACGCAGGCTTCGTCGGCATCGCGCCGATCACGCGCCTGGCCGTCGGCGCCGATGTGGTGCGGTTCTCGCTCCCGCTCGCGCGCGGCGACGCCGAAGCCATCGCACGCGAGATCGCGAAGGATCCGTCCGTGGAATACGCCGAAGCCGAGCGCATCGCGCAACGCACGGACGAACCGAACGACCCGTGGTACAGCGGCCCCATCGAACGCTCAGGCGTCACGTACACGCACCTCCAGTCCGACCTGTACGACCCGAAGGGCGGCATTGCCGCGCCCGGTGCATGGGCGCAGGGCGCGCGCGGCAACGGCATCGTGGTCGCCGTGCTCGACACCGGCATCACCGCGCATCCGGACCTCGACGGCAACGTGGTCGATGGCGCGGGGTACGACTTCCTGAGCGATCCGTTCTTTTCGGGACGCGAAACCGCCGATCGCCAACCCGGCGGATGGGATCCCGGTGACTGGACGCACGGGCCGCCGTGGTCGACCGCAGGCTGCCCTGCGCGCGACAGCAGCTGGCACGGCACGCACGTGGCGGGCACGATCGCCGCGGTCACGAACAACAAGGTCGGCATTGCGGGCGTGGCAGGCGATGCAAAACTATTGCCGGTGCGCGTGCTCGGGCATTGCGGCGGTCCGCTCGCGGACATCGCGGATGCCATCACCTGGGCCTCCGGCGGCGCGGTCGATGGCGTGCCCGCCAATGCGACGCCCGCGCATGTCATCAACATGAGCCTCGGCGGCGGCGGAAGTTGCCCGGCGTACCTGCAGTCGGCGATCGACGGGGCACGCGCGCGTGGCAGCACGATCGTGGTCGCGGCCGGCAACAGCAACGTGGATGCCGCGGGGGCGACGCCTGCCAACTGCAAGGGCGTGGTGACCGTCGCCTCCAACGGGTTGACGGGCAAGCGCGCGCATTACTCCAACTTCGGCGCGCCCGTGGACGTCGCCGCGCCCGGCGGCGGCCGCTACGTCAACGATGGCAGCAGCGGCGCCTTGTGGATGCCGCACGGGTTCATCTGGTCGACGTGGAACACCGGCAAGACCGTGCCCGCGACGGCGGACTACGCCGGGATGGCCGGCACGTCGATGGCCGCACCACACGTGGCCGGCATCGCGGCGTTGATGCAGGGCGCGGCGAGCGAACACCTCGCGCCCGACATCGTGGAGCGCTACCTGGTCGGCACCGCGCGCGCATTCCCGGCCACGCCGGACCAGCGCATCGGCGCGGGCATCGCGGATGCAGGGGCGGCGGTCTCCGCGGTGATCGCCGGCGTGATCCCGCCACCGCAACCGGTGCGCGTGTCCAGCGGGCAACTGGTGTCGAACCTCGTCGCATTGCCCGGGCAGGCGCACGCCTTCGTCATCGACGTGCCGGCGGGTGCGAGCCGCGTGACGTTGCGAACGTTCGGCGGCACCGGGGACGGCGACATGTACGTCAGGTTCGGGAGTCCTGCGGGCACGGCGGCGGGCGACCACGATCACGCGTCGGTTCGCCCGGGCAACAACGCGCAAATCGTCGTGCAGCCGTCGCAAGCGGGCGAGTACCACGTGCTGCTGTCGCCGACGCGCGCCTACCACGCGATGCATTTCCAGGCGACGGTGCAGTAGCACCGATGGCCCCGCTTCGCACGGGAGCGGGGCCACGGCTGCGATTGTGCAGGCGTGGATCGGGAGCGTTCCGACCATGGACGGTGACTTTCCGGCGTGCTTACCGAAGGCAACAGGCATAGACCATGTGTCCCGGGCCCAATGCCCATTGCCGGAGACACCGCATGAAACGCTTCGTCGTTGCCAGCCTGTCCGGATCGCTGCTGTTGTCCGCCACCACCTTCGCCCAGTACACCGGTCCCGCGCAGGAAGCCGCCGCCGGCACGGGCTACCAGGGTCCGAGTTCGATCCCGACGATGACCGCCGCGCAACTGGTGGCCGAAGGACGCGACGACCAGTACGCGCGCCTGCAAGGCAACATCGTGTCCCACGACGGCGGCCACGAATACACGTTCGCGGACAGCAGCGGGCGCGTGACCGTGGAGATCGCAGGCAACCGCTTCCCCGCCGGACAACCGATCGCCGCCGACCAGCGCGTCGAACTGGTGGTGGAAGTGGACAAGGACGTGCTGGGCACGGAATTCGAAGTGGAGAAGATCCGCGTGCTGCGTTGATCGTCAACGCGATCGACCCCGCTTCGCGACGAAGCGGGGTCGTGCGGGATCACCAGCGGTACTTCATCCCAAGCTGCCCCTGATACGTGCGCGTCGCATCCGCGAACTGCAGGCCCAGGCTGCCCCACCCGGCCCAGCCCTTGCCGAAATCCACCGTCAACCCGGCGTTGCCTTCGTACATCACCGGATCCAGCGCGAGGTCCACCGCCTGCCCATCGAAGCGGATCGCGTTGCCGGTGTCGTTGTGCCACGCGTTGAACTCGGCGAAGGGCTGCACTTCCTTGACGATGCCGTAGAGGCGCACGCCGAGGCGGGTGGTCAGGCCGCCGTCGCCGTGCGGTGCGACGACGGTCCCGTTCGCCTCGACGTGCGTTTTCGCGTCGTAGTCGGTGTTGATCAACTGCAGTTGCGGTTGCAGGTAGAGCGCGAGGCCGTCGCGCGCATGGATCGGAAAGGCATAGCCGCCTTCCAGCGACGCCGACCACGCACGCGCGTCGTATGACTCCTGCACCAGGCCCTCGCCCTGCACCGTGTGTTCGTACGTCGCGCGCTGCACCCACGCATCGACGGACAATCCGCCGCGCTCGGACGCATCCTGCACCCACGTGCCGAACAGCGCCGCCGCCTTGCCGCGGACTTCGCCATTCGCGCGGTACAGCGTGGGCAACGACACATCGCGCGTGTCGGCCTCGGCCCGGTTGAGCGTGGCGCCCACCGTGACCGCGCCCATCGCCGTCTCCCACGCATGCAGCGTGCTGCCGATCTCGAGCCCGCGATGTTCGGCGCCGATGTCGACCTGGCCCGCGCCCGCGGTAGCGCTGAACTGGCCGCGCGTCACGCGCACCCATGCGTTGCGATCCAGGGTGTCCTCGTGGCGCAGGCGGCCGCGATCGTCGTGGCGGTGCACGAACATCGCCGTCGCCATCGCCTGGTTGGCGAGGTACGCGCCGGTCTCGGGGCGATAGACGGGCGTGATCGGCGTGCCCGGATCGACCGGCGTTTCCTGCGCGAGCGCCGAACGCAGGTACCAGTCGCCGTCGTTCGGATCCGCGATGCCGCCCTGGTGGAGCGAATACTCGTACGCGCCGCCGACCGCACGGCTGGCCAGCGCGAACGTGCCATCGGACGCACCGTCGACCCGCACCACCTGGATCCCGTCCGCGTTGGTCTGCATGCCCGCGCCACCGGCGTTGGTGACTTGCACGTGCGTGGTCCCGCGCGTGTTGCCTTCGACGACGAGGCGATCGGTGCCCGCGTCGTCTGCGGCAAGATGCGTGTTGAGCGCGAGCGTGCCGCCATTGCCGGCGTAGTCGCCATGGACGGTGAGGGTCTTGAACACGCCGCCGCCGGGTTCGGCGAACCCGACGGTGCCCGCGAGGTTCAGAGATTGCACGTCCGAATCGCCGGAAAGCGTCCAGTTCGACCCGGTGTCCATGGTGGTCGTGGCGCCGTTCGAGATCGTGCCGTTGAGGATCGCGTTGTTCCGCAGCGTGAGGTCGAGCACGCCGGTCGGCGCCGCGGTCAGCGCGCCCACGAGATCGACGCCGTCGAACACCGTCGCGAGGCCCGCCCCACCCGCCACTTCGACGAGCGTGTTGTCGTCGGCCTGCAGTTGCGCGCCGTTCGACACGGTGAGCGAATGCGTGCCGGACCTGGCGATGATCGCGGATCCCGCGGATTGCAGGCTTCCGCCCGACACGGTGAGCGCGCTGCTGCCGGCCGCCGACTTGAAACTCACCGCGTTGTCGCCGCCGGTGACGGTGGTATCGATGAGCGTCGCCGAACCACCGTTGGTCAACCGCACGCCGGTGCTTTGCGCGGACGTGATGGAGGCACCGGTGGCCTGGAACATCGATCCCGCATCGGTGACGCCGACGGCGGCAGCGCCTGCGCCGGTGGCCTGCACGGAAGCGCCATCGAACGTGATCGAACCACCGGTGCTCACGTCGGCCCCGGTGCCGCCGATCGTCGTGATGCGCGTGCCGTTGCTGACGTTGATGACGCTGCCGGCATCCTGCGCGACAAGTCCGCGTCCGGCGGCGGAGGTTGCATCTACCGTGCCGCCGCGCAGGGTGATGACGCCGGCGGTGAGGGCCTGCACCACATCATTGCCGTTGGCGCGGATGGCGACATCGGTTGCGTTGATTCGTCCGTCGTCGGACGCCGCCATGAGCGCAACCGCCGCATCGGTGGTGACGGATCCGCGCGTCAACGCGAGGATCCCGTCGAGGGACGTCGCGCCGTAAGCGTTGACACCCGTCGTGCGGATGCTGGTATCCGTGGCCGAGATGGCGAGAGACCCCGCCGTGGTGTTCGCGGCAATCAGCCCCCCTGCGTTGCTGCCAGTAGTCACGATGGTGCTGTTGCGCAGGACGACGGAGCCACCGTTCGTGTCCACGTAGACACCGAATGCCGTACTTCCCGACGTCGCGACGTCGACGCCGGTCATGTCGATCGTGCCGCCGTTGAACGTCATCATCCCCATGGCGTTATTGCCCGCGGTCCTCACGACAACCGACGTGCCCTCGATACGCGATCCTGCATTCTGCGCAGACAACGCATGTCCGAGCGGCGTGCTTCCCGTGTCGTAGGTACCGCTGGCCGTGTGCGTCAAACCGTCGCTGACGTTCAGCGACTGCGCCGCCACCTGCGGCGCCATCCACAATGCCACCATCGCGACGCCCACGGCTTGCGCCAGCGGCTGTCGCGCGAAAGAACGAAATGCCATCGAATGCTCCCTGGAAATGCGTGCGCCGGTGCTGCGCGTTGCAGCCCATCGATCGCGGAACGGCCACGCGGCGTAGCCTGCGGCCTGCACGCGCCCGGGAGTAGTGAGAATTTTCCGCGCAGACGCGCGACGCGTTTTGTCTACGGACGCACGATTGCATCTGCCCCGCGGGCCAACGCCGCCATTGCACGAATCGTCATGCCTTGCGCTTCGAATCCGAAGCGCGCCGGGCGGAGCAATCGACGCGTGATCGAAGAACACTCGCTACACCGACCCACGACACGATCCCCAAGCTGGCCGCCCTTCCGAGGACCCGGCCATGGCACGTTTTCGTCCGTCGCTGCACATCGCGCTCGCGATCTGTTCGACGCTGCTGCTTTCCACCACCGCCTGCACCGCATCACGCGAAACCCCGTCCCACGCCGAGCGCCGCATCGCGGCCGACTGGATCCTGATGGTGGCAGACGTCGGCGATGCCTACGCCGCAGCGCCGCGCAACCTGCAACCCGCGTTCCCGCACTGGAAGTCGCTGCCCGCGCAGTGGCGCGTCGAGGGCCATCTCGTCGGCAACGATCGCCCGCCGCTGCACGATGCGTCGAAAGCACCCATCCCCACGATGCATGGCGTGCTCGCGCGTACCGACGATGCGCATGGCAACGCGGCCTACGCCGTCCTGCTGCGCGGCACCGTCGGTACGGACGAATGGGAAATCGATGCGTTCTTCCCGCATCGCGCCGGGCCGTGGCCCGACAGCGGCAAGGTGCCCGGCGGATTCCTGGACTTGTACGAATCCCTGGCGTTCGTGCCGCGCACCGGCGACGCGCAACCCACCCGCGCGGCCGAAGCCTTGCGCAACCACATCGGCGAAGCGCCCGTCACCGTCGTCGGCCACAGCGCGGGGGCGGTGCTGGGCACCTATCTCACGCTCGACCTGGTGCACGACGCCACCACCAATCGCGTCGCCGGCCGCTTCTTCGCCTCCGCGCGCCCGGGCGATGCGGCGTTCGCGGCCGCCTATGCACGTGCCGTCACCGACCATCGCGCATACGACAACGTGCGCGACCTCGTGCCGCACTTGCCGCCGGACCTCGGCCCCGATGGATTCAAGCCGTTGGCCAACATCACGCCGCTGGATCCAACACGCCTGCGCGTGCACCTGCGCGACACGCCGGGCTGCAACCACCACGCGGTGAGCTATGCCGCGTTGCTCGACTTCGCGCGCATGCCGCTCGCGGCCTGGCAGGCGCGCCTCGCCGACAGCCAGCAACCGCGCGACTGCCTCGTTCCCGTGCCCCCACACCGGACGTTGCTGCCATGACCGACAACCTCATCGATCTCTCGCACTGGCAGGCTCCGGTGGATTTCGCGCGTGTCGCAGGCAGCGGCATCGTCGCCGCGATCGGCAAGGCCACGCAGGGCGCGATGGGCGTTGATCCGATGTACGCGCAGTACCGCAGCGATGCGCTGCGCGCAGGCTTGCGGTGGGGGTCGTACCACTTCGGCACCGCCGATGCGCCCGCGTTGCAGGTCGCGCATTACCTGCAGGTCGCATCGCCTGCCGACGTGGAGGTGATGTGCCTGGATTTCGAAAGTGGCGCCGGCATGTCGCTCGCACAGGCGCGCGCGTTCATCCAGGGCATCGAAAGCGCGACGGGCCGCCTGCCGATGCTCTACGGCGGTGCGTATCTCAAGAGTTGCCTCGCGGGCAAAGCGGATCCCGTCCTGCAACGCTGCGCCCTGTGGCTCGCGCAATACAGCGAGTCCGCCATCGTGCCGCCGGGCTGGGACCGCTGGACGCTGTGGCAATTCACCGACGACGCCCGGGACATCCCGGGCGTCGCACGCTGCGACCGCAATCGCTACGCGGGCAGCGACGCCGACCTGCGCGAACGCTGGCCGGCGCTTTGATCCATCCGCGCGGTTACTTCGACCCTTCGCCGATGTACTGCTTCAGCCACGCGTTCACCGTGTCGTGCCACAGCACGCTGTTCTGCGGCTTGAGCACCCAGTGGTTCTCGTCGGGGAAGTAGAGGAACTTCGACGGCACGCCCTTGCGCTGCGCGGCGGTGAACGCACCGATGCCCTGCTCCACCGGGATGCGGAAGTCCTGCTGCCCGTGCACGACGAGCATCGGCACCTTCCAGTCCTTGACGTGGTTGACCGGGTTGAAGCGCTCGTAGCCTTGCGGGTTGTCGAACACGGTGCCGCCGTTCTCCCATTCGGAGAACCACAGCTCTTCGGTCGCGTAACCCATCATGCGCTGGTCGAACACGCCGTCGTGCGTGACCAGGCACTTCCACGGCGTGTTCCAGTTGCCGGCGATCCAGTTGACCATGAAGCCGCCGTACGACGCGCCGAGCGCGCACGCCTTGTCGCCGTCGAGGAAGTCGAACTGCTTCTGCGCGGCGGCCCAACCCTTCTGCAGGTCTTCGAGCGGACGATCGCCCCAATGCTGGCTGATCGCGTCGGTGAACGCCTGGCCGTAACCGGTGGAGCCGTGGAAGTCGATCATGACCACCGCGTAGCCCTGGCCCGCGTACGTCTGCGGATTCCAGCGATAGCTCCAGCCGTTGCCGAAGCTGCCCTGCGGGCCGCCGTGGATCAGGAACGCCACCGGGTACTTCTTGCCCGGCTGGTAATTCCACGGCTTCACGACGTAGCCGTACACGGTGTCGTTGTTCCAGCCGACGAACTTGAACTGCTGCGCTTCGCCGAACTTCACGTCCTTCACCATCTCGCCCGCGCTCTGCGTGATCGCACGCGGCGTGCTGCCATCGGGCTGCGCGGCGAACAACTGGTCGCCGGTCTGGATCGTGTTGCGCGTGTACACCAGCGTGGGGCCGGCCATCGCGAACGACGACACCGTGCCGTCCTTCACCAGCGTAGTCACTTCGCCGTTGTCCACGTTGACGGCGAACAGCGGCGCCTGGCCGAGTTCCTCCGCCGTCGTGTAGATCGTCTTGCCGTCATCCGACAGCGCGATGCCGTTGGCCGAGGCGTCCCACTTCGGATCGATCTCGCGCGTCTTGCCCGAGGCCATGTCCATCGCCATCAGCGCGAAGCGGTCGGCTTCGAAGCCCGGGCGCTTCATCGCGCGATAGAACAGCGTCTTGCCGTCCTTCGAGAACACCGGGCCGGTGTCCCACGCCTTGTTGGCGGCGGTGAGGTTCTTCGCAGCGCCCTTGCCGTCGGCCTGCACGAGGTACAGGTCGAAGTTGGTCGACCACGGTTCCTGGCCATCGGACTTGCGCGCCGACAGCACGAGCGACTTGCCGTCGGGCGACCACGCGAATTCGCCGGTGTCGCCGAACGGACGCGACGGCACGTCGCCGATCACGTCGCCGCCGACCAGCGTGGCGGTGGAAATCTTCGCCTTGCCATCGCCCAGCGGCGCGACGAACACGCGGTTCAGCTTGCCTTCGTTCCATGCATCCCAGTGGCGGATGAAGACGCGGTCGAACACCTTGCCCGAGGCCTTCTTCGCCTCGGCGTCCTTCGAACGCTTCTGCGTGCACGCGAAATCCGACTTGCAGTCGGCGAACGCTTCCACCGCCAGCGCGACACGCTTGCCGTCGGGCGACACCTTGAAACCGCCGACATCGCCGGCGATGTCGGTCAGCTGCACGGGCGCGCCGCCCGCGGTGGGGATCGCGTAGAGCTGCATCGAGCCCGACTTCGCGCTGAGGAAGTACACGCGGCTGCCGTCGGACGCGAAGTCCGGCGAGTTGACGCTCCAGCCTTCCGGCGTGAGGCGCACGGGCGGTGCGGCATCGCGCGCCATCAGGTCTTCGATCCACAGCGAGGTGGCCGACTTGTTGGCATCGAAGTCGACGACGCGCTTGGCGAACACGACCTTGCGGCCGTCCGGCGAAAGCACCGGCGAGGACACGCGATCGAGTTTCGCGAGGTCGCGGACTTCGAAGCCGCGTTCTGCATGGGCGACGGACGGAAGCGCCGCCGCGAGGGCGAGCGCGAGGAGTGCGGGACGAAGCGTCATGGTGGAATTCCGATCAGGAAAGGAATGCGGCGGATCAGGCAATGACCTTGCGGCTCATGCGTTCGATCCAGCGATACAAAAGGAACACGGCGGCGACGAACGCGACGCCACCGATCCACAGCGAATAGTTGGCGGCGAAGTCGTCGCCCACCAGGCCCAACGGATAGTTGGAACCGGAGAACGCCACGATGGCCGCGATCAGCACGCCCACCAGGCCTTCGCCGACGATCATGCCGGAGGCCAGCAGCACGCCGAGTTGCTTGGTGGCTTCCGGGCGCGGGCTGCGTTCGGCGCGCTTGTCGTAGATCGCCCCGATCACCGCACCCACCACCACCATCAGCGTGGCCGACGTCGGCAGGTAGATGCCCAGGCCCACGGCGAGCGGCGCCAGGTGCGCGGACTTCGTCGTATGGCGCAGCACCGCGTCGATGATGATCAACGCCACGCCGATCGCCGCACCGATGCCGATCAGCGACCAGTCGATGTTGTTTTCGATCACGCCCTGCGCGAGCGCGGAGATCAGGCCGGCCTGCGGCGCGGCGAGCGCATGCGCGGGATCCACGCCCGGCGCGCCGGTGAAGCCGTAGGCCTTGTTGACGATCGACAGCACCGGCGGGATCACCGCCGAGCCCGCGATCACGCCGACGATCAGCGCCCACTGCTGCGCGGATGGCGTGGCGTCGACGAGCTGGCCGGTCTTGAGGTCCTGCAGGTTGTTGTTCGCGATCGCGGCCACGGTGAACACCACCGCGGTGACGAACAGCGCGAATGCGACGAGTCCCTTCTCGTGCCCCGGTTCCAGCATCGGCTTGATGCCGTACACCAGCAGCAGCGCCGCACCGATCACCACCAGGATGCCGATGCCGGACAGCGGCGAGTTGGACGACCCGATCAGGCCCGCCATGTAGCCGCACACGGTGGAGACCAGGAAGCTCATGACCACGATGTAGAGCAGGCCGCCGATGACGAGCGCCGGCGTGACCGATCCCAGTCCGGTCTCGTTGCTGAAGTGCACCAGCAGGAAGGCGATCGGCACGAAGCACGCGGCCATGATCATGCCGACCACGGTGATCGGGATGTCGTGTTCGGTGCGCGGCAGCGTGGCGAGGTTGCCGGCGGCGCGCACGCGGCTGGCGTGCATCGCCGAGGCCAGGCCGCTGACCACCGGCTTCACGAGCTTACCGAGTGTCCAGATGGCCGCGACACCGATGGTGCCCGCGCCGACGAAGCGCACCTTCGCGCTCCACGTCGCGCCCGCGATGTCTTCCAGGCCGCCGGTGCCGGGCACGAGCGCGGAGAAATGCGGCACGCCCCACACCCAGCCGATCAGCGCGCCGAGCAGCATCGCCAGGCCCACCCACAGCCCGACGAGGTGGCCCACCGCGAACAACGCCATCGACAGCGCGAAGTCGAACCCGGACACGCCGTTCTCGCCGACCTTGAAGTAACTCTTCACGTCGCTGGCGAACACGCGCGTCGCCACGATCAGCGCGAACGCCGACGCGACCACCGCGCCCCACACCACCGCCAGCAAGCCGGCGCGGCTTTCCTCGGCGCCGTGCTTGGTGCCTTCCGCACCGGGGCTGCCGACCTTGAGCACTTCCGCGCATGCCACGCCTTCGGGATACGGCAGGTCGGAGTTGGTGACCAGCGCGCGGCGCAGCGGGATCGAATACATCACGCCCAGGATGCCGCCGAGCGCGCAGATGGCGAACGAGGCCCAGTACGGGAAGCCCGTCCACCAGCCGATGATCACCAGGCCCGGCAGCACGAAGATGATCGACGACAAGGTGCCGGCGGCCGAGGCCACCGTCTGCACGATGTTGTTTTCCTGGATGGTCGCGCCCTTGAAGTTGCGCAGCAGCGCCATCGAAATCACGGCCGCCGGGATGGACGTGGCGAACGTCAGGCCCGCCTTCAGGCCGAAGAACACGTTGGCGGCGGTGAACGCCAGGGTGATGACGACGCCCAGGACCAGGGCGCGCAGGGTGAATTCGTTGCGCGGCGCGAGGCCGGGCGTGGCGGGTTGGGACACGGGGCGTGATCCTCGCAGGACGCGGACGCACGGTCCGCAGGTTGGTTCGAAAAGCGCGGCCAACCCTACGCCGGGGGCCGGCCCCAAGTCCAGCCGGGGCGGGGCTTTGCGGGCGCCGAGGGTATGCTCCGGCCACGCCGCCCACGGAGTCGCCTCGCGTGTCCGCAGTCACCGCCTTCACCGACATCCCGCGCAGCGAGGACTTCATGGGGCACCCGAAGGGGGTGTTCGTCTGCTTCTTCACCGAGATGTGGGAGCGCTTCTCCTTCTACGGGATGAAGGCGTTGCTGCTGCTCTATTTGCTGAAGCACCACCGCTTCAACGACGACGCGGGCTACGAATTGATCGGCGCATACGGCGGGCTCGTGTACGCGGTGCCCGTGATCGGCGGCCTGCTGGCGGATCGCTGGCTCGGGATGCGCAAGGCCGTGGTGCTCGGCGGCGTGCTGTTGTGCCTCGGGCATTTCGGCATGGCGTTCGAAGGCCAGGACGCCCGACTGGTGAACGGCGTGGTCGTGCGCGACGAAGGCGCGCTGCAGGTGTTCTACCTCTCGCTCGCGCTGATCATCATGGGCGTAGGCTTTTTGAAGCCGAACATCTCCACCATCGTCGGCAAGCTGTACGCGGACGATGATCCGCGGCGCGATTCCGGATTCACCTTGTTCTATGCGGGCATCAACGTTGGCGGGTTGTTCGCCGGCTTGATCTGCGCGTTCCTCGGCGAGACCTACGGGTGGAAGTACGGGTTCGGCGCAGCGGGCATCGGCATGGTGGCGGGCCTGGCGATGTTCCTGTGGGGACAGAAGTACCTGCATGGCCACGCGGAGCCGCGCGATCCGGTCGCGTTGCGCGAACGCGTGGGTGGGTTGCCACGCGAGTGGTGGATCTACCTGGGGTCGTTCGCGGGCGTGGCGGTGGTGTGGCAGCTGATCCAGCGCACGGCCACGGTGGAAAACGCGATGCACGTGGTGGCCGCGGTGTTCCTCGCGTGGTTCGCCTGGTACCTGGTGGCGCGCTGCGATCGCGTGCAGCGCCAGCAGATGTTCGCGCTGATCGTGATCATCCTGGCGGTGCTGGTGTTCTTCACCTTGTACGAGCAGACCTACGGGTCGTGGCTCACCTTCACCGATCGCCTGATGACGAAGGACATGTTCCCGTCGATGGTCAGCGACGCCAGCGGCACGGTGCCGTGGTCGGTGTACCTGATGGCGGGCACGCCGATCGGCATCGTGATCGCGTTGAAGGCGAGCGACCGCGGCAACCACGCGCTGGCGACCACCGCGGTGATCGTGCTGGCGCTCGCGATGGCGGTGGCGTGTTTCCGCGACGTGATCCTGGTGCCGCAGACGGCGGGTTCGCTCACGTTCCTTGGTTCGTTCTTCGTCGTGATCCTCTCGCCCTTCTTCGCGTGGCTGTGGCCATGGCTGGAGAAGCGCGGCATGAATCCGAGCAAGCCGCTGAAGAGCGTGTTCGGGTTGTTGTTCGCGGCGCTGGCGTTCCTGCCGTTGCTGCAGGCCACGCAGCACGTCGCCGCGACCGGCGCGATGGCAAGCGTGTGGTGGCTGGTGCTGGCTTACCTGCTGCTGGAAATCGGCGAGATGTGCCTGTCGCCGATCGGTCTTTCAGCGGTGACGCAGCTGTCGGTCGCGCAGGTCGTCGGCCTGATGATGGGCGGCTTCTGGCTGGCGACGGCATATTCGGAAGTGCTGGCGGCGCAGTTCGGGAAGCTGGCGTCGATCGACATCCCGGAAAGCGGCGCGATCGATGCCGTTGCCGCGGCGGCCAAGTACGCGCACCTGTTCGAGCTGATGTGGATCATCGGCCTCGTGTCGGCGGGCGCGTTCCTGTTGCTGACGTTCGTGTTCCTGAAACGGTGGATGCACGGGGTCAAATGAAAAAGCCCGCATCGCTGCGGGCTTTCCCGTGTGTGCACGCGTGAAGCGTTGCGACGATTACTTCGCCTTCGCGATCGTGAACTTGCCGAAGGTGATGCCGACGTCCCAGCCCTTGCCGGCGCCGGCGAGCTTGAGCTCCGTGTCGCCCTTCACCATGACCTGCGCGGTACCGGATTTCGCCGCGCCCGCGTGCGCCTCGGCAGAGGCGTAGCTGCCCAGCGTTTCCTTGATGTCGCTGACGCCGCTGAAATCGCCGGTGCCGCCTTCGATCTTCTGCTTGCCCACGCTCAGGCCGCCGCCCTTCGCGCTGACGGTGACATTCATCTTCTGGCCGTTGTCGCAGGTGATCGTGCCGCTGCCGGAGGCGGTCTTGTACAGCACCGACCAGCCGCTCATGTTGAAACGCAGGTTGCAATCGACCTTGCCCTTCGCGAACGCGGCGGGGGACGCCAGGACCAGGGTCAGGCCGGCGAGGGAAAGCAGACGGTTCATGGCGGCACTCCGTGTGCGGGGATGGGAAACGACGATATACGCCTAACCCGACCGGGGCGCGTAAAGGCCGCCTTCACCCGACGGCTATCGAGCCGGATTGCTTCGTGCGCGCCGCTGGCGAAGGAAGATCGCCAGCAACAGGCACGCCAGCATGCCGACGCCGCCCCACGCCACCATGAAGAGGGATTCCCAGGCCGAATACGCGGACGGATCCCGTCCCCCGAACCATACCGGCGCCCAATAGGCGACATACGCGACGGCGAGCGGGACGACCACCGCCGCCACCCACAACCACCGACACCGCAACAGGGATGCGATCGCGAGCAGGAGCAACAAGGACGTCACCGCGACGATGGCCGTCGTGGCGGCAAGCGACAAGGATTCGAAAGCCTCGATCATGGCGCGCTCCCGTGGCTCGACATCAGAGCAGGATCGCGTGCCTTGCACGCGTGTCCGGATCCATCCCCTTGAACACGACGCTTTGCGTCGCGGCGTCCCACACCATGGGCTCCCCGGTGTACGGGTCCTTCAGCGCGGAGGCCCGGATGCGACGCGCGGCATCCGCCGGTGTCGCGTTGGCAGCGCGCAGTTCCACCGCCAGCATCGCGGCGCGACGCTCGCCCTCCACATCGCTCACGCGAACGGCGTACCGCATCGGGTCGGTCTCGGTGGTGATGCGGAACAGGACGTAGCCGAGCGGGTTGTAGGCGCGGTAGACGTCCTCGCCGTGCTGCGGCGCCGACGCCGCCGCGTCGCGCAACGCTTGCGGCAGCGCGCGATAGTCCGCGTCCATGCGACTGGCCATGCGCATCGTGCGGGCGGCGTAGAGATTGCGCGTCGCCTGCGGCTTGTACATCGGTTGCAGGATCCACCGGCCGACGCGCCCGCCGGGAACGTCGCCGTCTTGCAGCGACGGACCGAGCGATGCAGCGATGAAGGTCGCTTCGCCCGCCAGCACGCGGCGCATCGATCGCTCCTCGCGCGTCAGCGGCGTGCGCCAGCCGTCAGGCGGCGCGGCGGGCTGGCCGCGAGCGTGCAGTTCGCGAAGCACCAGGTTGCCCAGCGCGAAATGATGCCGGATCGCGGCGCTCGAGATGATCTTCGCCAGCGTCGTATCCGACGATCGCAGCAACATGCGCCAGAACGCCAGGTCCTGATCGAGCAGCGCACGCGCGGCATCGCCCTTGCCGTCGCGCGCGAGCGTCCAGGCGTTCGCGAGGAGCAGTTGCTGCCCGTTGATCGCGTGCTGGTAACGGACGAACGGCGTGCCCATGTCGCGCGGGATCTCTTCGCGCCATTGGTGGAACTGGATGAGCCGAAGGTAACGCTCGAGCAACCACGACTCCGAAGCAAGCCACTGGTCGACCCGTTCGGGATGCCGTTGCCACTGTTGAACGCACGCAGCGCTGCCGTCGAAGCACGCTTCGGCCATCGCGGTGATCGCCGGCGACCTGCGTTCCTTGACGTTGACTTCCTTGCCCGGGAAGTCGAACGGCGGTGCATGCGGATTCCAGGCCGCCATGTTCCGCAGGAACGCCATGCGCGTCCGCCCCATGGCGACCGGATCCGCGCCGGGCGGCGCCCCCATCCCGAGCATGAAGACGAACGCATTGTCCTGGTCCGGCACCGCCGGCCGATCGCGGACGGCACGGACCAGTTCCTGCGACGCCACCGACGGCGGCTCGTCGTTCCAGTTGATCGCCACCATCACGCCGTACAACGCGACGACCAGCAGCAGGAGACCCGCCACGATCCACGCGATCACCCGCACTGCGCGTGGCATCGGCATCACAGCGGCACCGCATGGCGCGCATGCGTTCCCTTCGCCATCCCGGTGAACACGATGCGCTTGTTCGCCGCATCCCATTCGAACGGTTGGCCGGTGTACGGGTTCTTCAGCGGCGAAGCCTGCACACGTTGCGCAAGGTCCGTTGCGTCCGCACCGGCGGCACGCAGCTCCGCCGCCAGCAACGTCGCGCGGCGCTCGCCTTCGAGGTCGGCCACGCGCAATGCGTACTGCGCGTCGTCGCTCGCGGCGCCGATGCCGTACAGCACGCACCCGACGAAGTTGTAGAGGCCGTCGCACCGCCCGGTCGGTGCCTGCATGTTGGCCGCGGCCGGCAACGCGGGATAGTCGGCGTCGAACCGCAGGCCCGCCGCACGGAACCGCGCTGCGGACAGGTTGTTCGTTGCCTGCACCTTCAGCATCGGGCGCTTGAACCAATCGCTCAGGCGATCGGTGCCGAACGCGTCCGCGATGGGCTGCAGCGATCCGGACTGGAAGCGGAACTCACCCGCGAACGGGCGCTGCATGGAACGCTCCGCCAGGCTGAGGGGCGTCTGCCACGCATCGGGCGGCGCGGCGGGTTTGCCGGCAGCGTGCAGATCGCGCAGCGCCAGGTTGCCCAGCGCGAGGTTCCGTTCGACGGCACCCGTGGCGATCATCTTGGTGATCAGCGTGTCGCTCGATTGCAGCACCATGCGCCAGAACGCGAGGTCGTCCTGCAACAGGGCGCGCGCGGCATCGCCCTGCCCTGCGCGTGCGTGCTGCCAGGACTGCATGAGCAACAACAGTTGCCCATCCCGGGCGACGAGGAAGGACGGCATGGGCGCCGCCATGTCGTTCGGCACGCGTTCGCGCCACTGGCGCAGCGCCACGAGGTCCTCGTAGCGCGCCAGCAACCACGATTCCGAATCCAGCCACTGCGCGACCTGCGCCGGGTCCGCATGCACCAGGCGCACGCATTCCGCGCTGTCCGTGTCGAACTTCCCGCAGGCCTCCGCGATGGCCGCGATCGCCGGCGTGCGTGACCCTTTGTATTGCACTTCCCGTCCGGGCAAATAGACCGGAGCGTCCCCCGCTTTCCACGGCTGGACCCGCGTCAGGAAGCGATTGCGTTCCTGGCCGCGGATGAAGGGGTCTTCCTGCAACGGCGCCGACAGGCCGAGGAACAGGATGTAAGCGTTGCTTTGGTCGGGAATGATCGGCCGGTCGCCCGTGATGCGTGCAAGCGCCTGCGCATCGGCCGACGGCGGCTCGTCGAACCAGTTGATCGCCACGACGGCGAGATACGCCACGACGACGGCGACCGCGCAGCTCCCCAGCGCCCACGCAACGCCCTGCCCGAAACGATGCATCGTGTTCTCCCCCGAACATCGAACGACGCGAGCTTACCCAAGACGACCGGCGCTTGCGCCTACCGGGTCTTCGAAAGATTGGCGATCGTGGCCTGCATGAGGGCGATGGAGACGTCTTTCCCGTCTTGCGTCGCCAGGATTTCAGCGGTGCACACCGTCAGCATCCTGCCGGCCTTCCTGACCTTGCCGATGGCGACGAAATGGTCCGCGAGCGCAGGTCGCAGGAGGTTGACCTTGAATTCAACGGTCAATACGTCGCAGTCGTCCGGCGCCACGCTCAGCGCGGCGAAGCCGCACGCGCTGTCCAGGATGGTGGTGAGCGCACCCGCGTGGACGTAGCCGTTCTGCTGGCAGATCTCCGGGCGGGAAGGCAGCGAGATGTGCACCTCGCCTTCCGCAACGGACGCGAGCCTCGCGCCCAGCGTCGTCATCAGGCCCTGGGCTTCGAAGCAGTCGACGACTTTCTGGTGCCAATACCGCATCGACGTTGGCCCCGCTCGCGTTGCGCGCCACGGTAGCAAACCCCCGCGTCACGCGCGCTTCGGCAGCTTCCAGCCCGGGCGGATCACGTGGCAGGTGTAGCCCTCGGGATAACGCTCCAGGTAATCCTGGTGTTCCGGTTCGGCTTGCCAGAACGGGCCGGCCGGCGAGACTTCGGTGACCACCTTGCCCGGCCACAAACCCGACGCATCGACATCCGCGATCGTGTCTTCGGCCACGCGCTTCTGTTCGTCGTCCAGGTAGAAGATCGCCGAGCGATAGCTCATGCCGACGTCGTTGCCCTGGCGGTTCTTCGTCGACGGGTCGTGGATCTGGAAGAAGAACTCCAGGATGTCGCGATAGCTCGTCTGCGCCGGATCGAAGGTGATCTCGATCGCCTCGGCGTGCGTGCCGTGGTTGCGGTAGGTCGCGTTCGGCACGTCGCCGCCGCTGTAGCCCACGCGCGTGGCGAGGATGCCGGGCTGGCGCCGGATCAGGTCCTGCATGCCCCAGAAGCAGCCGCCGGCCAGCAGCGCGGTACTCGTTTGCGTGGTCATCGTGCTTGGTCCTCGTCGGGTGGGGGTGCGATATTGCGCCCCGGCCGGGTCGACCGACGTCGATCGCCCGGACCCAATGGATAGGGGCGCCCACGATGCTCCGCAAGGCCACGCCGGAACGCCTGACCCTGTTTTCCGACGGCGTCTTCGCCGTCCTCATCACCGTGCTGGTGCTGGAACTGCGCCCGCCCGCGCAAAGCACCTATGCCGCGCTGCTGGCGCACTGGCCGTCATGGCTGAGCTACGGGATGAGCTACGTGTTCATCGCCATCGTCTGGATGAACCACCATTACCTGCTGCGCTACGCGCGCGAAGCCACGCCGCGCCTGCTGTGGACCAACTTCGCGCACCTGTTCGCGATGTCGCTGGTGCCGCTGTCGACGGCGTGGATGGCACGCAGCAAATTGGCGCCGGCGCCCGTGTCGTTCTACGCGGCGGTCTTCGTGCTGGTGAACGCGACGTACCTCGGGCTGATCACCGAACTCATCGGGCGCGCACCGGCCGATGTCGCACCGGCGCGGATCCGCCACCGGATGCGGCTGCGGGCCACGTTCACGCTGGGCTTGTTCGTGGTCGCGACCGTGGTGGGGTTGTTCGCACCCCTGATCGCCATTGCGCTGTGCTTCGTGTGCCTGGTGGTGTACCTGCGGCCGGATCCGCCGGGGGTTTGACCGTGTCCTCCAAGGGAGCGAACCCCATGGGCCGGTGCTGCTCGAAATCGTTGACGCCGCGACGGGTGCCCGGGATCATCCTGGCGCGATTCCGCTTTTCGGGATCCGCGCCAGCACAGGGGATGTTCCGGGTGATGTTCATGATCGGCCGCGGCGAGCGGGTCGTGCAGGTGGGCCCTGCCGAGACGCACCACTGCCCGCGTTGCGAGGAAGACAAGGACTTCATCCCGCAGCTCAGGTATTCGTACGGCCAATTCGACCTTCTGTTCGGGTTCGTCTACGACAAGCGGTACCAGCTCGCATGTTCGCAGTGCCAGCACGGATGGAAGCTGGAGACGAACGTCATGGAACAGGCACTGGGCCGCGTGCCGATCCCGTTCCACCTGCGCTACGGCCTGTTCGTCGCGATCGCCTGCGCCGCGGCCCTGGTGTGGGCCGCGCACGCCTACCGGCATCCGGGTTAGGTCGGCAGGCCCTGCTCGCGCGCGGCATTGCGGAACAACCACGCCGACACGAGCCACAGCACGACGAAGATCGCCGTCAGCGCCAGCACCTCGCGGTTCGACCCCAACGCTGCGACCAGCACGACCACCGCCACCGAGGCCTGCGCGATCGCCGTCGCGACCAACGCACGCGCCATGCCGAGCGGCTGGAAGCGCCCGATCAGCGCGCCGATGCCGCCGACGGCCAGGACGCCCGCGAACATCAGGTTCGCGCCATTGGTTTCGCTGCCGATGATGCCGACGGCCAGGGTGATCCACACCAGCAGGAAGCCGGTGACCACCGCCACGCCGACGCCGGCGCGATAGGTCCGGTTGCCCGTCCTCCTCGCGCCGAACTCGTACGCACCGCACGCGATGGCGAGCATCGCGCCCCAGGTGAGGAAGTCGGTTGCCGTCCAATTCACGCCGGTGTCGAACTGCATCGCCACCGCCGGGAGCGCCAGCAGCAACGCTGCGAAGCCCCACATGGCCCACCGCAATCCGTTCCCGCGCCGCCCGCTCCCGCTGATGTTGGCCGCCATCGCTGCGTCTCCGTGCATGAGTGGCGCGCAGCATCGCGCGCGCGGGTGTGTCCACGATGGGCGTTGTGTGAAGCGAGGAAGAAGTCAGCCGGCCTGCCGGCCCTCGAGCTGCTTCCACGTCGAGCGGACGAACCACAGCGTCCCGAGGGTCCCCGAGATGATCAGGGCCACGGACCCTCCGCCGATGACCAGGGAGACCACGTTCGGCACGGGCCAGGGTTCGAAGCCGCGCGCAATCAGCAGGTTCTTGTAGTGGAAGGCCTGCATGGCCGCGCTGCCGAAGCGCACCAGCAGGATGAAGGACGCGAACGCGTAGAGGCACGTCAGCAACCAGTACACGTGCCGGTTGAAGCGATCGCCCGCGATGTAGGTCGACACGATCACCGCGAACGTCAGCGTGATCCAGATCTGCAGGATCGAATCGGTGAGGCCCAGCGCGGCATAGAGCGCCGTGTAGATCACGTCCTGCGGAATCGGTGGCGGATGCATTCGGGCGCCTCCTGTCAGAGCACGCGGTACTCGCTCTGGACCAGCCCGCTCACGAACTGCCGCGTGCAGAGATGTTCCAGCTTGATGTCGCGCTGCAGCGGACCGAAGAGCGGAATGCCGGTCCCGATGAGCACGGGCACGCGCGTGACCACGAGGCGCTGGATCAGGCCGGCGTCGAGGAACCGCTGGATGGTGATGCCGCCGTCGATGTACAGGTGCTCGAATCCGCGTGCGGCGAGGTGCGCGGCGATGGCTTCCGGTGCGCCGGACAGAGGTTCGACCACCGCACCCGCCGGTGCAGGCGCCAGCGCATGCGTGCTGAGCACGAACACCGGCTTGTCGCCGTAGGGCCACTCGGGGAAGGCGAGCACGACCTCGTACGTATTGCGGCCGATGACGAGCGCATCCACCGTGGCCATGAATTCCTCGTAGCCGTGCGGCTCGCCGCCGCCGGGCGGGAGGAAGTCGAGCGCACCGTTCGCGCGGGCCAGGAACCCGTCGAGGCTGGTGCCGACGAAGACGGAGGCTTTCATGCGTGCGCTCCTGCTCAGCTCGCGCGGAAGTGGTGAAGATACCGCCGACTCACGGGTAACACGTCCAAACGCGACCTCAGGTGCAACGTTCCGGTCTCGTTGTCGCCGCGCACCATGTGGCTCACCGCACGCAGGTTCACCACCACGGCGCGGTGCACCCGCACGAACTGATCGGGATCCAGCTGCGCCATCAGCTCCTTCAGCGGCGTTCGGACGAGCGCTTCGCCGCCGCGCCCGGTTTCGCCACGCCAGGCGATCCGCGTGTATTTCTCGTCGGAGCGCAGGTAGTCGATGTCCTCCACCGCGATCAGGCGCACATCGTTGCCCACTGACGCGCGCAACCAGCGCGCGTGCTGCCGCGACAGGCGTGCGAGCATCGGCGCGAGGTCCGCCATCGGCGAAGCGGCCTGCAGGCGCGCCTGCAAGCGCGCAACGGTGTCGGCCAGGCGCGCGCCTTCCACCGGTTTGACCAGGTAATCGATCGCGCCCTGTTCGAACGCCTGCACCGCATAACGATCGTAGGCAGTCACGAACACGACATGCGCGCGCCGCCCAATCGCGTGCGCGGCGTCGATGCCGTCGAGGCCGGGCATGTGCACGTCGAGGAAACACACGTCCGGGCGCAGCGCTTCGAACCGGTCCACCGCTTCGCGGCCATTGCGTGCCTGGGCGACGATCTCAAGCGACGGCCAGGCCTCGGCAAGCTGCCGCGCGAGCGCGCGTCGCAGCAACGGCTCGTCGTCGGCGATCAATGCGGTGGCCGCGATGCTCATCTTGGCGGTGCCGGCATCGGAAACACGAGTTCCGCAGTCGTGCCATGCGGCGGCAGCGGCGCCAACACCAGTCGGGCCTCATCGCCGAACGCGAGTTGCAGCCGTTCGCGCAGGTTCGACAAGCCCGTGCCTGCGTTGATCGTCGAAGCCACGCCCACGCCGGTGTCAGCCACCACGATGCGGCACTGCCCGCCCTGCACCGTCGCGCGCACATCGATGCGCCCGCCCTCTTCCGCCGGATCGATGCCGTGCCGCACCGCGTTCTCCACCAGGGTCAGTACGCTCGTCGGCGGGCACGGCACCTGCAGCGCGCCCGGCTCCGCATCCACCGACCACCGCAGACGGTCGGGCATGCGCATGTGCATCACTTCGAGGTACGCGCGCACCAGTTCCAGTTCCTGCGCCACCGTGGCGTTGGCTTCGTGCAAGCGCGGCACCGCTGCGCGCAGGTACGCGATGAGGCTGCCGAGCACCTCCGATGCCTGCGGCGAGCCCGCATCCACTAGTTCGCGCACGTTCGCGAGCGTGTTGAACAGGAAATGCGGCTCGACCTGCGCCTGCAACAACCGCAGCCGCGCGTCCAGCGCATTGCGGTCGTACTCGCTGCGTTCCAGCTCGAAGGCCAGCGCCTGGCTGCGCGCCTTCCCGCTGATGTGCCGGTACAACGCGGACATCGCGATCCACGGCGCGACCAACAAGCCCATGAACGCGATGAAGCTGAAACCCTCCATGCGCGACTTTACCGACCACCAATGCACGTCGTGCGGCGTGGTGAAGGCGTACGAGAGCGCGGCCGCAACTGGAATGATCGCCGCCACGCCCGCCACCTGCAGGCCCCAGCGTGCGATCCAGCTGGGCAAGCGGCGCGGCCAGCGTTCGAACAGCCCGAACATGCAGAGCGCGGCCATGCCGACGAGGAACAGCCGCACCAGCAACAGCCAATACGAGGCGGTCCAGTTCGTCGACATCGGCAGGCTGACGACGAACGCCGCGATCGCCACCGTGCGCACGCGCTTCCAGCCGAACCAGGGTCCGGGCGTCGGCGCGGCAGGAACGCGGGTGTCGGGCATGGGACGACGATACCAGCGTGCCGCGCGCGGATCGTCGGCGGGGACCGTGCTTCGTCCACGCCAGGCCGTCGTTCGTCGCAATCCCCGTGGACGCCCCGCCGGCGCGCTTCCAGAGTCGCCGCAACAGAGAAGCAAGGGGACATCGCCATGCTGCTGCGCTGGCTGCATATCACCGCCGGGCTCGTCGTGATCGTCGCCGGCGCATTTGCGCTGTTCGCGAAGAAGGGCTCGCGGCTGCATCGAAGCGCGGGCACCGTCTTCTTCGTCGCGATGGTGACGTTGACGGCGACCGGCGCCATCGCCGCCACGTTCGTGCATCCCAACCGCGGCAACGTAGTCGCCGCGTTCTCGACGTTCTACCTCGTCACGACCGCGTGGCTCACGGTGAAGCGCGATGTCGTGGCCGCGCGCGGCTGGTACGTCGCGTTGATGGCGTTGGGGTTCGCCACGGGCCTTCGTGCCTTGTCGCTCGGGGTGCTCGCCGTGCGGCATGGCCCGGTGGACCAGTTCCCGCCCGCACCGTTCTTCCTGTTCGCACTCGTCGTGCTGTCGGCCGCGGCACTCGACGCGCGTCTCCTGGTAGCCGGCCACATCGCCGGCGCCCAACGCCTCGTGCGCCACCTCTGGCGCATGGGCATGGCGTACTGGATCGCGACCGCGTCGCTGTTCCTCGGCCAGGCGAAGTTCTTCCCCGCGCCGATCCGGGCCTCCGGCTTGCTCGTCGTGCCCGTGCTGCTCGTCGCGGGCACGACGCTGTACTGGCTGGTGCGCACGCTGCGGGGGCGCAAGGCGATGCGATCCGTCGCGAAAGCGACCCAGGGAACGTGACCGGGACGCTCAGTTTTTTTCTTGCTGCGCCGCCCGCGCCAGCAGCACGAGGAAGATCGCGAGCACCAGCGCCGACACCACCAGCAATGCGATCAGGCTTCCGACGTACGCGGGCACGATCGACGCCTGCAGGCTTCCCGCCGCCCCCGCGCCCGTTGCGATCGCGGAGACGCCAAGCAACGCAAAGATCGCCGACGGGAAGAACTTCACGCGCGGCGGAAACCCGCGCAAGGTCAGGCGCCGTCCGCGCCATGCCATCACGCCTCCGAGCACGCTGATGTAGGCAAACGCGACGACGCTTGCGACGCGATACACGCGCAGGGTGGTCCAGTCGAACAACGCCAGCCACGCCGGCAGCAACCCGAGCACGAGCGCGCCGATGCTCGCCCCCAGCATCCACGACAGCGACCAGATGTCGCGCGGATGCCAGCCCTCCGGCGAGGCCGTGCGGATCGCGGCGATCAGGCCCGAGAACCCGGCGAGCGCGACGCCGAGTTGCGTGATGGCGATGAGCAGGTCCGACGCAGGCATACCCCGGCCAACGTCGCCGCGGGCACGGAAGCGGTCATCGCCCGCCGTTGAAGGCCGCCGCGGATTCGGATTGAATCGCGCGATTCGCGCCAGCCCGGACCGGAGACACGCCACGCCCATGGAGCACCTCGCCCACCTTTCCACGTTCGTCTCGCTGATCTACGGCCTGGGCGTGGCCAACGTGCTCGCGCACATCGCCTCGCTGATCAAGCGCGGGCGCAGCGCGGACTGGTACTGGATCCACACGGTGTGGAGCGCGTTCCTGCTGATCGCGATGGCGAGTTTCTGGTGGATGCTGCAGGCCTGGGCCGCGGTGCCGCACATCGGGTATCTCAGTTACCTGAGCATGCTGCTGATCCCGTCGCTGCTTTTCGTGATGTCGGACCTGATGTTCCCGGACCGCGGCGGCGCCGGCGTCGTGAGCCTCAAGGCCCATTTTTTCGCCATCAAGCGCCCGCTGTTCCTGTTGCTGCTCGCGTTGCTGGTGTCCGACGAAATCGACACGGTGCAGAAGGGTTGGCAACACGTGATCGACCTGGGCCCGTTGTACTGGGGCTCGCAGGTGTTCTGGCTCACCGGGTGCCTGGTGTGTGCCCGCTCGGAAAGCGAGCGCGTGCAGGGCGTCTTCGCGGCCGTGTCGTTCGTGTTGTTCCTCGGCGCGATGTACAACGGGCTGGCGGCGGTGTAACCGGGTCACCTCGCACTCATCCGCCAGGGCGCACCGTGTCGGTCGATCGTTGCGCCCCTGCGCGACCGCACGCACCCAGGCGCACCGATGCCCCGCTTGTCCTCCCGCCTTCCCGCGCGCGCTTCGCGCTGGTTCGCCGCCCTGTCCCGCGCCTGGCAGGCGCCGCGCGCATCGCAGTCCTTCACGCTGCGCGAGTTGCTGCGCACGCTGGAAAGCGCCGGCCCGCGCGATACGCCCCCGCCGCCACGCCTGGCGCGGTTGCTGGCGAAGGTCTCCGGCGATCTCGCCGTGGCGGTGCGCGATCCGGAACGACGCGGCGGCCCGGACACGCTGCGGCCGCTCGCGACGTGGAAATCGCGCTACAGCCACCTCGATCGCTACCTGCCGCGCGCCTGAGACCGCTCCAGGCCCAGCCGTCACCACCCCGTAATGCCCCGCGGCGCATGTTGCACGGGCACCGAGCGACACGCGCCACTTCGCTCCGGCGGCACTCATCGAAATTGCGATCCCGCCTTTGAGCCTCCTCCTGCGCATGCAGGCAATGGCCACGGCCAAACGGATCCGGTCAACGGATCCCATTCGCAAGGATCACACCATGAGCAACGACACCAAGCCGGAAATCACCGGTACCAAGCCGGCCACGCCGGAAGTCTCCAAGGTCGACGCAACGGACCCCAAGTTCGCTGCCGCGCCGAAGGCGATGAGCGATGCCGACAAGAAGTCGCTGGAAGAAGGCAACAAGGGTTCGTCGACCGCGCCGGCTTCCAACCGCTGAAACGACATCGCACGCTCCCGGGTGCTTCGGCATCCGTGATGCGTGAAGCGTCAACGAAAGGCCCTCGCTTCGGCGGGGGCTTTTTCGTTGCGTCACTGCATCGAGTGCAAACCGATCATGTTGCCGTCGGGATCGGTCACGAGCGAAATGAAGCCATGCTCGCCGATGGAAAACTTGTGCTTGAAGACCTTGCCGCCGTTTTCCGACGCACGTTTCTCTTCGTTCGCGCAGTCCTCGCACATGAAGTACACGATCGTGCTGTTGCCGCCCGACGGAAAGCCTTTCATGCAGACGAGCGCGCCGGTGCTGCCGTTGCTGTTCGCGAACGCGGGGAACGACCACATCTGCAGTTCCGATGTCTCCAGTTGCTGGAACTGCGTTTCGAACACGGCGCCGTAGAACGCCTTCGCGCGTTCCATGTCCTGCACGTAGATCTCGAACCAGCCGACGGGATTGCGGTCCATGGCGGCCTCCGGTCGTTGCGGGGCCGGGATGCTACTGCCCAGGGCGTTCCAGCGACGTCAGCGAACCCCGCCCCGGCCGCCGCGAGGCCGCCAGTTGCGCGCCCGCAGCGATGGGCGCAGGCTCCGCCGAACGCCGCGAGGGGGAATGCACGCATGGAACCGGTCCTGCCGTTGACGCATCCGTTCACGCTCTTCCACACGGCCCTGAGCCTGGTCGCGATCCTCGCAGGCCTCGTCGTCGCGAAAGGCCTGCTGCGCAACCAGGCGATGCCGGGGTGGACCTCGCTCTTCCTGTCCACCGCGGTACTCACCACGGCCACCGGCTTCCTGTTTCCCTTCCGCGGCTTCACGCCGGCGTTGGGAACCGGGGTCGTGTCGTCGGGCGTGCTCGCGCTGACGCTGATCGCGTTGTACGGGCAACGCCTCGCCGGACCGTGGCGCGCGATCTACGTCATCGGCGCGATGGTCTCGGTGTACCTCAACGTGTTCGTGCTGGTCGTGCAGCTGTTCCTGAAGGTGCCCGCGCTGCACGCGCTGGCGCCGACGCAGAAGGAGCCGCCGTTCGGGATCGCGCAAGGCCTCGTGCTGGTGCTGTTCGTCGTGTTGACGGTGCTCGCGGTACGGCGCTTCCACCCGCGCGTCGAGGCCACCGCGCCGGCGCCGGTCAGAAATCCGTCGTGATGTGCACCACCGCCATTTCGCGCGCCTGCGGGCCATGCCCGAATTCGAGCGGGGCGCCGGGCGACGTGGCGCGCGCGGCGCGCGTCACGTGCACCTGCTCGACGACGTAGACGCGGAACGGCGTCGTGCGTTGTCGCGTTCCTTCGTCGCAGCAGAAACAGACGAGTTCGAGCCCACCGTCGAGTCCAGCGAGGCGACTGCGCAGTTGGTCGACGGTCATGGGGGCTGATTCGCGGGACATCGCTGGATATTACGGACGGTGGCGTTTGCAACGGTCGATGAAATCGTCACCCGCTCGGTGTATTGCGTTCCCCCGTCAGGGGGAGGCGGGAAACCGGCCGTGAAACTCCTCCCCGCCGCCGTCCTGTTCGTGCACGACGTCGCGCGCATGACGGCGTTCTATCGCGAGCTGGCGGGCATGCAGCGCGTGCACGGCGACGATCGCCACGCGGTGCTCGAATGCGACGGCTTCCAGCTCACGATCCACGCCATCCACGGTGCGGGCACCGACTTCTCCACGCGCGAAGACAGCTATCTCAAGCTGTGTTTCCCCGTCGATGACCTGGCCGCGGCGCGCGTGCGCACGCGCGAACTCGGCGGCGAACTCTGGCCGCCGGAGCGCGAGTGGCAAGCGCGGGGATTCCGCGCATGCGATGGCCGTGATCCGGAAGGCAACGTCTTCCAGCTGCGGATGCCCGCGCCGTGAGCGACGACTTCGACTTCGAATGCCTCGACGCGGAGCGCCGCTTCGCGTTGTTCAACCTGTCCGGTGCGATCGCGCTGCACGAAGGCGTGGCGCGCGTCGCCAAGGTCATCGCCGCGGCCACGGCGCGCGGCTACCACGGCCTGGTCGTGGACATCCGCGGGATTGCCGGCTTCGAACCGCCGGGCGTCGGCGCGCGCCACGAGATGGTGCGCACGTGGGCCGCGGTGGCCGGCCCGCGGTTGCGCCTGGTGATGGTCACGCGCCCGGAGTTCATCGACCCGGAGCGGTTCGCGATGGTGGCGGCGCGCAACTTCGGCCTGGTGGCCAACGTGTTCGAAACCCGGGCCGAAGCGCTGTACTGGCTGCGCAGCGAAAGCCTCCTCGATCCCTGATCCGGCGCGTGCCCGGGTCGTGTGAGATTCCGCCCGCTGCCGCGTATCACCCAGCAAGCCCCGCCGGACACGAGCCGCCTTGACCGCCACGCCGCCACCGCCGACGACTTCCCTGCCCTGCTTGAAGCCCATCGCGGGATCGTGCTGAAAGTCGCCGCCGCCTTCCGGCAGGCACCGCACGATCGCGCCGACCTCGCGCAGGACATCGCGCTGCGCCTGTGGCAGGCGTGGCCCGGTTACGACCCCGCGCGCCCGTTCTCGACGTGGATGTATCGCATTGCATTGAACGTGGCGATCTCGCAGCAACGCCGCGAACGCCCGCGCACGCACGCCGCGCTCGACGACCTGCAGGACGAACCCGCGGGCGACACCGACGTCGACTTCGCCGCGCGCCAGCAACTCGCGCTGGTGCAACGCGCGATGGCCACGCTCGTGCCGCTCGACCGCGCGCTGTTGCTGCTGCACCTGGAAGGCTGCAGCCATCGCGAGACCGCCGAGGTGCTCGGCACGAGCGAAGGCAACGTCGCCACGCGCCTGAACCGCATCAAGGATCAATTGCGCCGCAGCGTCGGCGCCGAACGAGGAGACGCATGATGGAACTGCAGGACCTGCAAGCCGCCTGGCAATCCGCCACGCAAAAGCTTGAAACGCAAACGCTGCGCCTGGCGGAACTGGAAGGCCATGCCTTGCGCCATCGCGTGCACGGGCGGCTGGGCCTGGTGTCGCTGGGACAGTGGATCGAACTGGCGGTCGGCATCGCCATCGCGGTGTGGGCGGGCGGGTACTGGTTCGACCACCTCGGCACGCCGCACCTGGTTGCGTACGGCGTCGCGGTGCACCTGTATGGCATCGCGCTGATCGCGATGGCCACGACGCAACTGGTGAAGCTGGCCGCGATCGACTGGACGCAACCCGTGGCGCAGGTGCATGCGCGCGTGCTGGACGTGCGCCGCCAGCGCATCCGCGGCGAGCGCGTGTTGCTCCTCGTCGGTGCGATCGCCTGGGCGCCGCTGCTGTTCATCGGCTTGAACGCGATCGGCCTGGATGTGTGGCGTTACCAGCCGATGTACGTGCTTGCCAATCTGGCGTTCGGTGCGGTGCTTGCGATCGCCGCGGCGTGGGCGATGCGGCGCTGGCCGTCGTGGCTGGAGACGTCCGCGGTGGGGGGCCGGTTGCAGCAGGTCGAACGCGAATTGCGCGACGCCCGGGAATTCACGCAGGGCTGACCGCGCGGCGTTTCAGCACCGCACGTTGCAACACCGCGCCCAGCAACATCGCCGGCACGAACACCCACGCGGTCCACGCCCCACCCGCGGCGCCGACGAGTACGGGGGCCGGGCAGTAGCCCGCCAGCCCCCAGCCCACGCCGAAGACGACGGCGCCGACGACGAGGTCGCGATCGACGAGCGTGTACGTCGGCAGGTGGAAGTCCGCATCGAACACGGGGCGATCGCGGCGCAGCACGAACCGGAACGCGATCGCCGTCGTGCCCGTCGCGCCGAGCATCACGCACAGCAAGGTCGGGTTCCATTCGCCCGCGACATCGAGGAAACCGAGCACGACATCGGGATCGGTCATCCCGCCGATCACCAGGCCGACGCCGAACAACGCGCCCGCAAGCAACGCCGCCAGGATCCGGTTCATGCGGCCCCCGCAACGTGCCGCAGCACGAACACCGTGGCCATCCCCGACGCGACGAACAGCACCGTCGCCACGAGCGAGCGCTTCGACATCCGGCCGATGCCGCACACGCCATGCCCGCTCGTGCAGCCACCGCCGAGCCGCGTGCCGTAACCGACGAGCAGCCCCGCCACCGCCACCACCGCGAACGGTGCGGGCGAAAGCGCGACCTGCCCGGTCGCGCGCATCGCGATGCCGCCGGCGATCATCAATCCTGCGAGGAAGGCCCAGCGCCACGCCGATTCGCCGCGCGGGTTGCGTTGCAGGGCAGCGTTGAAGGTGATCCCGCTGACGCCCGCGATCCGCCCGTTGAGCAACAACAACAAGGTGGCCGCGATCCCGATGAGCACGCCCCCGAGCAAGCCTGCTTGCCACGACGCCATCGCACGCTCCCACCGATGTGTTGCGGCATCTTCGCACTCCACGCAGTCGCCGCACAGCGCGCGCGTCCCCCGCATGGGTGTCCCCTGTCCGCTGCGCATCGCGTCCGCGTTGCTTCTGTTGGCGGGCCACTTCCGCCAGGAGATTTCCCCATGAAACCAAACTCTTCCGTGCGCACCTGCGCACTCGCGATCGCGCTCGCCATTGCGGCATCCACGGCAAGCGCCGGCCAGTCCGATCCGTTGTTGCGCGCCGCAGACCTCGTCCGCGTGGAGGCCGCGCAGTCCATCAGCGTGTCGGTCTTCGCCAAGGGACTCAACAATCCGCGCGGCCTGAAATTCGGACCCGACGGCAATCTCTATGTCGCCGAAGGCGGCACCGGCGGCACGGGGTCGACCACGCCTGCGCAATGCACGCAGGTCGTCCCGCCCGTGGGCCCGTACCTCGGCAGCAGCACGGGCGGTCGCATCTCGCGCATCGATTCGTCGGGCCACCGCACCACGGTGACGACCAACCTGCCCACCAGCACGACGGCGGCGACGCTCGGCTCGCTCGTCAGTGGCGTGGCGGACGTCGCGTTCGTGAACGGACAGCTGTATGCGCTGATCTCGGGCGGCGGTTGCTCGCATGGCGTGCGCAACCGCGACAACGCGATCGTGCGCATCGGCGCCGGGGGCGCGCCTTCGCTCGTCGCCAACCTGAGCGCGTACCAGAAGACGCATCCCACCGCGGTCGTCGAGCCGGCGGACTTCGAACCCGACGGCACGTGGTACAGCATGGTCGCGCGCGATGGCTGGCTGTACGCGGTGGAACCCAACCACGGCGAACTCGTGCGCGTGTCGGCCAGCACCGGCGCGATCCAGCGCGTGATCGACATCTCCGCGCACGTCGGCCACGTGGTGCCGACGGCGCTCGCGCGCCATGGCGGCTACTGGTACATCGGGAACCTCAACTTCTTCCCGATCGTCGACAACTCCTCGCGCGTGTGGCGCCTGTTGTCGAACCCGACGCGCCTGCAGGTCGTCGCGCAAGGCACCACGATCCTGGGCCTGGCGTTCGACGCGAAGGACAACCTGTACATCCTGCAGAACACCAGCGGGAACCCGGATCCCACGCCGGGCGCGGGCAGCATCGTGCGCATCCGGCCGGGCGGCGGCCCGGAAACCATCGTGAGCGGCCTCACCCTGCCGACCGCGATGACGATGGGACCGGACGGCGACCTCTACGTCTCGCACATCGGCTTCGGTCCGCCGATCCCGGGCGTGGGCGAAGTGCTGCGCGTGGACCTGTGACCGCATGACCCCTGCCGCGGTGTGAAGGCATCTTCACATCGCGGCTCGGCATCCTGCCCAACCTCGTGCGCCTGCGCCCGGGGTTCCGTGGACAGGGGTGATGGGGATGCCGAGCAAGTTTCGGGGCGTCGCGTTGGCGTGGGCGTGCAGCCTTGCCGCGCCTTGCTTCGCGCAATCGACCACCAACGAAGACCTCGCGCGCCTGGCGAACCTGCCGCTCGAGGAACTCGTCAACACGCGCGTGACGTCGATTTCCGGGCGGCCGGGCACGCGTTTCACCACGCCCGCCGCGGTCAGCGTCATTTCCGCCGAGGACATCCGCCGCAGCGGCGCACGCAGCGTCGTCGAAGCGCTGCGCCTGGTCCCCGGCTTCTACGTTGCGCAGATCAATGCCGGCAGCTGGATCGCGGGCGCGCGCGGGCTGGCGGGCTCGGCGCTCACGGCCAACCGATACCTGGTGATGGTCGACGGGCGCTCGGTGTACGACCCGCTCACCTCCACGACCTGGTGGGATTCGCTGGACCTGCCCTTGTCCGAGATCGACCGCATCGAAGTCGTCCGCGGCCCCGGTGCGTCGTTGTGGGGCGTCAACGCGATGCAGGGCGTGATCCAGATCGTGACCAAACGCGCCGCCGAAACGCAGGGCGCGTTCGTGAAGGCCAAGCTGGGCACGAACGGCAACGACTCCGTGCTGGCGCGTTACGGCGCGTCGCCGAGCGAGACCACCAGTTACCGCGTGTACGCGAAGTACGAACACCACGGGGCCTTCGAAGACGTCAACGGGCGCTCGATCGAAGACCAGTGGGCCTCGTTGCGCGGCGGCTTCCGCGTCGATGGCGCGCTCACGCCGCAGACCACGTTCACCGTGCAGGGCGACGCCTACATGCACCCGCAGGCGCATGCGACCGTGCAGATCCCGGTGTTCGGCCAGGATCGCCGCTTCATGACCGCCAGCGGCGACGACACGGTCGAGGGCGGCTCCTTGCTGTTCCGCGCATTGCACGGGTTCGAGGACGAACGCGGCTGGCTGTTGCGCGCCTGGACGGCCCGCACGGTGCGCGACAACGCGCGCTTCGGCGTGGCACGCAACACCTTCGACGTGGAATACCGGCGCTGGCTGCCGTGGGGCGAGCAGAACCAGTTCATCTGGGGCCTGCAGTACGACGTGACGCGCGACAACGTGCGCAACGGCGCGCAACTGTTCGTCGATCCGACGCGGCGCACGTGGAGCACGCTCAACGCGTTCGTGCAGAACACCACCGAGCTCGTGCCCGAACGCCTGTTCCTGATGCTGGGCACGAAGGTGACCGACCACGCGTTCGTGAAGCCGCAGTGGCAACCCAACGTGCGCGCGTGGTGGACGCCGAGCGAACGCCAGACGCTGTGGTTCTCGGCGGCGCGCCCGGTGCGCGTGCCATCGCGCTTCGAGGAAAACGGTGCGCTGGTGTTCTCGTGGTTCGACGTGGGCGCGGTGACCACCGGCACGCCGAACGGCAACATCCTGCCCATCGCACTCGCAGGCAACGACCAGCTGCGTCCCGAGCGCATGGTGGCGCTGGAAGCGGGCCATCGCTGGCAGGTCACCGATCGCTGGGCGATCGATACCGCGCTGTTCCACCACGACCACCAGCGCCTGATCGAACCGCCGCCCGCGGTCTTCGGCACGTTCACCGACAAGGCGAGCGGCGAATCCTGGGGCGGGGACTTCTCGGTGTCCGGGCGCATCACCGATCGCTGGCGCGTGGATGGCTCGTACAGCCGCCTGCGCGTGCGCATCGACGGCCCGGCCTTCCCGTTCGACGAGACCAGTTCGCCGTCGGAGCTCGCGCAGTTCCATTCGTACTACGACGTGCGCGACGACTTCGAATTCAACGCGGCCGTCTACCACGTGGGTCGCGTGCCGTTCAACGCGATCCCCGCCTACACGCGCACCGATATCGGGTTCACGTGGCGTCCGCGCCACGGGCTGGAACTCGCGTTGTGGGGACAGAACGTGTTCGACCCGAACCACGCGGAAGCCTCCGGCGCGCAGGTGCCGCGCACCGCCTACCTGCAGGTGACGTTCGACCTTGGCCACTGATCGACCCGCGCCGATGCCGTCGCGTGCAGCGTGGTGGATGCTGCTGGGCGCGATCGCGTGCCTGTTGCTGTCGCCGCCCGCGCGGCCGCAGCCGGTGCCGCGCGCGTTGCAGGTGGAAGCGGCGTTCCTGGTGAACTTCCTGCGCTACACCGACTGGCCGCCCGAACGCGCAGGCGTGGACGTGCCCTGGCGCATCGCGGTGGTCGGCAGCGCGGATGCGGCGGCCACGGTGCGCGCCGTCGCGGCGGCGGCGGGCCAGGTACGCGGGCGGCGGATCCAAGTGGAACTCGTCGCGCTCCCGCGCAGCGGCGCCGTGCAGGCCGGGCGACTGCGCGCAAGCCACCTGGTGTTCCTGCACGACGTGGAAGCCGACCGTCGCAACGACATCCTGCGCAGCGTCGCGGGCGCGCCGGTGCTCACCGTCGGCGACGACCGCGACTTCGCCGCGCGCGGCGGCATGCTCGGCATCGTGCGCATCGATGCGCGGCTGGGCATCGAAGCCAATCCAAAGGCGATCGACAACGGCGGCCTGCAGGTGAGCGCGAAGGTGCTCAAGCTGGCGCGCATCCGCCACGGGGACTTGCCGTGAGCGTGCACGTGCGCCGGCGGTTCAGCGACCAGATCGGGCGACTGGTGACGATCACGTGCGCCGTCGCGATCCTCTTCGTGTCGGGCGCACTCGCGCTGGCGAACCATCGCAACCTGCGCGCGGCGGCGTTCGATGCATTGCGCGCGCAGACGGAAATCGCGGCGATCAACAGCGGCGCGCCGCTCGTGTTCGGCGATCGCAACACGGCGAGCGAAGTGCTCGAAGCCTTCCGCGCCACGCCCAACGTCAGTTCCGCGACGCTGTACGACTTGCGCGGGCGTGCCTTCGCGCGCTACCGGCGCAACGGCGCCGACGACGAACCGCCCGCTGCGCGACAACTCGGCCTGAGCGAGACCGGCCACCACGCCATCGCCGTCGTGATGGTGCAGGAAGCCGGACAAGCGCTCGGCCGCCTGCAGGTGGTGTACGACCTGGACGCGCTCAACCGCGACCTGTGGCGCAACCTGCTCGTCGTCGCGGGCGTCGCACTGATGGCGCTGCTGCTGGTGGCGGCGATCGCGCGGCAACTGGCGCGCGTGGCCACGCGCCCGCTCGCGGACCTCACCCGCACCGCGCAACGCGTGTCCGACAGCCGCGACTACGCGCTGCGCGCCGAAGTGCCGCCGGGCGACGACGAGATCGGCGTATTCACGACGACGTTCAACGAAATGCTGGCGCAGATCGAACGCCAGGACCGCGACCTCAAGGCCTCGCGCGCGCAGGCCGAAGCCGCGAGCCAGGTGAAGGACGAATTCCTCGCCACGCTCTCGCACGAACTGCGCACGCCGATGACGCCGATCCTGGGTTGGGCGCAGATCCTCGGGCGCATCGCGCACGACGACCCGCGCATCCGCCAGGGCGCGGAGATCATCGAACGCAATGCGCATGCGCAGACGCGCATCGTCGACGACCTGCTCGACATGAGCCGCATCGTCGCCGGCAAGGTGCGCCTGCAGGTGCAGGCCGTGCGCATCGATGAAGTGCTCGCCGCTGCGCTGGATGCCGTGCGCGTGGCGGCCGACGTCCGCGAGATCACGATCCGCGTGGAAGCCTCGCCCGACCTGCCGCTGGTGCACGGCGATCCGCACCGCCTGCAGCAGGTGTTGTGGAATTTGTTGTCGAACGCGATCAAGTTCACGCCGCGCCACGGCGCCGTCGATGTGATCGCGCGCGCCGACGGCGACGTGCTGCGCGTCGTGGTGCGCGACAGCGGCGAAGGCATCGAGCCGGAATTCCTGCCGCACGTGTTCGATCGCTTCCGCCAGGCCGACAGTTCGATCACGCGGCCGCACGAAGGCCTGGGCCTGGGCCTGGCGATCGTGAAGCAGCTCGTCGAACTGCACGGCGGCAGCGTCGGCGTGCACAGCGACGGGCGCGGGCTCGGTGCGCGCTTCACCCTCGAGTTGCCGTTGCGGCGCGCGTTGCGCGACCAGGGGCCGGACGTGGTGCAGCTGGTGTCGTCCGACGTGGCGCCGCGCGTGCAGCCGTTGCGCGCCTTGCGCCTGCTGGTGGTGGAGAACGACGAAGACGCACGCGCCTGGCTGCGCCACGTGCTCACCGACCACGGCGCGCAGGTGCAGACCGCGGGGTCGGCGGAAGAAGCGCTGGCGTTGCTCGAACGCGCCGTGTCCAACCAGTCGCCGCCCGATGTGCTCGTGAGCGACATCGGCATGCCGGACGTGGACGGTTACGAATTCCTGCGTGCGGTGCGCCGCCTGCGCCCGGCGCGCGGCGGGCAGACGCCGGCGATCGCCGTCACGGCGTTCGCGCGGCCGGAAGACCGCGAGCGCGCGTTCGCCGCCGGATACCAGCGGCACCTCGGCAAGCCGATCGACGAACACGCGCTGGTGGGCGCGATCCTCAGCTTGCTGCCCACACCGGCGGCAAGCTGAGCGGACTCACTTTTTCTTCTTCGCGGGCTTGGCCTTGTCGGCCGCCGCGACTTTGTCGAGCGACATCGCCACCGATTCGGCGATCGTGACGACCACGGTGTCGCCGACCTTCGGCTTGGCGAGCACCGCGGGATCGGCCACCTCGATGGTCATCGAGTTGCCGTTGGGACCCTTCAGCGTGACGGTGTTCTTTTCGCGGTCGATCGCTTCGATCGTCGCGACGACGCGGATCATGCGGCCGGCACCGGCGGCGGGCGCGGCGTCGGTGGGCGCGCGGGCGCCGCCTTCGACCACGACCAGCGGGTCGGCTTTTTCCGCATCGGTGGGTGCGCGCAGTTCGGTGGTGACGCCGATGGTGTAGCGCGCGTGCACTTTGTCGCCGACGGCGAATTCGTCGAAGCGCTTCACGTCGGGGCCGGCCACGATTTCCGTGGTGGTGCCGTCGTCGAGCTTCAGGGTGACGGTGCGCGAGGCCTTGTCGATCGCGGCGATCGTGGCGGTGGCCTCGACCGACTGCTGCATGCTGCGCGGCGCGTCGGTGGTTTGCGGTTCGGGTTGCGGTTGGGCTTGCTGTGCGAAGGCGGGCACGCTGCAGAGCAGCAGGGCGCCGAGTACGAAGGCACACGGTGTCGGGCGGGCGTTCGAAGTCATGGACAAGGCTCCGTGGGGGGCCACGCAGTCTGTTCCGGCGCAGGGGGCCCGCGACATTGCCCCTAGGGGCAATGGATCAATGCGGGATGCGGCCGGAAGACAACAACAGGATCGCCTTCTCGAGCGGCAGGAACACGAACAGGCTGTGGTCCACCCCGTCCAGGATGTGGCGCCAGTCGCCGATCGCCGGTTCGGGCACCACCACGCTGCCGCACAGGCGGGACTCGGGCATCTGCCGGTCCATGTCGCGCGGCGGCAGGCAACAGGCAGGCAGGAAGGCCACTGTGGCGCCCTGCCGGTACACGGACAGCTTCATCGCACTTCCCCCGAAGGACACTTCCGGCGGTCCCGGCCGCCTCGCGGAACATCGCGAGGAATGGCAGAGCTTGTGGGCCCTGTGTGTACATCAACGTAGCGTGATGGCGTGCCGGACAACCGTTCGTCGGTCAGCGCGCGCATTCGCGCGAATCCGCACGAAACAGGCCGCCGCAACGCGCCTCCGGGCCGCGATACCCCACCGCATGTATGCTTCGCCGTCCCCGCAGATGAGGTGGTGCATGGCGAAGTTCGGCAGGCTTGTGGCGTCCGCCACGTTCCTTTTGGTCACCCTCGCCGCGTGCGGCGGCGGCCCGGTCAAGCGCGTGTCCGAACCCGCGGCGGGCATCCAGCAGCTCACGGTGCGCGCCGACGGCCAGTGGTCGGTGGACCTGCGGATCGACAACTTCAGCAGCGTGCCGATGCGCTTCGACGCCGCCTCGCTCGTGCTCACCATCGGGGGCGAGAACGCGGGCACCCTGGCCGCCAACCCGGGCCTGACCATCGGGCCGGAATCGGCGGACGTGGCCACCCTGACCCTGGCGCCGTCGTCGGCCGCCCGGATCACCGTCGCCGACGCGCTGTCCAACCGCCGCGAACTCGCCTACACGCTGAAGGGCACGCTCGACGCCGGCCCCGAAGGCGAGAAGTCGCGCCAGTACCGCATCGATCGCTCGAGCGCCCTCAACCCCGCCCCCGGCTTGCCGGGCGTGCTGCGCTGAGGACGGACGGACGATGGGAAGCTCCTACCGCGCACCGCTCGACGACATGCGCTTCGCCCTGTACGACGTGCTGGGCGCCGAAACCCTGTTCGCGCAACTCGGCTTCACCGACGCCACGCGCGACGTGGTCGACGCGATCCTCGACGAAGGCGCGCGCTTCAATGAAAACGTGCTGGCCCCGCTCAACGAGATCGGCGACCGCGTCGGTTGCACCTACGACAAGGCGACGGGCGACGTGCGCACGCCGCCGGGCTTCCGCGAGGCCTACGCGAAATTCGTCGAAGGCGGCTGGAGCGGGCTGGTGTCGCCGGTGGAATTCGGCGGCCAGGGCATGCCGCACCTGGCGGGCCTGCCGCTGAAGGAAATGATCGACGCCGCCAACCTGGCGTGGGGCAACTTCCCGCTGCTCTCGCACGGCGCGACCGAAGCGCTGGTGCACCACGGCGAGGCCTGGCAGCGCGAAGTCTTCCTCAAGCCCATCGTCGACGGTCGCTGGACCGGCACGATGTGCCTCACCGAATCGCATTGCGGCACCGACCTCGGCCTGCTGAAGACGCGCGCCGAACCGCAGGCGGACGGCACGTATTCGATCACCGGCACGAAGATCTTCATCACCGCCGGCGAGCACGACTTCACCGACAACATCGTGCACCTGGTGCTCGCGCGCCTGCCCGATGCGCCGGCGGGCGTGAAAGGCATTTCGTTGTTCATCGTGCCGAAGATGCAGGTCTCGCGCGACGGCGTGGTGGGCCAGCGCAACGCGGTCCGCTGCGGTGCGCTCGAACACAAGATGGGCATCCACGGGTCGGCGACGTGCGTCATCAACTTCGACGGCGCGCAGGGGTATCTGATCGGCGCGCCGAACAAGGGCCTCATCGCGATGTTCACGATGATGAACACCGCGCGCCTCGCGGTCGGCCTGCAGGGCCTCGGGCTGTCGGACCGCGCGTACCAGAACGCATTGCGCTACGCGCGCGAACGCTTGCAGATGCGTTCGCTGTCGGGCCCGAAAGCGCCAGACAAACCCGCCGATCCGATCATCGTGCACCCCGACGTGCGCCGCATGCTGCTCACGTGCAAGGCGCTGATCGAAGGCGGTCGCGTGCTCGGGTACCACGCCGCGTCGCTGGTCGACATCACGTCGCATTCGACGGACGAAGCGCAGCGCACGGAAGCCGATGCGCTGCTCGGGTTCGTCACGCCGATCGTCAAGGCGTGCCTCACCGAGTGGGGCGTGGAATGCACGTACCACGCGATGCAGTGCTTCGGCGGCCACGGCTACATCGCCGAGCACGGCATGGAACAACTCGCACGCGATGCCCGCATCACCACGCTGTACGAAGGCACCACCGGCATCCAGGCGCTGGACCTGGTCGGCCGCAAGATCATGCAGCAGCAGGGCGTGGGCCTGCGCGTGTTCCTCGGGATGATCGATGCGTTCTGCCGCGAGCACGCCAGCAACGAAGCGATGGCCGAATTCACCGGTCCGCTGCGCGAGCTGGCCAACGACTGGCAGGCGCTGACGATGCAGGTCGGGCAGCGCGCGGTGGGCAACGCGGAGGAAGTGGGCGCGGCGTCGTACGACTACTTGTTCTATTCCGGCTACGCGGCGCTGGCCTACTGGTGGGCGCGCAGCGTCGCGGCGGCCGATGCGTCGGATCGACCGGCCGCGTTCAAGCAGGCCAAGCGCGACACCGCGCGCTTCTATTTCGCGCGCGTGCTGCCGCGGACGAAGGCCCATGCGGCGATGATCGCCAGCGGTGCGGGCCCGGTGATGGCGATGGCCGCGGACGCGTTCGGGGACTGACGGAACCGGGATGCCGGGTAGGCATCCCGTCATCAAAGGGGTATAAGCTCGGTTGCGTATGGAGACGGATACAGTCCAGCGCACGCCCGGGATCCTCCGCGTTGTCGGATCCGACGCTTCGACGTCGGCCGAATCCGCATCGGCATCGCCCACCGATGCACCGCGCATCGCCACGCTCCACGCGGTCCGCCTCCTTTCCCTCGATGCCCACGGCCGCGTCCTCGACTGGATGAGTTGGCAGGACGCCGCATGCCTGTATGCACGCGGCGCGGTGGCGTGGACCCTCGGCGATCCCTGCCTCACCGTGCATGGCGGCACGTGTCGCGCCACCGGCGCGCAGAGCACCATCGACCTGCATCCCATCGTCGCCGCGCGCGGGCATGCGCGTCCGCATGCGCTCGATCCCACGCCCGCGCTGACCAACGCCGCGCTCTTCGCGCGCGACCAGCACCTGTGCCTGTACTGCGGCCATGAATTCCCGCGGCCGCACCTCACGCGCGACCACGTGATGCCGCTCTCGCGCGGCGGGCGCGACACCTGGGAGAACGTGGTGTCCGCGTGCTTCCACTGCAATTCGCGCAAGGGCGGCCGCACGCCGCAGCAGGCGAGCATGCCGCTGCTCGCCGTGCCGTATCGCCCGAGCTGGATCGAGCACCTGATCCTGTCCAACCGGCACATCCTCGCCGACCAGATGGCGTTCCTGAAGTCGCACCTGCCCAAGCGCGCACGCGCCTTCGGCTGACCGCCCCCGCGGGCACCCACCGGGGCCCGAATCCCGCGCGCGGCACGCTACACTCGCGACCTTTCCCGTTTTCCGGATCGCGACATGGCATTGACGCTCGGCACCACCGGCATGGATTCCGCCACCGAGGCGGAACTGCGCTCGGCCTTCCAGCAGGCAAACGCAGGCCTGGGCAACCGCTGGCAGCTGGTGGACGAGGGGCAGGCCGACTATGTCGTCGTCGACATGGACAGCATGTACGGCCCCATGAGCTGGCTGCGGCTGCACGCCGCGGGCAAGCAGGTGATCGGCCTGACCTCGGCGCCGCGCACGCAGACCGACTTCCGCCTCGAGCGCCCGATCGATGCCAACGGCGTGTCCGCGCTGCTCGTGCAGATGTCCGGCGGCGCCGTCGCCCCGCAGGCCGCCGCCGCGCCGATGCCCTCCGGCATGAGCCCCTCGCCGGTCCCGAACGACCAGCTGCCGGAAGAAATGCCGCAGAAGCCGCGCGAAGACCTGCGTCCGCCGGCGCCCGCGCCGAAGCTCCCCGATTCCGTCCAGGCCGGCACGCTGGCCCCGACCTCCATCGAGCCGCCCAAGCCGGCCCCGGTCGCCGCGGCGCCCGCGCCCGCGCCGGTCCCGCCGCCGCCCGCACCGCCCGCACCGCCTGCCCCGCCGGCACAGCGTCGCCTCGCCGACTGGCTGGCCGCGGGCGAGATCGAAGGCCGCGTGCGCTACCAGCGCGGCGCCGGCCCGGCCCTGCTGATCGACGGCCGCGAACGCACCTACCACGGCCCCGCCGCGCTCAAGCCGCTGGCCGGTTACTTCGATTCGCCCGTGTCGCGCGGCGACTTCGGCGCGATCGACGACGCCACCTGGGCCCGCGAATCCGGCCCGCTCGGCGCCGCGCAACCGCTGCAGCGCCTGGAGTGGTACGGCGGCCTGCTGGCCGGCAAGGGCAAGCTGCTGCCGGGCGTGGAATCCGACGCGAAGTTCAAGCTCGGCAAGTGGCCGCAGACCGAACGTGAATTCCCGAAGCACTTCCGCGTCGCCACCGCGATGATGAAGGGCCCGGCCACCATCGACGAACTCGTCGCCGCCAGCGGCGTGCCCACCGAGGACGTCGTGGATTTCGTCAACGCCAACCTGGCCACCGGCTTCGCCGAAGTGGTGCAGGACGCGCCGGAACCGGATGAACCGCAGAAGGGCGGGCTGTTCGGGCGACTGCGCGGCAAGTGACGCAGTGGCCCACGCAAAGCGTGGCGAGCCGCTGCGCCATCCCCGCGAAGGCGGGGATCCAATCGCTCGCATGAAGCGTGGATTCCCGCATTCGCGGGAATGACAGGCCTCAGGGCTACAATCTGCCCCCTTTGCATGACCGTCGCGGCCCCCTCCCTCGATGATTGATTCCACGCGCTATCCGCGCCTGTCCCGGATTTCGGTCCCGGCAGACCTCCGCCAGTTCGACGAAGACCAGCTCCCGGCCATCGCCGAGGAGTTGCGCGCCTACCTGATCGAATCGGTCGGCCGCAGCGGCGGGCATTTCGGCGCGGGCCTGGGCGTGATCGAACTCACCGTCGCCCTGCACTACCTCTACGAAACGCCGGACGATCGCCTGGTGTGGGACGTCGGCCACCAGTGCTACCCGCACAAGATTCTGACCGGCCGCGGCGAACGCATCCACACGGTGAAGCAGAAGGACGGCGTCGCGCCGTTCCCGAAGCGCGAAGAGAGCGAATACGACACCTTCGGCGTCGGCCATTCGTCCACGTCGATCTCCGCCGCGCTCGGCATGGCGATCGCCAACGCGCGCGCCGGCAACGAACGCCGCGTCGTGGCGATCATCGGCGACGGCGCGATGACCGCGGGCATGGCGTACGAAGCGCTGAACCACGCCGGCGGCATGGAACCCGAGCCCAACCTGCTCGTGGTCCTCAACGACAACCGCATGTCGATTTCCGAGAACGTCGGCGGTTTGACGAAGATGCTCGGCCGCATGACGGGGTCGAAGACGCTCAACGCGATCCGCGAAGGCGGCAAGAAACTCCTCGGCGACAAGAACAACCCCACCGCGCGCTTCGTGCGCCGCTGGGAAGAACACTGGAAGGGCATGTTCGTGCCGTCCACGCTGTTCGAGGAAATGGGCTTCCACTACACGGGCCCGATCGACGGACACGATGTCGATGCGCTCGTCGCGACGCTGAAGACGCTCAAGACCCTCAAGGGTCCGCAGCTGCTCCACATCATCACGACGAAGGGCAAGGGCTACGAACTCGCCGAAGGCGACCAGATCGGTTACCACGCGGTCGGTCCGTTCGATCCCGCGCAGGGCCTGGTGAGCAAGCCCGGCGCGAAGAAGCCGACGTACACCGACGTGTTCGGCGACTGGCTGTGCGACATGGCCGCGGCCGACGACACGCTGCTCGGCATCACGCCGGCAATGCGCGAAGGCTCGGGGCTGGTGCGCTTCAGCAAGGAATACCCGGAGCGCTACTTCGATGTCGCGATCGCGGAACAACACGCGGTGACGCTCGCCGCCGGCATGGCGTGCGAAGGCGCCAAGCCCGTCGTGGCGATCTATTCGACGTTCCTGCAGCGCGGTTACGACCAGCTGGTGCACGACGTGGCGATCCAGGACCTCGACGTGCTGTTCGCGATCGATCGTGGCGGCGTCGTCGGGCCCGATGGCGCGACGCATGCCGGCAACCTCGATTTGAGCTACCTGCGCTGCGTGCCGAACATGGTGGTGATGGCGCCGGCCGACGAAAACGAATGCCGGCAGATGCTCACCACCGGCTTCAGGCACGTGGGCCCGGCCGCGGTGCGCTATCCGCGCGGCACCGGTCCCGGCGTGGCCGTGCAGGAATCGCTCGACACACTGCCGCTCGGCAAGGCCGACGTGCGCCGCAAGGGCACGCGCCTGGCGTTGCTCGCGTTCGGCGCGATCGTGCCGGCCGCGGAGAAAGTCGGCGAAGAACTCGGGCTTACCGTCGTCAACATGCGCTTCGTGAAGCCGCTGGATCGCGCGTTGCTGCTCGAACTGGCGCAGTCGCACGAAGGCTTCGTCACGATGGAAGACAACGTGGTCGCAGGCGGCGCCGGTTCCGGCGTGGCAGAACTGCTGGCCGCCGAAGGCATCGCCCTGCCCCTCCTGCACCTGGGCCTGCCCGACCATTTCCAGCACCACGCGAGCCGCGAGGACCTGCTGGCCGAAGCGGGCCTGGACGTCGCCGGCATCCGCGCGGCGGTGACCGCGCGCTGGCCGCAGCTCACCTCGCCCACCGCGAAGACCGCCGCGGGCTGACGCCCAGCGGCAGTGCGCCCGGGACTTTCACCCGGGCTATGCATGAGCCACCGGAGAGTGCCGGGACCTACACGTCCTGGCGATCCCATGCTGTCTTCCCGGCAAGTCCTTGCACGCGCCATCGCGGCCACCCTGGTCGCCGTCCCGGCGCTGCTGCTGATGGGCGCGCGGCCGATCCAGCAGGAGGACGGCCTGGGCGCGACCCGCGCACAGCGCCTGGTGATCGCGGGCGTCGCCGATCCGCGGTTGCAGCCCGCGATCCCGGGAACGCTTTCCACCAATCCCGACAGCCTCGTCATCGTGACCGCGCACTGGCGCAATCGCGCGCAGTTGCGGCGCATCGCGTCGAAGTTCCAGCACGTCGCGGTGGACGAGGCGAATCGCACGGCGCGCGTGGAAGCCAGCGCGGAAGACCTGCTGTTCCTGCGTCGCCTGGGCGTGCGCTTCGAACTCGACCAGGCCTCGACGCTGCGCATGCAACGCGCCGATGCCGCGATGGCGCGCGCGCCGACCACCACGATCATGAAGGACGGTCGCCGCCTCACGACGGGCAATTCGATCCCGCAGTTCGCGTGCTACCGCACCGTCGAGGAAACCTATTCGACGATGGACGAACTGGTCGCGCTGCGCCCCACGATGGCGCGCGTGGTCGACATCGGCCCGACCTGGACGTGGCAGAAGACCGGCGGCACCGGCGGCCATCGCATGCGCGTGCTGCGCATCAACAACAGCGCGACCGATGCCGCGTTGCCCAACAAGCCGAACATGGTGGTGCTGGCCGCGATCCATGCGCGCGAGTACACGACCGCCGAACTGACGACGCGCTTCGCCGAATGGCTGGTGCGCGACTACGGCATCGATCCCGATGCCACGTGGCTCGTCGACAACTTCCGCTTCCACTTCATCCTGCAGGCCAACCCGGATGGCCGGAAGAAAGCCGAGTCCGGCCTGTCGTGGCGCAAGAACACCGACACCGACAACGGCACGTGCAGCGCGAACAGCTACGGCGTTGACCTCAACCGCAACTTCACGTGGGCGTTCGGCCAGGTGCCCGACGGCTCCAGCGGCGATGCGTGCGATGCGACCTATCGCGGGCCCGCGGCGGCGTCGGAAATCGAAACCGTGAACCTGATGCGCTACATCCTCGGCACGCGCGGCACCAATGGCGAGTTCACCGGCGGCGTGCTGCCCGACCAGCGCACCGACAGCGGCACGGCACCGGCCAACTATCGCGGCCTGTTCCTCGACATCCACAGCTTCTCGCAGCTGGTGCTGTGGCCGTGGGCGAACACGAGCACGGCCGCGCCGAACGGCCCGGCGCTGCGCACCATGGGCCGCCGCCTGGCGTACTTCAACGGCTATGCGCCCAAGCAATGGATCGGCCTGTATCCCGCCGACGGCACCAACACCGACACGGTGTACGGCAGCACCGGCGCGCCGAGCTACACGATCGAACTGGGCCAGGAGTTCTTCGAGGACTGCACCACGTTCGAGACCAGCACGTATCCGAAGAACATCGACGCGCTGAAGTACGCGGCGCGTTCGCTGTTCTCGCCGTACACGTTGCCGGGCGGGCCGGACACGACGGAGATCGCCGTGTCGGCGCCCACCGTGCCGCGCGGCAAGGCCATCGCGGTGTCGGCGTGGGTGGACGATGCGCGCTTCAACCAGAACAACGGCGCCGAACCGGTGCAGAACATCGCCAGCGTGCGTGCGTACCTCGATACGCCGCCGTGGGCGACCAGTCCGAATGCGTTCGTGATGGCGGCCAACGACGGCGCGTTCAACAGCAGCCGCGAACTGGCGACGGTCACGATCCCGACGGGCGCCCTGCGCGCCGGCCGCCACATCGTCTACGTCACCGGCACCGACGCCAACGGCAGCCCGGGCACGCCGCGCGCGGTGCTGTTCAACATCATCGAGCGCTCCAAGCCCATGCCGGCGACCCCCGCGCCCTGACACTTGTGCGACCCCGGGGGCCGGCGCACGATGGCCCGGCCCTCCCCGCCTCCCCGAGGCATGCGTGTCCAGCGAACGCTACGTCGCGCTCCGCCAGTTGTTGAATGGCGATACACGCCGGCTGCTGCGGCTGCTCGACATGTTCGCGGCCACCACGCGCAAGGATCTCGACGTCCTCGACCAGGCGCGCCGCAACGGCGACGCGAACGCCATCGCGTTGTCCGCGCACCGGTTGAAGTCGGCGCTCGCGCAGGTGGGTGAACCGGAAACGGCGCAGGCCCTGCAGTCGCTCGAGGATGCAGCGCAGGGACGGCGGTTCTCGCCGGCGTTGTCGGATCACGCAGCAAAGTTGCATGCGCGCATCGCGGACCTGCTCCGCGCGGTCGAAGCCTACATCGCGTCCGATGGCACCGTTGACATCGACTGACTGGGCCTTGCTGGGCGTCGCGCTGCTCGCGACGGTGGCGGCGATCGTGCTCGTCGTGCGCCATCGCAGGCTGGACGCACGCTTGCGCGCCGCCGAATCGCAACATCGCCGCCTCGACGAAGTCACCAGCAAGGTCCCCGGCGCCATCATCGAATTCCTGGTGCGCTACGACGGTACGTCGGCGTTGTTGTTCGCCAGCGCCGGCGCCGAGGAGATGTCGGGCTTGCCGGTCGAAGTGATGCTGCAGGACTACGCGAACTTCGAAGCGCTGATGGATCCGGACGACGTCATGCCCATCCGCGAACAGGTCGCCGCCAATGCGCGCGCGATGATGCCGGCACGCGTCGAATATCCGATCCGGCATGCGAAGACGGGCGAGCGCCGCTGGCTCACCGCGTTCGGCGTGCCCACGGCGGTGCCGGAAGGCGTGTTGTTCCGCGGCCACTGCCTGGACATCACCGCGCAGCACGAGACGGAAGTCGAACTCGCGCAAGCCCTGTCCGACCTCAAGGAAGCCAACCGCATCGCCGAAGACGCCGCCGACGCGAAGGCCACCTTCCTCGCCAACATGAGCCACGAGATCCGCACGCCGATGAACGCGATCATCGGCATGTCGCACCTGCTGCGCGACGCAGGGCTGCCGGCGCGCGAACAAGGCTGGGCCGACCGCATCCACCAGTCGGGGCAATTCCTGCTGCGCGTGATCAACGACATCCTCGACGTGTCGAAGATGGACGCCGGCATGTTGCGCATCGAGCACGTGCCCTTCGCGCTCGGCGAAGTGCTCGACATGGTGAGTGCGATGACCACGCCGCGCGCGACCGCGAAAGGCCTGGCTGTGCGCGTGGACGTCGGCGACGACGTGCCGCCGCACCTGGTCGGCGATCCGGTGCGCGTCGGGCAGATCCTGATCAACTACGTCGGCAACGCGATCAAGTTCACCGACGCCGGGGAAGTCGCGCTCGCCGTGCAGGTGCTGGCGCGCGACGGCGATCGCGTGCGCTTGCGATTGCGCGTGCGCGACACCGGCATCGGCATCGCGGCGAAGGAACAGCAGGTGTTGTTCCAGGCGTTCCGGCAAGCCGATGCATCGACGACGCGGCGCTTCGGCGGCACGGGCCTGGGATTGGCGATCGCGCAGCGCCTCGCGGCGTTGATGGGCGGCGACGTCGGCGTGGAGAGTGCCCCGGGGAAAGGTGCGACGTTCTGGGTGGACCTCGGCTTCGGCGTCACCGATGCCGCGGCCGTGCACCGCACGCACGACGCACCGGGCGCTGCGACGCCCGCGGAACTCGCCGCCCTCCGCGGCCGCCGCGTGCTGCTGGCGGAAGACAACGCGTTCAACCAGGACGTCGCGCGCGTGCAACTGGAAATGCTGGGCGTGGACGTGGACATCGTCGACGACGGCGAACAGGCGGTCGCGCGCGCCCTCGCCGGCGATTACGCGCTGGTGCTGATGGACATGCAGATGCCCGTGCTCGACGGCTTGCAGGCGACCGAAGCGATCCGGCGGCGCATCGATGCGCGCCGGCTGCCGATCATCGCGATGACCGCGAACGTGCTGGAGCACGATCGCAAGCGCTGCGAAGTCGCGGGAATGGATGACTTCATCGGCAAGCCGTTCGAGCCGGTGGCGTTGCGCACCATGCTGTTGAAATGGTTGCCACCCGTCGTTGCCTGAAGCGATGTTGCAACGCGCAAGAACGCAACCAACCTGCGTACGCGGACACCGCATCGCAGGTGCCAATGGGGGAGACACCCGAGGTTTGCACCGCCCGTCGGCATTCCATTAGTTGGGTCACCAACGTCACTGTCAATGCGGCGTTGGCACGCGCATGGTCAGGCTTCGGTCCCAGGCGACTCCCCCGCGTCGCTGCCGAGCTTCAGGAGACACGTCATGCGATTTGCACAAATTGCCGTACTGTCCCTCGCAGTCCTGGCGGTCGGATCGACCGTCGCGCAGGAGTTGAGCACCATCGAAGTCCGCGCCGAGGAATCGGACCGCACGCTCACGATGGCGTGCGTCAATCCCGAGAAGCCGAGCCTCAAGGACGTGGAGCAGGTGCTGGCCATCGCCGACCCGGCCCAGACGCCCGCGCTGCGCACCAAGCTGATGGCAGCGGCCGCCGAAGCGTGCGCGCAGAAGCAGCCGAAGATCCTCGTGCAGCGTGGCGCCAACGGCGCGCTGGTCTGGAAGCCCCTGAGCTGAGCGACACCGCGTGGCGGCCCCGCGCTGCGGGGCCGTCGATGCGAGGGCTGCGCCTGAATTAAGATCGCCGGGACTTCCCGCAGGAACTTCCGGATGAACCCGACGCCGACGGACACCACCGCCGACACCGTGATCGCGCCTGCGCGCTTGCCGCGCCAGGTGCCCTACATCATCGGCAACGAAGCCTGCGAGCGCTTCTCGTTCTACGGGATGCGCAACATCCTGGTGCAGTTCCTCGTGTCGAGCGTGATCCTGGCCTACGTGCCGGCCGGCGATCGCGAGGGCGCCGCGAAGGACATCTTCCACAGCTTCGTCATCGGTGTGTACTTCTTCCCGCTGCTGGGCGGTTGGCTGTCGGATCGCTTCTTCGGCAAGTACAACACCGTCTTCTGGTTCTCGCTGGTGTACTGCGCCGGGCATGCGTGCCTGGCGCTGTTCGAATCCGATCGCACGGGTTTCTACACGGGCTTGTTCCTGATCGCGTTGGGGTCCGGCGGCATCAAGCCGCTGGTGGTGTCGTTCGTGGGCGATCAGTTCACCACGTCCAACAAGCACCTGGCGAAGGTCGTCTTCGACGCGTTCTACTGGACGATCAACTTCGGGTCGTTCTTCGCGTCGCTGCTGATGCCCTTGTTCCTGCGCAGTTACGGGCCGGCGGTGGCGTTCGGCATCCCGGGCGTGCTGATGCTGGTCGCGACGGTCATTTTCTGGTCGGGCCGCAGGCAATACGTGCGCGTGCCGCCTGCGACGAACGATCCGCATTCCTTCCTCAACGTGGCGCGCACGGCGTTGACGTCCACGCAGGGCGAAGGGCGGCCCGGCCTGTACGTCGCGGCGTTCGGCGGCGCGCTCGCGGTGGCGATGTTGATGTGCTGGGCGATCGGGCCCGCGTTCTGGCCGGAGGATTTCGGCTTCGTCATCACCGCGTGCCTGGCGCTGGGCGTGCTGATCGCGTGCGGCGGGTTTGGCACGTCGCTGCAGCTGGAACGCGCACGCGGCCGCCATCCCGACGCCACCGTGGACAGCGTGCGCGCCGTGCTGCGCATCCTGATCGTGTTCGCGCTCACCACGCCGTTCTGGTCGCTGTTCGACCAGAAGGCCTCCACCTGGGTGCTGCAGGGCAAGGACATGGTCGTGCCGCACGACCAGTGGTGGTGGCCGAGCTTCCTGGTGAAGGAAGCCTCGCAGATGCAGGCGCTCAATCCCGCGCTCGTGATGCTGATCATCCCGTTCAACAACCTCGTGCTGTATCCCGCGCTGCGGCGCATGGGCTTCGAACCCACGGCGCTGCGCCGCATGGGCACGGGCATCGTGTTCGCAGGCGTGGCGTGGATCGCCGCCGGCGTGCTGCAGCTGTGGATGGATGGCGGGCAGCAGGTGTCGCTGGCGTGGCAGATCGCGCCGTACCTGCTGCTGACGTTCGGCGAAGTGCTGGTGTCGGCGACCGCGCTGGAGTTCGCCTACAGCCAGGCCACGCAGTCGATGAAGGGCGTGATCATGGCGTTCTGGTACCTCACCAGCACGTTTGGCAGCCTGTGGGTGCTGCTGACCAATGCCGGCGTGCGCAACGACACGGTGACGGCGCACATCGCCACGACCGGGTTGAGCGAGAACGCGTTCCTGATGTTCTTCTTCGCCGCGTTCGCGTTCGCGGCGGCGATCGGGTTCGCGTGGTACGCGCGCAGGTATCCGATGCAGGACAACTACCTGCGGGAAGGGGCTGCGGCCTGAGCAGAAGCCCCGCATCGCGGGGCTCCCGAGGACCGGGATCGGATCACGCCCCGCCGGACGAGGCCTGCGTCATCTTCTCGATCACCTGGTCGAGGCTGAAGCTGGCCGCCTTCTGCCGCGGCGGGAACTCCTTGAACGTCGCCAGGAACTCCCCGACGATCGACTGCGCCGGCACCAGCAGGTAGATGTGCCGGAACATCCAGTCGTAGAACGTGTTCGACGTGATCTGCGCGCGTTCGTACGGATCCATCCGCATGTTGAAGATGTACGGCGTGCGCAGCACCACGAACGGCTCCTGCCAGATCTTCAGCGTGCCGGTGACCCGCTGTTCCATGAAGAGCATCTTCCAGTTGTCGTAGCGCACCGCGGCGACGTCGCCTTCGTCCGTGAAATAGATGAAACCGGGGCGCGGGCTCTTCTTTACCTTGCCCGTCAGGTACGGCAGCAGGTTGTAGCCATCCAGGTGCACCTTGAAGGTCTTGCTGCCGATCTTCAGGCCCTTCTTGAGCTTGTCCTTGATGTCGGCGTCGCCCGCCATCGCCACGATGGTGGGGAACCAATCCAGGTGGCTGACGATTTCATTGGATTCGCTGCCGGCCGCGATCTTGCCGGGATAACGCACCATCAGCGGGACGCGATACGCGCCTTCCCAGCTCGAGTTCTTCTCGTTGCGGAAGGGCGTGGTGCCGGCATCCGGCCACGTGTTCATGTGCGGCCCGTTGTCGGTGCTGTACTGCACGAACGTGTTGTCCGCGATGCCGAGCTCGTCGAGCAAATCGAGCATCGCGCCGATGCACTTGTCGTGGTCGATCATCACGTCGTGGTACTCGGACTGCCATTGGCCGGACTGCCCGCGGCTCTCCGGCTTCACGTGCGTCCAAGCGTGCATGTGCGACGTGTTGAACCACACGAAGAACGGCTCGCCCGCGTCGTGCGCGGCCTGGATGAACGTCTTGGCCGCGGCCATGAAGTCGTCGTCGATCGTTTCCATCCGCTTCTTCGTGAGCGGGCCGGTGTTCTCGATCTTCTGCCCGCCCTTGCCGTCGGCCCAGCAATGCAGCACGCCGCGCGGTCCGTACTTCTTCTTGAATTCGGGGTAGTTCTTTTCGCTCGGATAGTCGACTTCCTCGGGCTCTTCCTCTGCGTTCAAGTGGTAGAGGTTTCCGAAGAATTCGTCGAACCCGTGCATGGTCGGCAGGTGTTCGTCGCGATCCCCCAAGTGGTTCTTGCCGAACTGGCCGGTGCGATAGCCCATCGGCTTGAGTGCTTCGGCGACGGTGATGTCGTCGGCCTTGAGCCCCAGCTCCGCCCCCGGCAACCCCACCTTCGTCAGGCCGGTGCGCAGGCCGCATTGGCCCGTGAGAAAAGACGCGCGACCGGCCGTGCAGCTCTGCTCGGCGTACGCATCGGTGAAGATCATGCCTTCCCTGGCGATGCGGTCGATGTTGGGGGTGCGGTACCCCATCATCCCCTTCGTGTAGCAACTCAGGTTCGACTGACCGATATCGTCGCCCCACATCACGAGGATGTTCGGCTGCTTCGTCTTGGTGGCCACGTGCATGCTCCTCGAAGATCGACCGCGGAATGCAGGGATCGAGCGGCGAAGCATGTCGTGGCGCGCACGTGGCGGGAAGCCGAGAACTACTGGAACGCGATTACGTAAATCTACTGCGGCGCGCGACGTACGGACGCTGGTGGCAAGCTCATCCGCGCGCGCGCGGATTCACCATTGCACGCGCGCCCCGAGCGTTGCCTGGCCGCGATCCATGTCGGTGCCTTGCAAGGCGTGGCCCCACGCGACGCTGCCGAACCACGAGAGCTTCGCGCTCGTGCGCACTTCCACGCCGAGGTCGAGCGTGGCCGCAAGGCCGCTTGCGTGGTTCGGGAACTGGCGGGCCGAACCGCCCTGCGCCATCACCGACAACGCATCGGCATTCTCGCCGAAGGTGTCTTCCAGCCCTGCGACCACCCACGGCTGCCAGTGCGTGCCGCCGGTGGTGTCGAAGCCGCGCTCGACGCGCATTTCGGCGCGCGCGGTGCCGACGACGTCGTCGGCGATCACCAGGACCTTGTCGCTTGCATCCACCAGGTCGCGCCAGTGCAGCCCGATCGCGCCCAGCGTCAGTTGCGGATCGAAGCGCCAGCCCGACGCCGTCGTGAAGGCGCGTCCCGTGCGCACGTGCAGGCCGACGCTCTCGCCGACGACATCCTGCGAGAACCCATCGGGCGCGTGCACCGTGCCTTCGTTGAGCTGGCCGATCGCGGTGGCATCGACATGCCAGCCGCCGTTGGGGTCGTACGACCCATAGGCACCGAAGGCGTGCGTTTCGGTGCGCACGTTCGCGCCGGCGACGGCGGGGATCGGTGAAGAGTTCTCGCCGGTCGTCCAGTAGTCGCCGCGTTGCAGGCCGATGAACACGCCACCGCGGAAATCGTCGTTCGCCGATTCGTGCCCGAAGATGTCGGCGCCCATGAACAGGGACAGGCTGTCGCCGCTGAAGGCCGCGCCGGGATTCGCGCCCAGTTCCACTTCGTCGGCGGACACCGCGGCCCATGCACCGTGGCAGTCGTCGAACTGCAGGGTCCCCTGCGCCGGCTGCTTGTCCTTGTCGTGGCCGCAACGATCCTCGCGCGTCGCTCCCATGTGCCCGAACGCGAGTTGTCCTGCGCTGCGCGCGGCGAGCAACGTCGTCGCAGGCAGCACCGCATAGCCCGGCACTTCCGGCAGCAGGCCGAGGTCTTCTTCCCCGAACGCTTCCGTGCGCAGGTACCAGTCGCCATCCGCCGCGTCCTGCGCGAAGCCCCAGTTCAACACGCTGCCCGGCAGGCGCACGAATCCGCCCCCGGTGCGCGCGGTGGTGAACGTGCCCTCGCCCGCCACGTCGTGCGGACTGTCGATCACCTTGATCGTGGTGGGCTGCGTGACGCTGGTGCCGTCGCTGTCGAAGGCGATGCGCGTCGTGCCGTGCACGTCGCCGCTGACATCCAGGCCGCCCGCGGTGCCGTTGCCGGGCGACACGACGAGTTGCAGCAACGCATCGCCGCTGCCGGTGTAGTCGCCGGCGATGGCGAGTCGTCCGCCTTCGACGCGCACGATGCCCGCGTTGTCCACGTCGCCGTCGACCTGCGCGCCGGGCAGGCCGCGCAGCATCGACGTTGCATCGATCGCGAGCACGCCGCCCGACAGCGGCAGCGCTTGCGCCAGCGAGAGGACGGAACCGGATTGCAGCGAGACGCGCTCGAACGCCGTCATCGGCGCGAGCGCGGCGCCGTCGACGTCCATCGCGTCGAAGGCCAGGACGTCGTCGCCCGCGCCGCCGTCGAGCGCGGTGATGCCGCCGAGATTGCCGCCGCGGAACGTCACCGCATCGTTGCCGTCGCCGAACGCCAGCGCGCCGAGCACGGTGCCTGCGGAATCGAAGGTGTCGTCGCCCGCAGTCCCGAGGAACGTGCCGTCGATGCGCAGCGTGTCGTTTGTCGCCAGCAGCGTGTGGTGGCTGACGAGCGTGCTGCCTGCGTCCACGGCGAGCGTGCCGCCGAGGATCTGCGTGTCGTCGAAGCCTTCGTCGCTGGACAGGCGCAGTTCGCCATCGCCGTGTTTCACCAGCGACTCGAAGTGCACCGTGGGGCCCAGCACATCGGTGCCCGCGGCGACCTGCGCTTCGATCGTGTCGGTGCCATCGCCGCCGTCGATCGCCTGCGCCAGTGCTTGCGTGTCGGCGCTGTCGTGCAGCAGCAGGCGATCGTCACCGGCGCCGAGGTCGACCAGGCCGTCGCCTTCCACGTGCCCGCCGACATCCATGACGTCGGCACCCGCGGTGCCGGCGACCTGCCCATCCACGCGCAGCGTCGTGCCTTGCGCGATCGTGAGCTGCGCAACGTCCACCAATGCGGCCGGTGCAGCGACATGCAGTGTGCCGCCCTGCACGTTCACGACGGCGAACGCGGACGGCACGGCGCCATCGATGTCGAGCTGGCCGGCGCCGGTTTTCAGCAAAGCGTCGAAGTTTTCCGCACTGCCGAGCGTTGCGCTCGTCGCGATGTCCGTCTGCAACGTATCGGCGCCCGCGCCGCCATCGACGAGGCCCGTGACGACCGAGGCATCTTCGACGACGAACAGGTCGTCGCCATCGCCCAGCGACAACGTGCCGCCGCCGGTATCGAGGCGGCCGGCGACGTCGAGCAGGTCGTCGCCATCGCCGAGGTCGCCGCTGACGAACGCCTGTCCACCGGCGCCGACGAACACCTGGTTGCGCCCCGTGCCCGTCAACAGCGCGGGCGTGACGTCGCCGTCGGAGAGCAGGCCGTCCACGCGCAGCGTCGTGCCGTCGCCGAGCGCCATCGTCGGTGTATCGAGCGCGCCGTCGATGTCCAGCGTGCCGCCCTGCACGACGGTGCCGTTGTCGAACGCGCCGGTCCCGCTGAGCGTCGCCACGCCTGCGCCGTCCTTGCGCAGGCGTTCGAAGTTGATGGTGTCGCCGGCATCGAAGGCGAGCGCCGTCGCCGAGTCCAGCACCACGGTATCCCCGCTGCCGTGCGATCCACCGCTGACGATCGCGTGCAATGCGGCGCCGTCGTGCAGCGTCAGCGTGTCCTCGCCGGCACAGAGGTCGATCGTGCCCGCGCCTTCGACGGTGCCCGCGACGTCCATCGCATCGTCGCCATCGCTGCACCCGTACGCGCCATCGACATGGAGCGTGGCGCCCGCCCCGACATGCGTCGCGAGCGCACCACCGGGCGTGCCGACGATCTGCCCGGCCGGCCCGATCGCGAGCGTGCCGCCGAGGACATCGACGTCGGTGAAATCCGACATCGCCGGTCCATCGACGTGCAGCGTGCCGACGTTGGTCTTCGACAGCGACTGGAAGCGCGCCACGCCACCGAGCGTCGCGCTGGTGGCGATGTCGGTGACGAGCGTGTTGCTGCCCGTCCCACCATCGACGGCGGTCGTCAAGCCGCTGAAGTCCGCGCCATCCTGGATCGTCAGCGTGTCGTTGCCCGCGCCAAGGTTGAACGCGCCGCTGCCGGAGACGATGCCGGCGATCGTGGCCGTGTCGTCGCCCGCGGTGCCGGTGATGTTGCCGCCCGCATGCAAGGTGGCGCCGCTGGCGACGACGAGATCCTGCATCTGCAGGCTGGCGGTGCCGGCGATATCGAGCACGCCGCCGTTGACCGCGACGGAGTCGAACGTGGCCGGGCCGGCGATCTGCATGGTGCCTGCGCCGGATTTCCCGAGCGACTCGAAGCCGGCGACGCCGCCGAACGGCACGAGGTTGCCCGTCGACACATCCACATCGAGCATGTCGTTGCCGGCGCCCGCGTCGAGGTTGCCGATCACTTGCGTCGTGTCGTGCGTGCGGAACACGTCGTCGCCCGCGCCCAGCGCAAACGTGCCGGCGCCGGTGTTCAACGTGCCTGCGAGGTCGAAGACATCGTCGCCGTCGCCGAGATCGCCCGACGCAGCCAGGGTTGCGCCCGCACCGACGAGGATCGTGTTCGTGCCCGACGAGCCGGTGATCGTGGTGGGCGACACGCTGCCATTCACCTGCAACGTCGTGTCGTCCGCCAGCGACAGCGACGGCGTCGCGAGCGTGCCGTCGACGACCAGCGCGCCGCCGAGGACGCGCGTGCCGCCGGTGAAGGCGAGGTTGTTCGTGAGCGTCGCCGCGCCGGCGCCCTGCTTGTCGAGGAATTCGAAGTTCGTGGTATGCGCGCCATCGAACGCCATCGCGGCATTCGCGTCGAGCACGATCCGGTCGCCGACGGCGTGCGGGCCGCCATCGATCGAGTCGGTGAGGACGGAGCCATCGGAGAGCGTGAGCACGTCGTCGCCTGCGCCGAGCGCGATGGGGCCGGTGCCGCTGACCGTGCCTGAAACGCGGAACGTATCGTTGCCGGCCGTGCCGTTGTACGCGCCCGCGACGTCGAGCGTCGCGCCTGCGGCGACGGTCGTGTCGCGCGCGGCGATGCTGCCGCCCGAGGTGACGGCGAGCAGGCCGCCGTTGACCTGCACGGTGTTGAAGCTCGCAGGCCCGTTCACCTGCATCGTGCCGGCCCCGGATTTGCCCAGCGATTCGAAACCGGCGAGACCACCGAACGGCACGACGAACCCGGTGTCCACCGTCACGTCGAGCAGATCGTTGCCCGCGCCCGCGTCGATGTTGCCGTTGACCGCCGTGGTGTCGTACGTGCGGAAGATGTCGTCGCCCGCGCCGAGCGAGAACACGCCGGCATCGACATTGAGCGTGCCCGCCAGGTCCAGCGTGTCCGCGCCATCGCCGAGGTCGCCGGTGGCGTGCAGCGTCGAACCGGCGGCGACGACGATCGTGTTGGCCCCCGCGCTGCCGGTGATCGCCGTCGCCAGGCCACCGCTTGCGCCCACGCTGCCCTGCACATCGAGCACCGTGCCGTCGCCCAGGCCAAGCGTCTGCGTCGTCAGCGCGCCCTGCACGGCGAGCGTGCCGCCGTTGACCTGCGTGGACGCGAACGTGTTGGCGCCCTGCAACGTGGCGACGCCGGTGTTGTCCTTCAGCAGCGTTTCGAAATTGATCGCGCGCCCGGGCGTGAGCGTTAGGGCGCCGCTGTTCGCCAGGTGCAGCGTGTCGGCGCCGGTCTGCGGTCCGCCATCGAACACGCCGGTGTAACCCGACAGGTCCACGTCGCCGAGCGTCAGCGCATCGTTGCCGTTGCCGAAGGTCATGTTGCCGGCGCCGCTGATGACGCCGGACAGCGTCGCGACGTCCGCGCCGTCGCCGAGATCCAGGCCACCCGCGCCCACGTCGAGCGTGCCAGACGACAGCACGGTGTCGTTGCCGTCGCCGAGCGATCCGCTGGTGCGCAACGTGCCGGTGCTGCCGACGCGCAACGTGCTGTTCGTGCCGGCCACGTTCGACAACAGCGCGGTGGTTCCTGCATTCGACTGGAACGTGCCATCCACGTCGAGCGTCGCGTTGCCCATCAGCAACGTGTCGCCGCGCAGGCCGCCATCCACGTCGAGCGTCCCGCCCGTCACGGCAACGCTGCCGACGGCGTTCGTCGCCGCCGACAGCGTCGTCGTGCCCACCCCGACCTGCGCCAGCGTGCCCGCACCGGTGATCGGCTGCGTCACGCTGTAAGCGTTGTTGCGCGCGAAAGCGAGCGTGGCGCCGCCCGCAACGGTGACGGCGCCGTTGCCGAGCGTGCCCGTCGCGCCATTCATGCCGACTTGCAACGTGCCCGCATCGATCTGCGTCGCGCCTGCGTAGGTGTTGTTGGCCGTCAACGCGAGCGTGCCGGTGCCGAGTTTCTGCAAGCCGCTCGCGCCTGCGCCGGACAGCGTGCCGCGCAGTTCCGCATCGATCGCCGCGCTGCCATCCGCCACATCGACCGCGCGCAACGCCCCCGCGAACGCGATCGGATTGAGGAACGCCACGGTGCTGTCCGACGTCGCGTGGCCGAACAGCAGGCTCTGCCCGCCGGGGACGAAGCCCCCGGTATTCCACGTCACGCCCGCGCCGGCGCCGCCCAGGTTCACGCTGCGATTGCCGCCGAACGCTGCGAAACCGCCCGCGCCCGTCCAGCGCACGCCGTGCACGAATACATCGTCGCCGCGCAGCGCGACGCCGACCGTGCCGTTGTCGCTGAAGGATTTCGCGACCGTGGTGAGCCCGCGACTGAAGTCGCCGCTCGCCGCGGTGAGGCCGAGCACGCCGCCGTTGAACATCAGCAGGCTGCTCATCGGCGTCGACACGACATACGTCGGGTGCGAACCGGCCGTGGACGTCACGCCGAACCCGCCGGTGATCGCACCGGCGCTGCCGGCGACGAGCAGGCCGCCGCCGAGCGTCGTGTTGCCGGTGTATGCAGGCGCCGCCGCGTTGATGGTCCACGTGCCGAGACTCGACTTCGTCAGGCCGGTCGCGTTGCGGTTCTCGTTGTTGGCGCCGGAGAAATCCGCGAGCGCGGCGGAGAACACGTTCGCGCCGGTGTTCGTACCACCCAGCGTCCACGTCGCGCTGCCGCTGCCCGATGCACCGGTCGGCGCCATCGCGGCGGTCGAGGTGAACGCGACCGCGCCGGTGCCGCTGGATTCCAGGCCGGACGTGTTGTTCAACTGGATCGCGCGGTTGGTGCTGCCGCCGGTGCCGATGTAACGAAGCGTGCCCCCGCCCGCGAGCAGGTTGGCCGCCGCATTGGTGCTGCTGCCGATGCTCGATGCGATGCCACCGTTCTGCAGGCTCGTCACTTCCAGCACGCCGGCGTTGAACGCGGTGACGCCCGTGTACGTGCTGGCGCCGTTGGCCAGGCGCCAGGTGTTGGTGTCGAGCTTGGTGATGCCCAGCACGCCGCCGCCGGTATTCGTGACGACGCCGGTGAGCTGGTTCGACAACGCGGCGCTGCTCGTGCCGCGCAAGGTGAGCGTGTGCGCGCCGGCGGCGGCCGTCGCGCCGTTGAGCGACCACGCACCGGTGCCGTTGGCGGACAACGTGGCGTTCGACGTGCCCAGCGTGAAGCTGCGGTCGCTGGATTCACCCGCGCCGGTGTAGGTCAGTGCGCCGGAGTTGAAGACGAGGTTGCCCGCCGCGTTGCTCGCCGCACCCAGGTTGCCGGCGACGCCACCGTTGCCGATGCTTGCGACCACGACCGTGTCGCCCGTGATCGTGGTGACGCCGGTGTACGTGTTGGCGCCGGAGACCGTCACTTGTCCGCCGCCCTGGTAGAGCACGCCGCCGCCGCTGCTCAGCACGCCGCTCAGGCGCGCGGTGCCGCCCGCGCCGATGTTGATCGTGCGCACGGCGCCGTTGAGGTTGATCGGATTGCGGACATCGATCTCGGCATCGCCTGCATTGGTGGCGGCGAGGTTCAACCAGCTGCCGGTCGGCACGAAGTTGCCCGCGCCCCACGTCACGGTCGCGCCCGCGCCGCCGAGGTTGACGAAGCGATTGCTGCCCGCGGCGGAGAAGCCCCCGTTGCCCGTCCATTGCACCTGGTTGGCGCCGGTACCGAGGGCGCGCGTGAAGTCGCCGCTCGTGGCGGTGAGCGCAAGCGTGTCGCCCGTGGCGTTCGCGGGCCCTGCGATGTTGATGCCACCCGCGGCCGATGCGGCGTTGGCGTTGTTGAGCAGCACGTTCGCGTAGTTGCCGGCGCCCTGCAGCACCAGGCTGCCGGTGTACGTATTCGCCGCGGACAACTCGAGCAATCCGCTCGTCGCACCGCTCACGCTGCCGCCGATGCGGAGGTTGCCGGCGCCGGAGACCACGCCGGAGATCTTCGCGCGCGCGTTCGTGCCGCCGACGATGCCGTTGTAGACCGCGAGGTCGTAGTTGGTCCCCGCCGTCGGCAGGACGAGCGCGTTCTGGAAATCCAGCGTGCCGCCGCCGAGCGTGCTGTTGCCGGTGCCCAGCATCAACTGGTTGCCGGTGGCGACGAAATTCGGCGTCACGCCCCAGGTCAACGCGGCACCGGCCCCGCCGAGGTTCACGACCTGCGTGCCCGCGTTGACCGAGGCAAAGCCGCCGCTGCCGAGCCACTGCACCTGGTTGGCGCCGGTGCCGGGCGCGCGCGCGAAGTTCGACGTCGACGACGTGAGACCCGCGACCGCGCTCCACGCGCCCGATGCCGTGCCGTTGAACTGCAGGTTGCTGTTGGGCGAAAGCGCGCTGGCGTTGTTGAGCGCGAGCGCGCCGCTGGTCACCTGCGTCGCGCCGGTATACGTGTTCGCGCCGCTGAAAATGGTGCCGCCGGTGACGGTCGCGGACAGGACGTTGGCGCCCGTGTTCGACCATGCGCCGGTCTGCGTGATGCCGGCGATGGACACCGTGGTGTTCGCGGTCAGCGTCGGCGTGCCGCTCCACGTGCCGTTGCCGCCGAGGAAGATCGTGCCGCCGTTGGCCGTCAGGTTGTTGGCGTAGGTCGTCGAAAGGAAGTTGATGCCCGCGTTCGGCGACACGACGAGGTTGGCCGCGGCGGTGCCTGCCAGGCCGAGCGCCTGCGCGTTGTTCAACGCCAGCGTGCCCTGCTGCACCTGCGTCACGCCGGTGTACGTGTTCGCGGCGTTGAGCTGCAAGGTGCCCGTGCCGCTTTTCGCCATGCCGGCCGTGCCGGCGATGACGGACGTGATGTTCGACGTGGTGGCGGTGCTGATCGTGGGCGTCGTGCCGCCCAGCGTCAGCACGCCGCCGGTGATCGTGTAGACCGTGGTGTTGAACGTGAGGTTGCGTGCCGTGACGCCGCCCGCCGCGATCGTGACCGTGCCCGCCGCGCCGCCGAACACGGCGTCATTCGGGATCGCGTTGTTCCAGCCGATGTTCGCGCCGGCGGTGGCCGCGGTGTCCCAATTAGTCGTGCCGTTTTGCCACGTGCCGTTACCGCCGTCCGCATTCGCGGTGGAATCGGTGCCGTCCCAGAAGATGCTTTGCGCCTGCGCACTCGCGAACGGGCCGAGGCACAACGCACTCGCGAGGAGCCAGCGCTGCAACGTCGGCGTGGTCGCCTTGCGTGCGCTGCCGCCGCGCCGTTTGCGCGACGCCAGTTCCGACACGACCACCCACGCACCGACTTCGTCGGACCACACGACCTGGAAGACACGATTCATGCACCGCCCCTGTTCCGCACGACGAACGACGTGCGCGAGGCGAATCTACGCGGCGGAATCTTCTTGCGGTGGGTGGGATATCCACGCGTGGACGAGGCGCGTTTTTGTCACGCAGGCATCGGGGCAACGCACGTTCAGTCGCGCAGCAGGTCCAGCGTGGTGGCGAGCGCGTCTTCCCATTCGGGCAATGCGATGCCGAAGTCGCGGCGGATCGCGGTGGTGTCGAGCACGGAGTACGCGGGGCGCGCGGCCGGCGTCGGGTATTCGCTGCTCGGGATCGCCACGACGCGCGGCGCTTTCGGCAGCACGCCACGCGCGACCGCGCCGGCGAAGATCGCTTCGGCGAATCCGTGCCAGCTCGTCTGCCCCGTGGTGGTGAGGTGCCAGAGGCCGGAACGCGTCACCGGGCGGCGCAGGATTTCCACCGTCACTTCGGCCAGCAACCACGCGGGCGTCGGCGAACCGACCTGGTCGGCCACCACGCGCAACTCGTCGCGCTCGGCGCCCACGCGCAGCATCGTGCGCAGGAAGTTGTGGCCATGCACGTCGTACACCCACGCCGTGCGGAAGATCATGTGGCGCGCGCCGCTGCGCTCCACCGCTTCTTCGCCCGCACGCTTGCTGCGGCCGTAGACGCCGAGCGGCGCGGTGGGATCGTCTTCGCGCAACGGCTGCGTGGCCGTGCCGTCGAACACGTAGTCCGTGGAGTAATGCACCAGCAACGCGTCGCGCGCGGCGCAGGCCGCCGCGATCCGTGCAGGGGCTTCGGCGTTGATGCGCTGCGCGAGGTCGGGTTCGCTCTCGGCCTTGTCGACCGCGGTGTGCGCGGTGGCATTGACGACGATGTCGGGCGCGTGGCGCTCGATCATCGGCGCGATCGCGTCGAGGTCGGTGAGGTCGAGCGGATCGCACGTGCCGCCGTCGGGCAGCGTGCCCGTGAGCGTGGTGCATTTCACGTCGCCGATGGGCGACAGCATCGCGCGCAGGCGCGTGCCCAGTTGTCCGTCGCCGCCAAGCAGCAGGACTTTCTTCATGGCACCGCGTTCGGCGCGAAGACCGGCAGGCGTTCGGCCGGCACGTCGGCGAGGAACGGCGCGGCGGCGTCCTTCTCCGACAGCGCGGGATGGCCGATCGGCCAATCGATCGCGAGTGCCGCATCGTTCCAGCGGATGCCGGCATCGGCGGCCTTGTCGTAGCCGGCGGTGCACAGGTAACTGAAGAGCGCCGTGTCGGACAGCACCGCGAAGCCGTGCGCGAAGCCTTCCGGCACCCAGAAGTGGCGCTTGTTCTCCGCGCTCAGCACTACCGCGGTGGATTGGCCGAACGTGGGCGAGCCGCGGCGGATGTCGACCGCCACGTCGTACACCTCGCCCTGCAGCACGCTGACCAGCTTGCCCTGCGGATTGGGCCACTGGTAATGCAGGCCGCGCAGCACGCCGCGCGTGGACGAGGAGACGTTGCTCTGCACGAACTTGGCCGGCAGGCCGAGCGCGCCGAATCGATCGGCGTTCCAGGCTTCATAGAAGAAGCCGCGCGCATCGCCCCACACCGCGGGTTCGATGATCACGCACCCCGGCAACCCCGTCTCGATCACTTTCATGCGACCGCCTTCATTCGACGCGTCCGTGGTCCAGCAGGCTCAGCAGGTATTGGCCATAGCCGTTCTTCGCCAGCGGGCGCGCCAGCGCTTCGAGCTGCGCGCGGTCGATCCACTGGTTGAAGAACGCGATCTCTTCCGGGCAGCACACGCGCAGGCCCTGGCGCTTCTCGATGGTCTCGATGTACGTGGAGGCCTCGACGAGCGATTCGTGCGTGCCGGTGTCGAGCCAGGCGTAACCGCGACCCAGTTTTTCGAGGTGCAGGTCGCCCTGCTCGAGGTAGCAGCGATTGAGGTCGGTGATCTCGAGTTCGCCGCGCGGCGACGGCTTGAGTTGCGCGGCGTAGTCGCTGGCCTTGCCGTCGTAGAAGTACAGACCGGTGACCGCGTAGTTGGAACGCGGCTGCGCCGGTTTTTCCTCCAGGCCCACGACGCGGCCGCTGGCGTCGAATTCCGCGACGCCGTAGCGCTCCGGATCGCGCACCCAGTACCCGAACACCGTGGCGCCGCTGTCGCGCGCATCGGCGCGCTGCAGCAGATCGGTGAGGCCGTGGCCGTAGAAGATGTTGTCGCCGAGCACGAGGCAGCTGGGCGCGCCCGCGAGGAACTCGCGGCCGATCAGGTAAGCCTGCGCGAGGCCATCGGGGCTCGGCTGCACGGCGTATTCGATCTTCATGCCCCACTGCGAGCCATCGCCCAGCAGGTTCTTGAACAACGCCTGCTCGTGCGGCGTGTTGATGATCAGCACTTCGCGGATCCCGGCGAGCATCAGCACGCTCAGCGGGTAATAGATCATCGGCTTGTCGTAGACGGGCAGCAGCTGCTTGCTGATCGCCTTGGTGATCGGATACAGGCGCGTGCCCGATCCGCCGGCGAGGACGATGCCCTTGCGGCCGACCTGGCTCATGCCGCCGTCCCGATGCGCTCGAGGCGATAGCTGCCGTCGGTCACGCGCTGCACCCAGTCCTGGTGCGCGAGGTACCAGTCGACGGTGTCGGCGATGCCTTGTTCGAACGTGTGCGCGGGCGCCCAGCCGAGTTCGGACTTGAGCTTGCTCGCATCGATCGCGTAACGGCGATCGTGGCCCGGGCGGTCGGCGACGTAGGTGATCTGCGATTCGCGCTTGCCGCCATCCGCGCGTGGGCGGCGTTCGTCGAGCAACGCGCAGATGGTGCGCACGACTTCGATGTTCTGGCGTTCGGCGTCGCCGCCGACGTTGTAGGTTTCGCCCACGCGGCCGCGTTCGAGCACGGCGCGGATCGCGCTGCAGTGGTCGCCCACGTACAGCCAGTCGCGCACGTTCTTGCCGTCGCCGTAGATCGGCAGCGGTTCGCCGGCCAGCGCGCGCGCGATGATCAGCGGGATCAGCTTTTCGGGGAACTGGTAGGGGCCGTAGTTGTTGGAGCAGTTGGTCGTGAGGACCGGCAGGCCGTAGGTGTGGTGGAACGCGCGCACGAGGTGGTCGGACGCGGCCTTGGACGCCGAGTACGGCGAGTTGGGCGCGTACGCGGTGGTCTCGGTGAACTTGCCGGTGTCGCCGAGCGAGCCGTAGACCTCGTCGGTGGACACGTGCAGGAAGCGGAACGCATCGCGCGCCGGGCCTTCCAGCGATTTCCAGTAGTCGCGCGCGGATTCGAGCAATGCCAGCGTACCGACCACGTTGGTCTGCACGAACGTGCCCGGGCCGTCGATGGAGCGGTCGACGTGGCTTTCGGCCGCGAAGTTCACCACTGCGTCGACGTTGTGTTCGCGCAGCAGGCGATCGACCAGCGTGCGGTCGCCGATGTCGCCGGCGACGAACACGTGGTTCGGGTTGCCGTCGAGCGAGGCGAGCGTGTCGCGGTTGCCGGCGTAGGTGAGCGCATCGAGGTTGACCACCTTGATGCCGCGCTGCACCGCGTCCAGTACGAAGTTGCCGCCGATGAATCCGGCGCCGCCGGTCACCAACCAGGTCGTCACATCAGCCTCCAGTGCCATTCGTGATCGCCGCCCCTGATCGGCGATGGAAAACCGCGCGTCCGCGCGGCAATGCGTGTTGCCGGACTCGCGCGGCGCCCGGGGGCGCCGCGAAAATCAGAACGGGATGTCGTCGTCCGCGAAGTCGTCGCCGAAGTCGCGCGAAGCCGGGGCGGCCGATTCGCGGCGCGGTGCGCCGGCGTCCTGGCGCTGCGGGGGGGCCTGGCGCGCGGGGCGATCGCCGCCGCCGCTGCGTTCGGCGCGCGCACCGCCACCGCCGCCGCCTTCACCGCGGCCGCCGAGCATCTGCATTTCGTCGGCGATGATGTCCGTGAAGAATTTCTTGACGCCGTCCTGGCCGGTGAACTCGTCGTAGCTGATGCGGCCTTCGACGTACACCTGCGAACCCTTGCGCAGGTATTCGCCGGCGATCTCGCCGAGCTTCCCGAAGAACTTCACGCGGTGCCACTCGGTCTTTTCCGTCGCCTCGCCGCCGTCGCGACCCTTGCGGACCGTCGTGGTGGCCAGGCTGACCGACGTGATGGCCATGCCGCCCTGGGTGTACTTGGTCTCGGGATCGTTGCCGAGATTGCCGACCAGGATCACCTTGTTGATGCCACGTGCCATGGGATGCGAATCCTCGAATGCGGGTGGGGCGCGACCGTCGCGGGACGGGCGGGCCAGGCGGCACATGTTACCAGCGGCCCACCGTTCCGCCTGCCGACGGGTTCGGCGAAACGGCACATCCGTTGCACCCCGCCCCGCCCCTCACCAGCGCCAGCGCACCCCGGCCGTGGCCTGTCGCTGCGCGGCGTCCGTGCCCGCGAGCGCTTCGACGAACGACAGCGAGGCGAAGCCCTGCAGGCCGGGGGCGAAGGTCGCCTCGAGGCCGATGTCGAAGGCCGCGCGCAGGCCCGCCGCGGGGCCCGGCAGCGCGAAGTCGCCATCGGGCGCGCGCACCTGCAGCGGTTCGCGCGATTCGCCCGCGGTGTCGGCCAGCGCGAGGCTGGCCCACGGGCGCACCGGCCGGCCGCCGCGCGCTTCGAACGGCCGCTCGGTCCGCAGGGCGATGCGCATGGCGCCGAGGACGTCGTCGGTCATCAGCACGTCGCGGCCGCCGGCGTCGTAGCGATCGCGCCAATGCTGCGCGGACAGGCCGAGTTCGACCTGCGGTTCGAACACCCACGCGCCCGCGTGCCGGCGCTGGCCGCCCTGCACGCGCAGCGCGAGCCCGTTGCCGAGGACGGTGTCGGCGTGGCCGTCGTCGGTGTGCACGTGCGTGCGCGGCCGGTGCGCCGCGAGCGTGGCGTCGAGGAAGCGGCCGTCGGACCAGGCGCGGCTGGCGTAGGCGCCGAGCAGCGGCGTCGTGGTGCGCAGGCGCGCGGTGCCGGCGATGGCGCGTTCGGTCGAGGCTTCGCCCGTGGTGTGGTGGTGGCCGCGCAGCACGCCGCCGACGAACCCCGCGCGGAACACGGTGCCCGGGCGCGCCGGGAAGTCGCGGTCCACTCCGGCGAGCAGGCCGTGCCCGGTGCCGGCGTGCGCGATGCCGGGGTTGGCGCCGACGGTGCGCTCGTTCGTGTATGCGGCCATCCATGCGCCGCGGCAGGCGCCGCGCAAGGCGTCCCGAGCGGATGGCGCGTCCTCCGATCGTTCGCAGGCAGGGGCTTCGCCGCGGACGGCGGCGAGGCGGTCGAAGACCAGGCGCTGGGCGTCGTCGAGGGCGGCGGTGGCCACGCTCGGTGCGATCGCGAAGGCCGGGAGCTCCGGTAGCACGCGCGCGTCTTCGCGGGATTCGAGGAACCATGCGTGGGCGTCGGGGGCATGGGCGAGCGTCCAGGCGAAAGGGCTGCCCTGCAGGCGCACGATGTCGTCGGCGACGAACGCAGCCGCGTCCGTCGCGCGCGCTGCGTCGATCACGCGGATCGATTGCGGCGCGTTGCCGGGCGTGCCGTCGGAGGTGAAGCGCACGTGCGTCGTGCCGGTGACGTCGCCTGCGATCGCGAGGCCGCCGGACGTTCCGTCGCCGGGCGCAACCGCGACTTCGAGCGTGGCGCCCTCGCGTGCGCGCCACTGGCCCTCGATGGTGAGGCGTGAAGCGTCGGTGCGGACGAGGCCGGCGATGTCGACGTCGCCTGTGATGCGCGCGTTGGAGGTCGCGATGAGCGTCGACGTGCGGTCGATATCGAGCGTGGTGGAATCGAGCGCGGAGGACAGCGTCAATTGCGTGGCGTCTTCCAGGTGCAAGCGTTCGAAGCCCGGGGTGCGCATGAGGTCGGTGTCCGCAAACGTCACGCCCGCGAACGCGAGGCGATCGTCGCCGGCGCCGCCGTCGATCGCACCGGCGAGTGTCGCGGCGCCTGCGATGTGCAACGTGTCGTCGCCGTCGCCCAGGTGGCCGTCCACGCGGAATGTTGCGCGTTCGCCGAGGACGACGCGACTCGCGGTGCCCGCATCGGCGACGAGCGTGGTGAGGCCGCCGTCCACGGCTTCGACGAGGCCGGCGATGTGCAATGCGCCGTCGCCCATCGCGATGCGCGGCGTCGCGAGCGACGCAGCGACGTGCAACGTGCCGCGTTCGATCCGCACATCGCGCGCTTGCGATCCCGCGCCCTGCAGCACGCTGGTCCCGTTGCCGCGCTGCACGAGCGCGCCGTCGCCTTCGACGCGCCCGACATGCAACACGTCGCTGCGATCGAAAACCAGCGTGCCCGCGTTGCGGATCGTGGCGTTGCCGACGGAACCCGTCGCGCCTCCGTTTCCGAGTTGCAGCACGCCGTCTTCGAGATGGACGCGCGCGAGCAGGCTGTCGCCGGCGAGCGTCCAGTGGCCTGCGCCGGATTTCACGAGCGACAACGTGCCCGTGGTGTCGAGCGTGCCGCCAACGCGATTGGCGTCGGTGTTGCTGCCGGTGAGCGTCAGCGTGGACGGGAGACCGGTGGAATTGGTCGCGCCGTCCAGGATGAATGCACCGCTGCCCGACGCATCGAGCGTCGCGCCGCGCGCGCCGATCGTGAAGCCGCGATCGGAGGTGTCGCCCGATCCGAGATAGCGCAACGTCGCGCCATCGATCAGCAGCGCGTCCGCTTCGGAAGCACCGAGGCCGAGGTTGCCTGCCTGGCCGGCGGCGGCGAGCGACGCGATTTCGACCGTTCCGCCGAGCAGCTCGGTGCGCCCCGCGTAGTCATTGGTCCCGGTGAGGCGCAGCGTGCCGTCGCCCGTCTTGCGCAGCCCACCGGCGCCGCTGCCCGAGAGCACGCCGGACACGATCGCATCCAGCGCATGCGTGCCATCGGCGACGTCGATCGTGCGGACGGCGCCGTTGAGGTCGATCGCGTTTCGGAAGTCGAGCGTGGCGTCGGACGTGGCGTGCGAGAGGCGCAACCGTCGGTCGTTCCCGACGAAGCCCCCCGTCGCCCATCGCAACGCAACGCCACCGCCGAGATCGACGATGCGCGTATCGTCGTACGCCGCGAACCCGCCGTCCCCGCTCGCCAGCCACGCGAGGTTGTTGCGGCCCGCCGTCGTGCCGAGCCCGCGGAACAGATCGCCCGACGCCGCGGTGAGCCCCAGCACGCCGCCATCGAAGCGAATGCCGGTGCCTGCGGCGTCGACCTCTCCCAAGCCACCTGCGAGCGCCGCTGCATGATCGAGCCGCAGCACGCCGCCGGCCAGTTCGGTGTCGCCCGTGTACGTGTTCGCCGCACCCAGTCCCCAGACCCCCGCGCCGTCCTTCGCGAGCGCGATGTTGCGCGACGTGTTGGCGATCGCGCTGCCGAACACGTTGTGGTCCATGTTGGTCCCGCCGAGGCGGAAGTACGGATTCACCGATGCGTTGAGGTTGACGCTCCCCATCCACCGCAACGCACCCGTGCCACTGGATTCGAGCGCGATGCCTTCCGATCGCCCGGTGCCCGGCGTGTCGCCGGTGGCGGAACTGAAGTTGCGGTTCGTCGTTTCGCCCGCGCCCACGTAACGCAGCACGCCGCGGCTGAAGATCTGCAGTTGCGATGCGTTGTTGGACGCGTTGATGCCGAGGCTTCCGGCTTCGTTGGCCTGCCCCAGTCGCATGACTTCGAGCACGCCGGTGCCGACGACATTGGCCGCGCTGCTGCCGCCGATGCTCGTGCGCCCCGTGTACGTGTTGGCGGTGCCCGACAGGCGCCACGTGCCGTTGCCGTGCTTGACGATCGACAGGAGGCCACCGCCGTCGGCCAGCGTGCCGGCGAATTCGTTGATCGCCTGGCTCGTGCCGCCCAGGCGCAGCGTGCGCGATCCGGACGTCACGCTGGGCGCACCGTTCCACACCAGCGCGCCGCTGCCGTTGGCGACGAGTTCGCCATTCCCGGCGAGCGTGAAGTCGCGATCGGTCGCATCGCCCGCGCCGAGGTACACCAGCGCGGGAAAAGACGTTCCGCCGCCGCCGAACACGAGGTTGGCTGCATCGCGACTCGATGCACCCAGCGCGCTCGCGATCCCGCCATCGTTGATGCGATCCACCGCGACGCGCGTGGCATCGGCCGCGCCGGTGCCGATGTGCGTGCGGCCGGTGTAGGTGTTCGCCGCACCCAGGAACGCCTCGCCGAAGCCCGAGAACGCGACGCTCCCGTTTTCGATCACGGCGCGCAGTTGCACCGCGCGACCCGGCACGCCGCCGCCCAGCGAGGGCGCGGAGAGCGTGATGCGGCGTTCGCCGCCGGCGAGGTCCAGGCCGTTGCGGAAGTCGACGCTGGCGTTGTTCGTCGTGGCGATGAAGCCGAGCGTCTCGCCATCGGGCACGAAACCGCCGCTGTTCCAGCGCAGCGTGTCGCCTGCACCGCCGATGTCCACCGTGCGCACGCCGCCCGCCGCGCCGAACGCCCCGCTGCCGTTGAAACGCACCTGGTGCGCGCCACTGCCGAGTCCGCGGCGGAAATCGCCGCTTGCGCCCGTCAGCACCAACGTCCCGCCGTCGAACACCAGTGCGCTCGTGCCACCCGTCACGCCGATGCCGCCGGGCAATGCGTGCGCGTGCCCAAGTTGCACGGACGCGCCGAACACGTTGTCGTTGCGCGCGTCGATGACCGTGTCGCCGAGGTAGTGGTTCGCCGTCGACAGCGTCAACGTGTCTTCGCGCACGCGCAGTCCGCCGTTGCCGGTGAGCGCGCCCGCCAACGTGCCACCGCCGAAGATCGTGCGTTGCGCATCGCCCAGGTCGATCGCGTTGGTGAAGGTGACGCCCGGACCGATCAGCAGCGACGCGCCGTCCTGCACGAAGCCGTCGCGCCCCCACGCCAGCGGCGCGTTGCCCTGCAGCGTCACGGTGATGGTGCTGCCGAATGCGCGGAACCCGCCGCTCCCGGTCCAGTGCACCTGCCCTGCCCCGGTGCCGAGGTCGCGCGCGAACGTGCCGCCGTGTCGGAAGGCGAGCGCCGGCAGGCTGTCGGGATTCGCACCATTGAAGACCAGCGCGCTGTTCGACGACAGCGCGCCAGCGTTCGCGATCCCGAGGGTGCCCGACGTCAGCGTCGTAGCGCCGCTGTAGGTGTTGGCGCCGGACAACGTGGGCCCGAAACCTTCGTTCGCGCGCACGTCGAGCGACAACGCGTGCGCGCCGGTGTCGGCGAGCGCGCCGGACCAGGTTTGCGAACCGAAGATCCATTCGATCGTCGTCGCTGCGGTGAGGACCGGCGATCCGGTGAACGTGCCGGCGCTGTTCGCACCGAAGCGCACCCTGCCGCCGGTCAGCGTGTAGTGGTTCGCGTAGATTGCGTTGGTGCCGAAGCGCAGGTCCGCGCCGTCGTCGAGGACCAGGTTGGCGGCGCCGCGATCACTGCCGAGTGCGTTGACGTGCGAGAGCACGAGCCGCGCGCCATCGCCCACGCGGACGACGCCTGCGCCGATGCCCGCGTTGTTGCCCGAGACGGTAAAGCTGATGGTCGCATTCGCTGATGCACCGCGGAGGTGGAACCCGCCGGTGAGCGGACCGCTCGCGGTGACGTGCGCGCCATCGGACAGCACGACGTCGCGACTCCCCGCCATCGTGAGCAACCCGGTGCCGCCGAGCGTGTAGTTGCCGGTGCCCGTGAAGCGCAATCCGCCTGCAACGACGTCGGATCCGAGCGTGATCGTGCCTGGCACGGCGAATACGGCGGTGTCGAACGCGCCGTTGTCCCACGCGCGCAACGCGCCGCCGTCATGCCAGTGGGCGAGCGTCGTATTCCACGTACCGGTGCCGGGCGTGCCGGCGGCGGCGCCATTGCCGTCGAAATCGAGATCGACCGCGTGCGCGGTGCCGGCGAGTGCGAGGAGCGGCGCGCTCCAGGCGATGCGGGTGCAAGGGTCCATGGCGTGGGTTCCGGGGGAGGAACCACACAGCTTGGGAATCGCGCCGCGCCACGCCATGCGATCGGCGCTTGCCGGGAGGCGTCATTCGAAGGAAGGGGGAAATGCAGCGATTGCACGCGCCTTGGCACGTGCATGCATCGGTGGGCGGCGTCCCGCCCGGGCTGCGCGCTTTCGCGCGCGTCGTCAGATCGTTTGCGTTTCGCGGGCGAGTTCGATGAGATCGCGGATGTTGCGCGCGCCCAGCTTGCGCAGGATCTTCATCTTGTACGCGCTGACCGTCTTGTTGCTCAGGCGCATGTGGTCGCCGATCTCGCGGTTGGACTGCCCGGCCACCAGGCACCGGAACACTTCGAACTCGCGTTCGGTCAGGCGGCTCACCGGCTTGCCGTCGGAATTGCTGTCGCCCGCAAGCGCCAGCAGTTCCTGGTTGAAGTAGGACTTGCCGCGCGCGACCACCAGCGCTGCCATCACCACTTCGTTGAGCGCGTCGGTCTTGTGCACGAAGCCGTTGGCGCCGGCACGCAGTGCGCGCAGGCCGCTTTCGTGCGCCTCGCCGCCGGAGATCACCAGGATCCCGAATTGCGCACCGCCGGCGCGCAGGCGCGAGATGACTTCCACGCCGCCCAGCACGGGCACGCCAAGGTCGATCACCAGCAGGTCGGGGGAGAGGTTGCGTGCGGCGGCCAGGGCGGCGCCGCCGTTGTCGTGGACCGCGACGACTTCGAACTGGTCATGCGAGTCGAGCAGGCTGCGCAGCGACGCGGCGACCATCGGGTGGTCGTCGACGATGATCACTTTGTACATGGAAGGTCCTTGTCGGGAGGATGCATGCGAACCGATCGACGCGCGTCGGTCCATTGCACCAGGGGGCAAATGTCGTGTGGTTTCCGGCGACGCGTCGCGCACCAGGACTGCGACGACGCCGGTTGCGGCGAACGCGAACGTTCGCCGGTGCGGAATTAGATGGGAACGCGCGTGCGGTCGGAACCGTCCGAAGCCGCGTTTTTCCACGGCAAGAACATTCGTGCCGCGATCAACGCAGATTCGTCAGGGCGACACGGGGAAAAACGCAGGGCCGCGCATGCGGCCGGCGATCAGTGCACGGCGCCCGCGGCATCGAGCAGGCGGGCGATCGCATCGTCCTGCTGCGGGGCGAAACGCAAACCGATGTGGTTGGTGGCGAACCACGCCACTTGCGTATCGAGCGCGATCGCTTCGCTGTCGGGGACGTCGAAGCACATGCGCAGCATCGCGCCGCGCACCGGGGTCCAGCCGCCGTCGAGATCCACGCGCGCGCCGCCCACGGACAGGTCAAGGATGTAGCCTTCATGGGCCTGTCCGTCCCGCGCGACGGTCACCGCGCAGAGCACGTTGTGGCGTTCATGGCGGCGCACTTCGAGGGCAGCGGTCTCCATGCCCCGGATCGTACAGACGGCCCCGTAAGGGCCGTGTACGTTCGTGCAATCCCGGCCCGGAGCGGACCGGCGGTTGGGTTCGGCCGAGCAACGGTGCTGTAACGGGCCTTGCGTTGCGCAGTGCAGCAACGCCAGGCCGGATCGTCACTCCGCGTAGGCTTCCATCGGCGGGCAGGCGCACACCAGGTTGCGGTCGCCGTAGACGTTGTCCACGCGCGCCACCGGCGGCCAGTACTTGCCCGCGACCAGCGACTTGAGCGGATACACGGCCATCTCGCGCGAGTACGGATGCGTCCACTCGCCCACCACTTCGTGCGCGGTGTGCGGCGCGTTGCGCAGCGGGTTGTCCTCGCGGTCCAGCGTGCCCGCTTCCACCGCGCGGATTTCGTCGCGGATCGCGATCATCGCGTCGCAGAAGCGATCGAGTTCTTCCTTCGATTCGCTTTCGGTCGGCTCGATCATCAGCGTGCCGGCCACCGGGAACGACATGGTCGGCGCATGGAAGCCGAAGTCGATCAGGCGCTTGGCCACGTCTTCCACGCCGAGGCCGCTGCCGTCCTTGAGGGGGCGCAGGTCGAGGATGCATTCGTGCGCGACCAGGCCTTCGTGGCCCGCGTACAGCACCGGGTAATGCGTCTCGAGGCGGCGCGCGATGTAGTTGGCGTTGAGGATCGCCATCTGCGACGCGCGGCGCAGGCCGTCGCCGCCCATCATGCGGATGTACATCCACGTGATCGGCAGGATGCTCGCGCTGCCGTACGGCGCGGCGCTCACGGCGCCTTCGTTGCGTGCCAGGCCGCCGGTGCGGTGGCCCGGCAGGAACGGCGCGAGGTGCGACTTGACGCCGATCGGGCCCACGCCCGGGCCGCCGCCGCCGTGCGGAATGCAGAACGTCTTGTGCAGGTTGAGGTGCGAGACGTCGCCGCCGAACTGTCCCGGCGCGCACAGGCCCACCATCGCGTTCATGTTGGCGCCGTCGATGTACACCTGGCCCCCGTGCGAATGCACGATGTCGCAGATCTCGCGCACGCCTTCCTCGAACACGCCATGCGTGGACGGGTACGTGATCATGATCGCGGCGAGCTTGTCGGCGTGCTGCGCGGCCTTGGCGCGCAGGTCGCCGAGGTCGACGTTGCCGCGCGCATCGCACGCGGTGACGACCACGCGCATGCCGGCCATGTTGGCCGTCGCGGGATTGGTGCCGTGCGCCGACGACGGGATGAGGCAGACGTCGCGATGGCCTTCGCCGCGGCTGGCGTGGTACGCGCGGATCGCGAGCAGGCCCGCGTATTCGCCCTGCGAGCCGGCATTGGGCTGCAGCGACACGGCGTCGTAACCGGTGGCTTCGCACAGCATCGCTTCGAGCTCGCGCGTCATCTGCGCGTAGCCCTGCGACTGCGCGACCGGCGCGAAGGGATGCAGCGCGCCGAACTCCGGCCACGTCACCGGGATCATCTCGCTGGCGGCGTTGAGCTTCATCGTGCACGAGCCCAGCGGGATCATCGTACGGTCCAGCGCCAGGTCGTAATCGGCGAGCTTGCGCAGGTAGCGCATCAGCTCGGTTTCGGAGCGGTAGCGGTTGAACACCGCGTGCTGCAGGAACTTGCTGGTGCGGCGCAGCGCCTTGGGCAGCGTGGCGTCGGTGCTCGACAGTGCATCGAAGTCCGGCACTTGCTTGCCATCGGCGAACACCGACCACAGCGCTTCCACGTCCGCGCGCGTGGCGGTTTCGTCGAGCGACACGCCCAGGTGCGTCGCATCGATCTCGCGCAGGTTGATGCCGGCCTCGCGCGCCTTCGCGTGGAGGGTGGCGGTGCGATCGCCGGTGGCGAAGCTCAGTGTGTCGAAGAACGCGGCCTGTTCGGCCTTGACGCCCAGCTGCGCCAGGCCCGCGGCGAGGATCGCGGTGAGCGCGTGCGTGCGCTCGGCGATTGCCTGCAGGCCTTCGGGGCCGTGGTAGACGGCATACATGCTGGCGATGTTGGCCAGCAGCACCTGCGCGGTGCAGATGTTGGACGTGGCCTTCTCGCGACGGATGTGCTGCTCGCGCGTCTGCATCGCGAGGCGATACGCCGGCTGGCCGTGGCGGTCGATCGAGATGCCGACGACGCGGCCGGGCATGTCGCGCTTGAACGCATCCTTCGTCGCGAAGTACGCCGCGTGCGGGCCGCCGAAACCGAGCGGCACGCCGAAGCGCTGCGCGCTGCCGATGGCCAGGTCCGCGCCGAATTCGCCCGGCGGCGTGAGCAGCGTGAGCGCGAGCAGGTCGGCCGAGACGGCGACGAGCGCGTTCACTGCGTGGAATTTTTCGACCAGCGCGCGCAGGTCGACGACGTCGCCGTTGGTCGCCGGGTACTGGAACACCGCGCCGAAGAACTTCGACACGTCCGCCAGGTCGCCTTCGTCGCCGACGACGACCTCGATGCCCAGCGGTTCGGCGCGCGTGCGCACGACGTCGATGGTCTGCGGATGGCAGTGGTTGGACACGAAGAACGCGTTGGCGGCCTTGTTCTTCGACAGGCGCTTGCAGAACGTCATCGCCTCGGCGACGGCGGTGCCTTCGTCGAGCAGCGACGCGTTGGCGATTTCCATGCCGGTGAGGTCGCTGACCAGCGTCTGGAAGTTGAGCAGCGCTTCCAGGCGGCCCTGCGAGATCTCCGGCTGGTACGGCGTGTAGGCCGTGTACCACGCGGGGTTCTCGAGCAGGTTGCGCAGGATCGGCGCCGGGGTGTGCGTGTTGTAGTAGCCCTGGCCGATGAAGCTGCGCAGGACGCTGTTCCGGTCGGCGATGCCGCGCAGCATCGCGAGCGCTTCGGCTTCGCCCAGGCCTTCGCCGGCCGGCAGCACGCTGCTGCCACGGATGCTGCCGGGGACGACGCTGTCGGTCAGCGCATCGAGCGAGGCATAACCCAGCGTCTCGAGCATGGCGCGCGTGTCGGCGTCGCGCGGGCCGATGTGGCGCGCGATGAATTCATTGCGGGTATCGAAGGGGGTTTTCATGCAGGCGCGCCCGGAGTGAGAGGAGCGCCCCATCTGTCGATTCGCCTGAGAGCGTTACTCCTTCGGCGGGCCGAAACGGATTCGCGTACAGGGGTGTCAGGCACCGGAGGGGGAGGATCCCGGGGCGCGACGCGCGAAGAACCGACGGTCACTTTTCAGATTGTGTTTGCCGCGAGGTCCTTTTGCCTGAGAGTTTCCGGGGCGGTTGCTCCTTCGGCGCCGGCGAACCGGTCTCTCCCACGCGGCAATGCTGCGGAAGCGCGCGCATGGTCGCATGGGCCGCCCCGGCGGGCAAACGCGGAACGACGGCCCCCTATAATTGCCGCCTCATCAGTCCCGACCGGTCGTTCCCTTGTCCGTCCCTGACCCCGCAAGTCCCCAGTCCGCGCGCGCCCTGCCCGACCTCCCGGCCATCCAGGCGCTCGCGCGCGAGGACATGGCGGCGGTGGATGCGCTGATCCGGCGCCGGCTGGCGTCCGACGTGGTGCTGATCAACCAGGTCGGCGAATACATCGTGGGCGCGGGCGGCAAGCGGCTGCGGCCGATGTTGCTGCTGCTGGCGGCGCGCGCGCTGGGGCATCGCGGACCGGACGCGCACCAGCTGGCGGCCGTGGTGGAGTTCATCCACACCGCGACGCTGCTGCACGACGACGTGGTGGACGAATCCGACCTGCGCCGCGGCCGCCGCACCGCCAACGCGGTGTGGGGCAACGCGGCCAGCGTGCTGGTCGGCGACTTTCTGTACTCGCGCAGCTTCCAGCTGATGGTGGAACTGGATCGCATGCCGGTGATGCAACTGCTCGCCGACACGACCAACCAGATCGCCGAAGGCGAAGTGCTGCAGCTGCTGCACGTGCGCAATCCCGACACCGACGAAGCGGCGTACCTGCGCGTGATCGAACGCAAGACCGCGGTGTTGTTCGCCGCCGCGACGCGCCTGGGTGCGATGCTGGCCGGTGCGGATGCCGCAACGTGCGATGCGATGCACGCGTACGGCATGCAGCTGGGCTATGCGTTCCAGATCGCGGACGACGTGCTGGACTACGCGTCCGATGCCGACACGCTGGGCAAGAACCTCGGCGACGACCTGGCCGAAGGCAAGGCGACGCTGCCGCTGATCCACGCGATCGCGCACAGCGATGCGGCCACGCAAGCTGTGCTGCGCAATGCGATCGAACATGGGGACGTGGACGCGATGCCGGCGGTGATGGCGGCGATCCATGCGACCGGCGGGCTGGAATACAGCCGGAAGCGGGCGATGGAATTCGCGGATGCGGCGGAGGCGGCGCTCGACGGGATTGCGGGGAATGCGGCTACGGATGCGTTGCGGGGGTTGGCCAAGTATTCGGTGTCTCGGGATCACTGACGCGGTTTCGGGGCGTCCCTTCCCCTGCCCTCCCCGCGTGGCGGGGAGGGGGAATTGGAGTCCCTGCGGGACTGCGTTACTGGGTCACCGGTCTATTTGGTGGCGAAGCGTTCTGCGAGGAAGACGCGCATCATTCTTTCTGCGCGGTGCATTGCGAGTTCGTTGTACATGCAGCCCGGCGGCTTGTTCGCATCCGGCAGCGCGAAGCAGTGCACGGCGCCGCTGAAGTTCACGAACTGCCAATCCACCTTCGCGGCATTCATCTCGTTCTCGAACGCGGGGATGTCGCCCTTCGTGCCCTGGTCGTCGGCGCCGTTGAGCACCAGCAGGCTCGCTTTCACGGTGCCGGGCTTGGCGGGCATGTCGGTGTTCAAACCGCCATGGAAGGTCACGACGGCGTCGACGTCGGCGCCCATGCGCGCGAGTTCCAGCACCGTGGCGCCGCCGAAGCAGTAGCCGACCGCGCCGAGGTGCGTCGTGTCGAGCGGCACGTCCTTCGAAGCCTTCAGCACCTCGAGCGCCTTGGCGACGCGCGCGCGCAGCACGCTGCGATCGGCGTAGAGCTTCTTGACCTGCGCCATCGACTCTTCGTCGTTCTTCGGGCGCACGCCCTTGCCGTACACGTCGGCGAGCAGCACCACGTAGTCGTCGCCGGCGACATGCTTGGCCTTTTCGATCGCACTGTCGGACACGCCCTTCCAGTCCGGCACCATCACCAGGCCGGGGCGCTTGATGCCATTCGTATCGTCGTAGACGAGGTAACCGCTGAAGGTGTCCTTGCCGACCTTCCATTCGACGGGCCTGGCCTGCATCGCCGCGTGCGCGGTGGACAGGCCGGTGAGGAGCAACGCAACGACTGCAAGTGCGCGACGCATGACGACTCTCCTTGTGTGGCGTTCCGAAGCGGTGCCGAGCCTACCCCGCCGGTGTTGGACCGGCGTGAATCCCTACGCGATGCCGAGGCCCGGGATGGCGCTGATGGCGTCGGGATCGAAGCCCGCGAGCGCGGCGAAATGCCGGCCGCGCGCAACGTAGTCCTGGTACATGCCGAAGCTGGGCGCACCCGGCGACAGCAACACGACGCCCTCCCCGCCCAATGCGGTGCGCGCCTGTGCGACGGCATGGGCAAGATCGGCGGCGGCGGACAAGGCGAAGCCCGCCTCGCGCGCGACCGGTGCAAGCAGGTCGTGGATCTTCGGCCCGTTCTGCCCGAGCGTGACGATGGCGGCCGGCGCACGCGTGCGCATCGCCTCGGCGAAGTTCGACCAGTCGATGCCGCGATCGTGGCCGCCGGCGAGCAACGCCACGCGCTGGTCCGCGTAGCACGCGAGCGCGGCGAGCGTCGCGTGCGGCGTGGTGCTGATCGAATCGTTGACGTAGGTGATGCCCTCGCGCGTGCCGATCGGCTGCAGGCGGTGCGGCAGCGGGCGGAACGTGGCCGCGTGCGGCGCGAGCGCGGGGGCATCCAGGCCCAGGGCTTCGATCGCGGCGAGCACTGCGCACAAATTGCCGCGGTTGTGGCGGCCCGGCAGCGGCAGGTGCGTCGTGTCCATCACCAAGGCATCGCCGCGATACAGCGCGTCGCCCTGCAGGTGCCAACCGTCGCGATCGCCGAAGCGGCGCACATCGCTGTGCGGCAGCGGCACCGCGGTGATCGCGGGATCGTGCGCGTTGACCACCGCGATGCGCGGATGCGCGTCGCTGAGCAGGCGCAGCTTGTCGGTGACATAGCGGGTTTCGCCGCCGTGCCAGTCGAGGTGCTCCGGGAAGATGTTGAGCACGATGGCGAGGTCGGGATGCGCGCCGCTGTCGGCGACGTCACCGGTCTGGTAGCTCGACAGCTCGATCACCCAGAATTCCGGCGCGTCCTGCGCCGTGTCCTGGTCCAGCAGTTCGAGCATCGGCAGGCCGATGTTGCCCGCGAGCGCGGTGCGATGGCCGCCGGCGCGCAGCAGGTGCGCGAGCAAGGCGGTGGTGGTGCTCTTGCCCTTCGTGCCGGTGACGCAGAGCGTCCTGCCGCGGCCGCTCGCCGCGTGTTCGGCGAACCACAGCGCGGTGCCGCCGATGAATCGCGTGCCGCGCTCGGCGGCGGCGCGTGCGTCGTCGCGATACGGGCTGATGCCGGGCGATTTGACGACGATTTCGAAGTCCGCCAGCGCATCCGCATCGACGGACGTACGCACCTCCAGCATCGCATCGCCCAACTGGCGCGCCAGGTGGCCTTCGTCCGGCGAACAGAACAGCGTCAGCGGCAGCGACGGCAACCGCGACCGGATCGCGCGATATGCTGCGCGACCTTCGCGGCCCCAGCCCCAGAGCGCAACGCGCTTGCCGTCAAGCCGCGAAATGCGCACGCAGGCGCTCCCAAAGCGCAGCCGGGACGCGATGCGCGTCGTCGAGCACCATCAACGCCGCGACATCGAGTTCATGCGGATCCAGCTGCGGGCGGATTTCGCGCGCAAAGCGTTCGACCAGCGCGTCTTCGCGCCACTCGGGACGCCCGGCGAGCGCGGCCATCGCGGCGCGCGATTCGCGGCCTTCGCCGACGCATTCGAACGGCTTGTGGTCCTGGTACTCCAGCAGCGCGTCGTAGCCGCCCACCTGCTGCGGGTCATCGAGCAGGTTGCGCCCGAAGATGCCGACCAGGCGCGGCTTCGGCATGAACGGCGCGAGCGCGAGGAACACGAAGTGGCACTTCGGGCACACGCCGCACCAGCGCATCGCCGGGCGTTCGCCCAGCAAATGGAAGTTGCGGTTGCAGCTGGAGAAGTGCGCATCGTAGCGGTCGCTCTTCGCGAACTGGCGCGCGACGGCGAGTTCGCTGAGCGGACGCAGCAACGAGTAGTAGCGCAGGTCCGCGGCCACATGCGACTGCACGTGGTCGCCGAGCGCCTGTTCCCAGGCCCAACCCTTCGACCACTGGTGGTTCACCTCGCCCGTGCCTTCGATGAGGCTGCCGTAGCTGGCCGAGCGTTCGTTCGAGAACACCACCTGGTCCGCATCGAGCACGATGGCCGCGAACAGCATGATCGCGGAGTTCACGCCGGTGACCGGGATGTGCCCGTTCAACGCGCCCTGGCGGTTGAACTCGAACAACTGCGGTGCCAGCGAACGCCCGAGGTTGAGCGTGGGCAGGCCCGTGCGTTCGGCGCAGGCCTTGATCAGCTGCGATCCGCCGATCCACGTGACGGTCTGTTCGACGCCGGCGGTGCGCAGCGCTTCGATCGAAACGAGCGAATCCTTGCCGCCGCCGATGGCAACGAGCGCGTGCTCGCGCAGCCCGAGCTGCGGCGCAGCCGGCGTCGCACCCGCGGCGTGCGGGAACTTGATGCGGTCGTGCAGGTGCAGGCCGTTGCGATACGCGAACTCGCCGAGGCCGTTGACGTAGAACGACTCCAGCAACAGCGCCGTGTCGACGTCGATCGGGTCGCCTTCGATCACGATCTCGCGCGGCACGGCGGCCTTGTAGTAGCTCACGCCGGCCAGCAGGTGCAGCAGGCGCAGCGCGCGTTGCGCGGCTGCGGCGCGTTCGCCCTGCAGCGCGAACGGCGCACCGGGCACCGTGATCGTTTCGATCAGCTCGGGGCCGTCGTCGAACGCATACACGAGTTGCGCGACGCCGGTGGCGGCATCGAACGTGTTGCGCACGAAACGGAAGGCGCGGATCGATTCGCGCGAGAAGGTCCAGCCGGTCATTCGATGGTGTCCTCTGCCGGCAGGGCCCGCAGGTTGTAGGTGCTGGCCATGGCCATGCCGTAGGCGCCGGCGTCGGCGACGAGGATCACGTCGCCTTCGACCGTCGCGCGCGGCAGGGGGCGGGCGTGGCCGAGCACGTCGCCGCTCTCGCAGATGGGGCCGACGACGTCGCAATTCATCGTGTCGGCATCGGCGAGGCGCGTGAGGTTGTGGATGCCGTGGTAGGCCTCGTACATCGCGGGGCGCGCGAGGGCGTTCATGCCCGCATCGCACCCGACGCGGCGCACGCCGTCCTTCTCGACGACCTGCGTGGCGTGCAGCAGCAGCACGCCGCATTCGGCGACGAGGAAGCGGCCGGGTTCGATGGCCAGGGCGAAGCGCGGATACGCAGCGCGGATTTCGTCGAGGCCCGCGCGCCAGGCGGCGAGGTCGAAGTCTTCGGCGTCCGGCGTGTAGGCGATCGGCAGGCCGCCGCCGATGTCGATGGTCTCCACGGTGCCGACGCTGTCGGCCAGGCCCGCGAGTTCGGCGTACACGCCGCGCCAGTGCTGCGGATCGTCGATGCCGCTGCCCAGGTGCGCGTGCAGCGCGCTGATGCGCACGTCGAGCGTGCGCGCGAGCGCGACGAATTCGTCGAAGCGCTGCAGCGACAGGCCGAACTTCGCCGCGACGCCGCCCGTCTTCACCTTCGCGTGGTGGCCCTCGCCGTGGCCCAGGTCCAGGCGCAGCCACACGGTGCGGTTGCGGAAGACGTCGGGCCAGCGCTGCAAGGCTTCGACGTTGTCGATCGTGACGGTGACGCCACGCGCGAACGCGGCTTCGTATTCGTGGCGAGGCGCGAAGCTCGGCGTGAACAGCACGCGCTCCGGCGACAGCGACGGCACCTGCTTGAAGACGTGGTCGAGTTCGCCCTGCGACACGCATTCCAGGCCGAACCCCTCTTCCACCAGCGTGCGCAGGATCGCGGGATGCGCGTTGGCCTTGATCGCGTAGTAGCGGCGGTCGATCGCGTCGATGCCGGACAGGTCGCGCGCACGGGCGCGCACGGTCGCCAGATCGTAGATGTAACGCGGGGTGCCCTGCGCCTTCGCCAGCAGCGTGTCGCGCTTGTCCACCCACCACGGCGTGCGCTTCGCGGGCTTGCCGTGCGCGATCTCGCGCCAGCTCGGCCCGAACACGCTGGCTTCCTGCACCGGCATCGCGCCGCCGCGGATCAGTTCGGCGTGCACCTGCGGGAGCATGCCGTCGGCGTCGGCTTCGTCGATGACGAAGGTGAGGTTGAGGTCGTTGGACGACTGCGAGATCAGGTGCACGCGCTCCTGACCGAACGCGGCCCACACGTCCGACAGCTTGTGCAGCAGCGAACGCATGCCGCGGCCGACGAGCGTGATCGCCGCGCACGGCGCGATGACTTTCACGCGGCACGCTTCGGCGAGGTCGGCCGACAGCGCTTCGAGCACATTCGTCGTCACCAGGTTCTCGCTCGGATCGAGCGACACGGTGACGTTGGTTTCCGACGAACCGATCAGGTCGACCGACAGCCCGTTGCGCTTGAAGCGTTCGAACACGTCGGCGAGGAAGCCGACCTGCTGCCACATGCCGATGCTTTCCATCGACACCAGCACGATGCCGTTGCGGCGGCTGATCGCCTTGACGCCGGGCACCGTGGCGGCGCTGGCATCGATGCGCGTGCCGGGAAGATCGGGGCGTTCGGTATCGAGGATGGCCATCGGCACGTTGGCGTCGCGGCACGGTGCGATCGAACGCGGATGCAGCACCTTGGCGCCGGTGGTCGCGATTTCCTGCGCTTCGGCGTAGTCCAGGCGCGTGAGCAGGCGCGCGTCGGGCACGTCGCGCGGGTTGGCGCTGAACATGCCGGGGACGTCGGTCCAGATTTCGACACGCTTCGCGTTGAGCAGCGCGCCGAAGTACGCAGCGGAGGTATCGGAACCACCACGGCCCAGGATCGCCGTGCCGCCATCGGCATGCCGCGCGATGAAACCTTGCGTCACCAGCAACGACGCGGGCTGCGCGGCGAAGCGCGCCTGCAGGCCGGCATCGGGCGCGCAACGGCAATTGACGGAGAGGCGTTGCGCCCACGGGCTGGCGTTCGGCAGCGAAACGCCGTCGAGCCATTCGCGCGCATCGCACCATCCGAACGGGACGCCGGTGGATTGCAGGTAGGCCGCGCCGAGTGTCGAGGACAGCAACTCGCCTTGCGCGAGGACTTCGGCCTGCCACGGCAGGTCGCGCGTGTTCGCACGCGGATCGGTCGACAGGGCGCGCAGGGCCGCAAGGCGCGCGCCGAGCACGGTGTCTGCATCGAGTTCGAGTTCCGCGCAGAACGCGCGATGCCGTTCGACCAGCGCATCGAAGCGCGCGTCCAGCGATTCGCCGGGCGCGGCGGCGGTGATCGCCTGCAACTCGTTGGTGACGCCGGACAGCGCCGACACGACGACCAGCACCCGCACGCCTTCTTCGCGTGCACGTTCGGCAGCGAGGCGGCCGATGGTGTCCCAGCGATGGCGACGCGACACGGACGTGCCGCCGAACTTCAAGACCACCCAACGATCGCCTGGCACCGCCGATTCCCGGTTTGCGAAAAGAGCCGCGATTCTAAGCAAAATCGCCGCGCCAAACCGCGCGGCGCGCGCAGGACGACACGGGACGCGCAACAATGCCGGCCCGCGCAGGCCCCCGCCCTGCCCCTGGATCCCCGATGCGCCTGCGCCGCTACCAGCAAGTCGATGTGTTCGCCGACCGTCCCGGCGCCGGCAATCCCCTCGCGGTGGTGCTGGATGCCGAAGGCCTGGGCGATGCGGCGATGCAGGCGATCGCGCGCTGGACGCGGCTGCCGGAAACCACCTTCCTGCTCGCGCCCGTGGCGCCGGGCACCAGTTACCGCCTGCGGATCTTCAGCCCGCGCCGCGAAGTGCCCTTCGCCGGGCATCCGAGCGTGGGCAGCGCCCATGTCGCGCTCGCGGCCGGGCTGGCCACGCCGGTCGACGGCTTGCTCGTCCAGGACGGATTGGCGGGGCAGCTGCCGTTGCGCGTGACCGGCACGGGGCCCGCGCGCACGATCGCGGTGCGCACGCCGCGGTCGCGGGTGGTGGAAACCGCATCGCCGGAGGATCCGCCCCTGCGTGCCGCGCTCGCGGGCCTGCCGCTGGGGCGCTTGCCGCCGGCGCTGGTCGAAGGCGGCCGCCGCTGGTGGCTGGTGGAACTGGCGGACGAGGCGCAACTGCGCGCGGCCGCGCCGGACTGGGCCGCGATCGGCGCCCTGGCGCAGGCCACCGACACGATGGGCGTGTGCGTCTTCGCGCGCAGCGACGATCCGGTCTATTACCTGGCGGTGCGCGCGTGGGTGGGCGCGCCGGCGCAGTTCGAGGATGCCGCGTCGGGCGCAGCCAACGCGACGCTCGCCGCGTACCTGGCGTCGCAGGATGCGTTACCCGGCGACAGCGGGTTCTATCGCATCAGCCAGGGCCGCGAGGTCGGGCACGACGCGATCATCGAACTGCAGGTGGACGGCAACGGCGATGTCTGGTCGGGTGGGCGCGTGTGCACGGTGGTCGACGGGCATATCGATTGGCCTGTCGCGACATAAAAAAAGGGGGGCCAACGAAGCGGCCCCCCTCTCCCTGAAACGCACGCGTGCAGCTTTCGCTGCCCGGCTCCCCGATGCACGTCCTGCCGATAGGGCAGGACGTGAGCGCATCGGCTCGCTACTCCGGACGCACGTCTACCCTGACTCGAATCTTGTCGCCGGGGTGATAGTCGGTGCGCGTTACGAACTGCCGACCCATGTACTCGTAAGTCACGTCGTAACCGATCACACGACCATCGTTGCTGGCGACGTTATTGCCGTAATAGCCGTTGTTGCTGTTGTTGTAGCCGTTGTTGTTGTAGCCGTTGTTGTTGTAGCCGTTGTTGTAGCTGTTGTTGTTGCCGTAGTACGAGTCATCCGACGGATCGCACACCTCCACCGCGTTGCCTTCGTACTTGCGGCGCTGCGTGCTCTCGTACACCTGGCGGCCGGCGAGGCCACCGACCATCGAACCGATCGCGGTCGCCGCATACGTGCCGGTGCCGCCGCCGACCTTGCTGCCCAGCACCGCGCCGGCGATGCCGCCGATCACGGTCGCCACCGTGCGCCCGGTGTCCGTGCCGTAATGGCCCTGCTGCGGGTAGTACGGATCGTTGGACGCCACGCGATTGCCGTAGCGATCGGTCGTGTAGCCGCCGCGCGAGGCGGAGTTGTAGCAATTCTGGCCGGACTGGTTGGCGTAGCCGTTGTTCGAATACGTGTTGTTGTTGTTGTTGCCGTACCCGTTGCTCGAATACGTGTTGTTGCCGTACCCGTTGCTCGAATACGTGTTGTTGCCCGTGCGGTACGTGTTGCTGCCGCCGTAGCGCGAATCGATCACCGGATCGACGCGCAGCACGCGCGCGTAGTCGTAGATCGCGTTGCTGGTGTTGCCGTAACGATCGGGCACCACGGTGCGCGTGGCGGTGTTGCTGCCGTACGTGTTGTACCCACCGTAGGTCTGCGCGGAGGCAGTGCCGACGGCGGCCAGCATGCCTGCGGCGAGAAGGGTGGCGGACAAGCGCTTCATGGTCGACTCCACGCGCCGGGATGGCGCGGTGGGCAATGTGGGCGCCGTGCTGGCAATGCACCCTGAATGTCCCGGGCGTGGAAACGCTTGCACCACAACGGTTTAGCGCGCCGACAGCGATGCGACGACGCGCATGCACCGCGCGTCAGGTGAGCAGCTGCGCGTCCAGCGAGATCGGCACCGCGCTCAGCGCCTTGGAGACCGGGCAGTTCTGCTTCGCATCGTCGGCGATCGCGCGGAACTTCGTGGCATCCAGGCCGTCCACGCGCGCCGTCGTCGTCAGGCGGATCTGGCTGATGGTCGGGCCGCCTTCCATCGACAGTTCGACGGCGGCCTTCGTGTCGAGCGCCTGCGGCGGATGGCCGGCTTCGGACAACTTGGCCGACAACGCCATCGTGAAGCAGGCCGCGTGCGCGGCGGCGATCAGTTCTTCGGGATTGGTGCCCTTCTCGTCGCCGAAGCGCGAGTTGAAGCCGTAGCGCGTGCCGGTCATCAGGCCGCTCTGCGGCGTGTCCAGCTTGCCCTGGCCGGTCTTGAGGTCGCCTTCCCAATGTGCGCTGGCGTGACGGGTGATCGCCATGGTGGTGCTCCGAGGGGTCGAAAGGGGGAGCGGGCAGCCTACTCCGGGCGGGATTGCGGGACGTTGACGCGGCAGCGCTTGACCGCCCCCCGGCTCTGCGGGAGATTTGCGTCCCGGCGGTGACGCCGGGCGTTCCAAGCCAGGTTTCACCCGCCATGACCGCCCGCCGAGCCCGCGCTGCTCGGACGGCAAGGCTTCCGATGCGGACAGCCATGACGGCCCTCTTGCAACCCATCACGGGAGAGACGGCCTCATGTCCTACACCACCGAAACCATCCGCAACGTGGCCCTTGCGGGCCACCCCGGCGCCGGCAAAACAATGCTCTTCGAAGCCCTGCTGCATGCCGGCGGCGCACTCCAGACGGCAGGCAGCATCGAACGCGGCACGACGGTTTCCGATTTCGATCCGATCGAGAAGGAACGCGGGCACAGCGTCGATGCGGCGATCGCGAGCGTCGACTACAGCACCACAGGCACCGACAACGCCCCGGTGCACGCCAACTTCATCGACACGCCCGGGTATCCCGATTTCCGCGGCCCCACGCTCTCCGCGCTCGCCGCGGTGGAAACCGTGGCGATCGTCGTCGACGCCGACACCGGCGTGGAATACGGCACGCGCCGCATGATGGAGTACGCCAGGTCCCGCAACCTGTGCCGCGTGGTGGTCGTCAACAAGATCGACCACGCCGATGCGGACTGCGCGCGCGTGCTCGGCGAACTGCGCGAGAGCTTCGGCGCCGAAGTGCTGCCGCTCAACCTGCCCGCCGATGGCGGCAAGCGCATCGTCGACTGCTTCGGCTACAGCGGCACCGTGGCCGAGGGCGACAGCGATTTGGGCCCGGTCGCCGACTGGCACCAGAAGATCCTCGACCAGGTCGTCGAGGTGAACGAAACGGTGATGGACCATTACCTCGACCTCGGCGAAGGCGGGCTGTCCGGCCAGGAACTGCACGATGCGTTCGAACAATGCCTGCGCGAAGGCCACCTGGTGCCGGTGTGCTTCGTCTCCGCGCGCAGCGGCCTGGGCGTGCGCGAACTGCTCGAGATCGCCGGCCGCCTGTTCCCGCATCCGGGCGAAGGCAATCCGCCGCCGTTCGTGAAAGGCGCGGGCGACGACGCCGAACACATCGACGCGAAGCCCGATCCGAAGGCGCACGTGATCGCCGACGTCTTCAAGATCATCAACGATCCGTTCGTCGGCAAGCTCGGCATCTTCCGCGTCTACCAGGGCACGGTGAAGAAGGACACCTCGTTGTTCATCGACGACGGGCGCAAGCCGTTCAAGGTGGCCCACCTGTTCAAGCTCAAGGGCAAGGACCACGTCGAGATCGCCGAAGCGATCCCCGGCGACATCGCGGCGGTCGCGAAGATCGACGACCTGCACTTCGATGCGGTGCTGCACGACACGCACGACGAAGACCAGATCCACCTGGCGCCGATGGATTTCCCGCGGCCGATGTTCGGCCTGGCGGTGGAAGCGGCGCACAAGGGCCAGGAGCAGAAGCTCGGCACGGCGCTTCACAAGTTGTCGGAGGAAGACCCGGCGTTCGCGGTCGAACACCACGGCGAACTCAACGAAACCGTCGTGCGCGGCCTGTCCGACCTGCACCTGCGCGTGATGCTGCAGCGCCTGAAGGACAAGTACGGCGTGGAAGTGAAAACGCGCCCGCCGCGCATCGCCTATCGCGAAACCGTGAGCGCGCCGGCCGAAGGCCATCATCGCCACAAGAAGCAGACGGGCGGCGCGGGCCAGTTCGGTGAGGTGTTCCTGCGCATCGAACCGTTGCCGCGCGGCAAGGGCTTCGAGTTCGTCGACGAGGTCAAGGGCGGCACCATCCCCGGCCAGTTCATGCCCGCGGTGGAGAAAGGCGTGCGCCAGGTGTTGAACACCGGCGCGGTGGCCGGCTATCCGCTGCAGGACGTGCGCGTGGTGGTCTACGACGGCAAGCACCACAGCGTGGACAGCAAGGAAGTGGCGTTCGTGGCGGCGGGCAAGAAAGCCTTCCTGGACGCCATCGCCAAGGCGCGCCCGCAGGTGCTCGAGCCCATCGTGGAATTGCAGGTCAACGCGCCCGAACAGCACATGGGCGACGTCAGCGGCGGCCTGTCCTCCAAGCGTGCGCGCATCAGCGGCACCGATGCCGCGCGCGGGGGCGAGATCGTGATCAAGGCGCAAGTCCCGCTGTCGGAGCTGGAAGGCTATGCGGCGGAATTGAAGTCCGTGACCGCCGGGCGCGGCCGGTATGCGCTGGATTTCAGCCACTACGAACCCGTGCCGGCGCAAGTGCAATCGCGGCTGGTGGAGGCCTACAAGCCCCGCCTGGAGGACGATTGACAACAGGCGCGCGGGCGTCCGTTGGTCCGCGCGTTGAAAAAAACCCGAAAAAACCCGCCTGCGGGGCTTGGCGGCCACCTGCGCATGCCCTACATTCCGCCTGCCGAGGGGGACAACCAGGCATTCCATCAACTCACATCGAGTAAGACACACATGGCGAAGAAGAAAGCCGCATCGAAGAAGGCCGCTCCGAAGTCCGCAGCCAAGTCGGCCGCGCCGAAGCCGATCAAGGAAGCGCTGGGCAAGTCGGGCCTGGTCGCGCACATTTCCGAAACCTCCGGCGTTGCGCCGCGCGACGTGCGCGCCGTGATGTCGGCGCTGGAAGGTGCGGTGCACGGTTCGGTCAACAAGAAGGGCGCGGGCGCTTTCACCCTGCCGGGCCTGCTGAAGATCACCGTGGTCAACGTTCCGGCGAAGCCGAAGCGCAAGGGCATCAACCCGTTCACCAAGGAAGAGCAGTGGTTCGCAGCCAAGCCGGCGACCGTCAAGGTCAAGGTGCGTCCGCTGAAGAAGCTCAAGGACGCGGCCGCCTGAGGCGCCGATCCAACTGCTTCATGAAAAGCGCCCTCCGGGGCGCTTTTTTTATGCCCGCGCGGCAAGCGGCGTACTCTTTCGCGCATGAGCGACACGATCGTCCCGCACTTCTTCGACGCCTTCCCGATGCGCCTGGTGCGCGACGCCGAGCTCGACGGTGCGCTCCCCGACGACGCTCGCCTGCGCATCCTGTTCCTGTGGGGACGCGACTGCCCCAACTGCGACATCGCCAAGCAGCAGATGCTGCACGCGCCCGATGCATTCGCCTGGCCCGACGTCGAGTGGCTGCACGACAACGTCTACGACGATCCGCGCATGGGCACGCGCTTCGGCCTGCATGGCATCCCGACGTTCCTGGTCTTCCGTGGCAAGCGACGGCTCGGGAAGATCAGCCCGTGGCCCGGGCGCGCGCCGTTCGTCGCGGCGATCGAACGCCTGCGCGCCGACGCGCCCGCCGGCTGATCGCCGGTTCACGCACGGCGGCGCAGGCTCGCCGCCACGTCCAATGGAGGCCGCCATGCGCCGCACCGCCCCGATCCTGCTGCTCCTGTTGTTCCTGTTGCTCGGCGCCGTCCTCGCGGGCTGCACCACGCTGTCCGCGCTGGTCGGCAACCAGGTCACCTTCACCGCGCCGCAGTTGCAGTCGCAGCTCGACCGCCGGTTCCCGCGCGACTACGACAAGGCCGGCGGCCTGGTGACGCTGACGCTCATGCATCCGCGCCTGACGATCCCGCAGGGCAGCGGTCGCCTGCAGCTGGACTTCGACATCGGCGTGGGCGGCATGGGCATGGACTCGCATTCGCCCGCCGGGCACTTCGCGCTGCAGAGCGGCCTGCGCTTCGATCCGCAGACGCGCGGCCTGCACCTGGCCGATCCCGCGCTCGTCGGCGTGGACGTGCCGATGCTGGGCGGTCGCATTAACGACGCGACCCGCAGCCTGCTCAACCAGTGGCTCGGCGAATACGCGCGCGAGGAGCCGGTGTACCGTCTCGACGATACTGTGTGGGGACGCATGGCCGGCCGTCGCATCGGTGAGACGACGATCGGCGATGGCGTCGTCACCCTCCACCTCGACCAATGATCCGCGAAGGGAATCCCGCATGCGCTTCCGCCCTGCCCTGTCCACCACGATTGCCTGCGCGCTGATCGCGTGCGTCCTGCTGCTCGCCGCGTGCGGCGACAAGGGCGGCCCGGGCGCGCGCAATCCCGATGGTTCCACCGCCGATGCGTTGCCGGCGCCCGCAGGCGCGAAGGGATCGGTCACCGGCATGCCCGACGCGCCGGGCCCGGGCGACGTGGCGATCGAAGGCAGCGTGGCGCAGGCGGACGACGTGGCGACCGACGACAACCCGGAAGCGGGCCTGGACGAAGACGGCGACGGCCAGATCGATGCCGATGCACCCAACCCGTCCGGCGAACCCACCGCGCAGGATGCGGTGGCGGTGATCGACCAGTACTACTCGGCGATCGAGGAACGCGATTTCGCGACGGCCTACGGCCTGTGGAGCGACGGCGGGCGCGCGAGCGGGCAATCGGCGGACCAGTTCGCCGCGGGCTTCGCGAACACGCAGAAGGTGGAAGCCACGCTCGATTCCCCGGCACGCGTGGAAGGCGCGGTGGGTTCGCGCTTCATCGAGATCCCGGTGTCGCTGGAATCCACGGACAAGGACGGGAAGACGCATCGCTACGTCGGCGCATACACGCTGCGGCGTTCGGTGGTGGATGGCGCGACCGAGGAACAGAAGCAATGGCGCATCGCGTCGGCCGACCTGCGGGAGCTCGCGCAGTGAAGCGGCGTGTTGCGCTTGCCATCGTGCTGGGGTGCGCGGTGTTCGGCGCGGCGTGCAATCGCGACGCGGGCAAGCACGATGTGGCCGCCACGCCTGCGACGATCGCGCACGCCGCCACCGTCGCACCGGTCGCCACCACGCCGCCGCCGGGCCCGCCGCCACCGGTTGCACCGCCTGCACCGGTCGCGGGCGACGACGTGTTGCCGGCGAAGCTGGGCAGCGACGATTCGATCGATTCCCTGCGCAAGCGCTTCGGCGCGGTGAACATCGAAGTGGGCCAGGTGCCGGGCGCGGAAGACCTGGTGCCCGGCGCGATCCTGTATCCGCACGATCCGACGCGTCGCCTGTACCTGTACTTCCACGACGACCAGATGCACGCTTTGTCGCTGGTGCGCGTGCTGGACGGGGAATCGCACTGGAAGTTGCCCAGCGGCGTGCACATGGGCATGCCGCTGTCGGAGATCGTGGCGCGCAACGGCAAGCGCATCCAGTTCTCGGGCTTCGGCTGGGATTACGGCGGCACGGTATCGAACTGGAACAACGGCCACCTGCAACCGATGCCCGGCCAGGGCCGCTTCTCGCTGCGCGAGCGTCCGGACCTGCCGGACACGATCGCCCTGCCGGAAGGCGAGGGCGAGGTGTGGAGCGATGATCCGAAGTACCCGACGATGGACCGCGACGTCGTCGTCGGCGAAATCGTCTACGGCTTCCCGGCGCGCCCTTAAAGCTCGAAGCGGTAGCTCAGCTTCACGAGGAACTGTTCCGAATCGCGCAGATCGAAGCTGTCGCGCAGCGCGTCGTTGGCATCCTCGGAGAACTCGTTGAACAGGTCGCCGCCGCGGCCGTACACGACATAGAGGTACGACAACGGCTTGAACTCCCACCGGTAGCGCACCTGGAAGCCCAGGTTGCTCAGGCTGAAGTCGTTGATCGGATCGTTGGTCGGGATCGGCGTGCCGTCCGGTGCGGCGCGCCATGCCTGGCGCACCTTCGCGTCCAGGCCCAGCGACTGCATCTTGACGCGCAGTTCGTGCTGGCTGCCGATGTTCCAGTTCAGGCCCGCATCCACTTGCGTGGCGTGTTCGTCGAACGTGCCCAGCAGGTTGTCGCCCTCCCACAGCATCCACTGCGGCGTGCTCTCGAAGTAGAGCGTGGTGTAGATGCTGAAGGCGTCGCTGATGAAGTACGTCGGCTGGAACTGCGTATTCCAGCCCACGTGGCGGTCGTTCTGGTCGTTGCCGATGCCGGAGTTGTTGGCCCCGAAGTTGGCGTAGAACGCCCAGTTGCCCTGGCGCGCCCAGTTGCGTTCGGCGAAGGCGTTGAAGTTGGAGGGCGTGCGCACGATGCCGTTGCCGCGCAGCAGGCGGTCGTCGTAGCCCGACGTGTTGAGGTTGATCTGCGCGTAGGAGTTGTCGCCGTCGCGCATCTGGTTGGACACGCTGGTGCGGAACTGGCGCTGCAAATCCAGCCCGTGGTCGTTGTTGCTGCCGCTGATGCGCCAGCGCCAGTCGTGCGAGGAATACTTCGAGGTCTGCGGCATGCCGGTGATGCGCTTCATCACCTGCCAGTGCGCGTAGTTCATGTTGTTGCGCGACAGGTAGCCGAAGTCGTTGATCTGCAGGCTGTCGCTGAAATGCATGCCCAGCCACTGCTGGCGCCAGCCGTGGTCCATCTCGTAATCGATGATGGTGGTGAAGCCGTCGCCCTTCTCGGTCTTGCCGATCGAGGGCGAGGTGATGTCGCCTTCGTCGATGTCGCTGAAGATCAGGCGGTTCTGGATGCTCAGCTTTTCGTTCGGGCGCCAGTTCTGGTCGAAGCCCAGGACGGTTGCCTTGCGATCGAAGTACGGACGGTCCACTTCCGTGACCATCATGCCGATGCTCTGCTTGGAGAAGTCGTGGCTCAGGCGGAACGCGCTGAAGTTGCGCCCCACCTCGTCCGCTTCCTGCGCCAGCATCACGCCGTAGTGCGTGGCGCCGAACGATCCGTTGGCCTTGACCGCCGCGGTGATGTCGCCCGCGCCGGTGCCGTCGTCCGTCGGGCCGCCCACGCGGCGCGTGTAGACGAGCTGGCTGAAGTCGGACGGCGTGGTGAATTCGAACGGGCCCTGGTTCTCGGTGAAGAACGGGCGCTTGTCGCTGAAGAAGGTTTCGTTGGCGCTGAAGTTGACGACGATGTCGTCGCTTTCGACCTGGCCGAAGTCCGGGTTGATCGTGGCCGTCAGCTGGAACTGGCCATTGGGCTTCCACAGGATGTCGGCGCCGGCGTCCAGCGTGCCATCGAGGTTGACGTTGTCGTACACGCCCGACACGTACGGCGTGATCGCGATCAGCGCCTTGTTGTACTCGGGCACTTCGATGGCGATGAAGTCCGACAAGAAGCGCGGGCGCTCGAAGCTCGCCGCCGGCCACGCCGCGCGTTCGCCGGTGCTGCCGATCACGCGGTCGAGGTAGATGTGGAAGGTGCGCTTGCCGTTGGCGCCCTTGTCCATCGGCGCGATGTACCAGGGGATGAGCATTTCGCTCGACCAGCCGTCCGCGTCCTGCGTGGCGGCGTGCTGCCAGTTGCCGTCCCAGTCGGTGCTGAAGCTGTTCTCGTTGGTGATGATCGCGTCGTTGATGCCGTCGGTGGACGACACCATGAAGTTGTAACCGGTGCGCCCCCCGTCGAAGTTGATCATCAAATTGTTGCGATCCACCTGCGCCTGTTCGTCGCGGCGGATCTTCTGGTTGTTGCGCGGGATCGACGAGGGCTGCGTGTTGCGGAAGCCGATGGCCAGGCCTTCGGGCGTGGCGAGGATCCAGGCTTCGGTGGGCTGCGAACCGGGCGCGCCGGTCAGCGGCTGGGTGATGCGGAAATCGGTGACGTGCTGGGCGCCCTGCCATTCGGCGGGATCGATCTTGCCGTCGACGGTGATCGCGTGTGCGTTGGCGGAGAGGACGGACAGGATGGCAAGGGTAAGCGTCGCGGGGAGCAGGCGCATGGAGTCGTCCAAGGGGGGCGGCGGAATGGGGACAGCGTATTCATGGCAAGCGTCGCCGCCGACTCCCGTCAGTCATGCAAACCTTTTGCCTATGCGGGGCATCGTGCCCATCGGTGGGCCGTCCCGCGGTGCAGCATCGCGTGCCGCCGGGCTGCCCGATCGGGCAACCCGTGCGACGTGCTGCTTACTTCTTCTTGGGCTTGAGCATCGTGCCCGTGCACTTGGGCGAGCCGCAGTGGCAGGCCCAGATCTTCTTCAGGCGCGCGGTGTGCGCCTCGTCCAGCGTGATGCCGTAGTCGTACGTGAGCTCTTCGCCCGGCTTGATCGCGCGCATGGCTTCGATGAAGACGCGATCCTTGCGACGGTCGTCGCCGTCGTCTTCTTCCAGCACGGCTTCGCAGTTGGGATCGCAGCTGTGGTTGATCCAGCGCGCCGTGTTGCCGCCGTGGTTGGCGTCGATCACGTACTCGTCGTTGAGCGTGAACAGGAACGTGTGACCGCTTTCGACATCGCCGGTGTCGTCGCCGTCCACTTCCTCGTGCGTGCGCCGCTTGCCCTTGTATTCGATCAGGCGTTCGCCTTTCTTGAGCGTGGCGGCTGCGAATACGCCGTTGCCATGGATCTGCGAGCGACGGGCGACGATCTTGCGGGCCATGCGGACTTCCGTTCGGGGGAAAGATGCGGATTGTGCGGGTTGCGCGGTGATCCCGCCATCGGCGTGGCCGGTCGAAGTCGCAAGGTGCGTATTCACGGATTCCATCCGGAACGTCACCAAGGCCCATGCGCGCTTCGATCCTGCTCGTCCCCTCCGTCCTGGTCCTGGCCCTGTCCGCGTGCAAGCCCGCGGCAACGGACGCCACCGCCGCCGATGCACCCGCCGCCGTGGCGGTGGCCACCGCAGGCCCGAGCGATGCCGAATTGCTCGCGCAGGGCGAATACCTGGTGCGCATCGCCGGCTGCAACGATTGCCACACGCCGGGCTGGGCGCAGAACGGCGGCGATGCGCCGCGCGACCAGTGGCTCGTCGGATCGAAGGTCGGCTGGAACGGCCCGTGGGGCACGACCTATGCGGCCAACCTGCGCCTGAAGGCGGCCGACATGGACGACAAGAAGTGGCTCGAGTACACGGCCAACCTGCACACGCGACCGATCATGCCGGACTTCGCCCTCCGCGCCATGAAGGAGCAGGACCGCCTCGCGATCTTCCGTTTCATCAAGTCGCTCGGCCCCGGCGGCGAACCTGCGCCGGCCTACCTGCCGCCGGGCCAGACGCCCCCGGTGCCGTACTTCGAAGCGAACCTGCCCCCGCCGCCGGCCGCGGCGCAGGCCGACGCCAAGCCCGCCGCCGCGGGCTGATTCCAAGCGTAAAACCCGCAGCCGGATGAACCCGGCTGCGATCCGGCGCAACCGCCGGTTTCGGCCCGGACCCTAAAACCGTACAATTTCGGTCCGCATTGCCAGGCCGCCCCGATGCTCCGGGTCACCAAGCTCACCGATTACGCCACCGTCGTGCTGACGGCGCTCGCCGCCGCCGGCCCCGACACCGTGCTCAGCGCCGCCGAGCTCGCCGAACGCGCGGGCCTGGAAGCCACCACCGTCGCCAAGCTGCTCAAGCCGCTCGCGCAGGCGGGGCTGGTGGCGTCGTTCCGTGGCGCGCACGGCGGATATCGCCTGGCGCGCGAGGCCAACGCGATATCGCTGATCGAGATCGTGGAAGCGATGGAAGGCCCGCTCGCGATGACCGAATGCAGCCTGCACGCCGACGCGTGCGGCATCGAACACTCCTGCGGCGTCCGCGCGAACTGGCGCCGCATCAACGACGTGGTCGCCGATGCGCTGCGTGGCGTGACGCTGGCCGACCTCGTGTCGCCGGCGCCGCCCGCGCGCCGCGCGATCCCCGCCACGCTGGCGACGGCGTGAGGCACACGACATGACGCAACACGAAAGCAACGTTGAAATCCTCGAACAACTCGGCCGTCGCTACGAGGCCGGCTTCGTCACGGACATCGAATCCGATTCGCTCCCGCCGGGGCTGTCGGAAGACGTCGTGCGCTTCCTGTCCGCGAAGAAGGAAGAGCCCGAATGGATGACGCAGTGGCGCCTGGCCGCGTATCGCCACTGGCTGACGATGCCGATGCCCAACTGGGCGAAGCTCGACATCGCGCCGATCGATTTCCAGTCCATCAGCTATTACTCCGCGCCGAAGGCCAAGTACGCCTCGATCGATGAGGTGCCGCAGGAACTGCTGGACACGTACGAGAAGCTCGGCGTGCCGCTGCACGAACGCGCCAAGCTCGCGGGCGTCGCGGTGGATGCGGTGTTCGACTCGGTCTCCGTCGGCACCACGTTCCGCAAGGAACTGGCCGAGAAGGGCATCATCTTCTGCTCGATGTCCGAGGCGATCCGCGAGCATCCCGAGCTCGTGAAGCAATACCTCGGCAGCGTGGTGCCCACCGGCGACAACTACTTCGCCGCGCTCAACGCGGCCGTGTTCTCCGACGGCAGCTTCGCCTTCATCCCGAAGGGCGTGCGTTGCCCGATGGAGCTGAGCACGTATTTCCGCATCAACGCGATCAACACGGGGCAGTTCGAGCGCACGCTGATCATCGCGGAGGAGAAGAGCTACGTCTCCTACCTCGAAGGCTGCACGGCGCCGATGCGCGACGAGAACCAGCTGCATGCCGCGGTCGTCGAGCTCGTGGTGCTGGACGATGCGGAGATCAAATACAGCACCGTGCAGAACTGGTACCCCGGCGATGAAGAAGGTCGCGGCGGCATCTACAACTTCGTGACCAAGCGCGGCGAGTGCCGCGGGGCGCGTTCGAAGATTTCGTGGACGCAGGTCGAGACGGGCTCCGCCATCACCTGGAAGTACCCGAGCTGCGTGCTGCTGGGCGACGACTCGGTGGGCGAGTTCCATTCGGTCGCGCTCACGCACCATCGCCAGCAGGCCGACACCGGCACCAAGATGATCCATGTCGGCAAGCGCACGAAGTCGAAGATCGTGAGCAAGGGCATCAGCGCGGGCCGCGGCCAGAATGCGTATCGCGGCCTGGTGAAGGTGGAACGCAGCGCCGAGGGCGCGCGCAACCACACCCAATGCGATTCGCTGCTGATCGGCAAGCGTTGCGGCGCGCACACCTACCCCTACGTGGAAGTGAAGCACCCCACCGCCATCGTCGAGCACGAAGCGACGACCTCGAAGATCAGCGACGACCAATTGTTCTATTGCCGCAGCCGCGGGATTTCGGAAGAAGACGCGGTGTCGATGATCGTCGACGGGTTCTGCAAGTCCGTGTTCCGCGAATTGCCGATGGAGTTCGCGGTGGAAGCGAAGAAGCTGCTCGAGGTGTCGCTGGAAGGCGCGGTCGGGTAAACAGGAAAACAAACGCACATGTTGAAGATCGACAACCTCCACGTCCGCGTCGCCGGGCGCGACATCCTCAAGGGCCTCTCGCTCGAGGTCGCGCCGGGCCAGGTGCACGCCATCATGGGCCCGAACGGCGCGGGCAAGTCCACGCTGGGCAACGTGATCGCGGGCCGCGAGGGCTACGACATCGTGTCCGGTTCGGTGACGTTCGAAGGCCGCGACCTGCTGGCGCTCGAACCCGAACAGCGCGCGGCCGAAGGCGTGTTCCTCGCCTTCCAGTACCCGGTGGAAATCCCGGGCGTGAACAACACGTACTTCCTGCGGTCGGCGCTCAACGCGCAGCGCAAGGCGCGCGGCGAAGCGGAACTGGATTCGATGCAGTTCCTCAAGCTGGTGCGCGAGAAGCTGGCCGTGCTGCACATCAAGGACGACCTGCTGCACCGCGGCGTCAACGAAGGCTTCAGCGGCGGCGAAAAGAAGCGCAACGAGATCTTCCAGCTCGCGGTGCTGGAGCCGAAACTGGCGATCCTCGACGAGACCGACTCGGGCCTGGACATCGATGCGCTGCGCAACGTGGCCGATGGCGTGAACGCGCTGCGGTCGGCGTCGCGCGCGTTCCTGGTGATCACGCATTACCAGCGCCTGCTCGACTACATCAAGCCGGACGTTGTGCACGTGCTGTCCGATGGACGCATCGTCGAAACGGGCGGGCCGGAACTGGCGCTCGAACTCGAACAGCATGGTTACGCCTGGCTGTCGGGTCGCAAGGCGCCGGAGGCAGCGGCCGGATGAGCGCGTTGCTGGAATCGCTCGCGCAGGGCTTCGCAGGCGACGCGGCGGGACGCGCGACGCTGGAGGCGGTCCTGCGCGAAGGCTTGCCGAAGCCGCGCAGCGAGGCGTGGAAGTACACGTCGTTGCGGGCGCTGGAGCGGCGGGTGTTCGCGCCGGCTTCGGGCGCCGACGTCGATGCCGCATTGTTGGCGGGGATCGACGGGCCGCGCCTGGTGTTCGTCAATGGCGTGTATTCGGCCGCCCTTTCGCACATCGATGCGTTGCCTGCGGGCGTGACGTTTTCGGCATCGATGGCCGACGCGGTGGTCGTGCCTGCGCATCCGGATGCAGTGTTCGCCGGCATCAATGCGGCGATGGCGCGTTCGGGCGCGACGTTGCGGATCGCGGCGGGCACGCACGTGGCGGCGCCGCTGTACCTGATGTTCGTCGGCGCTTCCGCGGCGCAGGACCAGGCGTGGCACTTGCGACATGCGATCGCGGTCGGCGAAGGCGCGTCCGCGCGCGTCGTCGAGCATCACATCGCCTCGGGCGAATACGCGCATCTTTCGACATCGTCCGCGACGGTGACGCTGGCACGCGGCGCGCAGCTCGCACACCTGTGCGTGCAGGACGACGCGGCCGGCGCCACGCGCTTCGCGCGCACCGATGCGCGCGTGCACGACGACGCCCGGTATGCGCGCCTCGACCTGGAACTCGGCGGCGGCTTG